>JAKAVM010000102.1 GCA_021827485.1 Actinomycetes bacterium
ATTGTTGGTGGCTTGGTTCTCGCCACCAGTTAGAATCAACAATACAACTGGGGTACGACATCGTCAAGCGAGCCTTGACCCACGACTAAAGTCGTCGGCTTGCGGCTCGATTTCGGTCAAATCGTGGACTACTGCCGCCCGATTGAGACCATCGTACCAGGGGTACCAGGGGTACCAGGGGTACCAGGGGTACAAGGCCGCATACTCTCAGTGCTTGCAGCTACACAAACTGAACTTACGATGACAACAGTCGCTAGATTGGCCGATGTTAGCGTCAATAGGGCAGTGGCTGTTTTGAATCACCTCTATGTGCTTGGCATAATTCAACGTCGAGAAGCCGGACGATCTGCTCTCGTATCGCTTTCGCGTGAAAATGAAGCGGCTCGTTTGATCATCTCCATTTCTGAGCTGAGAGACCGGGTAATACGACGTTTGCAAGATGAAGCCAGACTTATGGATCCTGCTCCGCAGAGTCTCATCGTTTTCGGTTCATTAGCTCGTGAAGAAGCAACTGCAGGAAGCGACCTTGATGTTGCCGTGGTGATTCCCCAAGACATGAGTAGCGACGATCCAGATTGGGTCAATACATTGGGGCGGTGGTCAGACAAAGCTCGGGAAATAGTAGGCAACACCGTGAATCTACTTATCGTTTCCAGAGAGGAGTTGTCAATCCATTTACATCGGGATGGAAGTGTATGGCAAGAGATCGAACGTGATGGTATTCTACTTGTTGGCAACGAACTACGAGCGATTACGAACGTTCACTAGCACCTCAGCACCTAGAGAGCGCAGCTGGGGCCGAAGGTAGGCAAGCGGCCAATCACTTACGTAGAGTTCTCCCATTGAAGAATCGCGCTGAATACGATCCGGCCCCGATGTCAGCCGCTGAGGCCAATAGTGCGTTGAAAGCCGCGCAACGAATCTTCGATATTGCTGAGAAGGCTCTAATAGCTTTAGATATGAGACGCTCCCGTCATAAGTAATCATCCACACTGGTATTTTACAGTATTTTTACGTATTTCTTTATCGCCAAAAGCACTATAGAATCAAAAATAGCTTGTTGATCGCCTCGTGATTTCGTCGACCCATGTGTTGGGTAAACAAAGAAATTATCGCCCTACGAGAAGGTAGTAGCAGAAACTAAATGAAAAAATTGAAACGGTCTAAGATTGCACTAAGTTCGTTCCTAGTAGCTGGAATCTTGATGGTTTCATGCTCTAGTAATCGTACCGGTCAAATAGTTGTCTATAACGGCCAGCATTTAGAACTTACTCAAGCATTGGTAAGTTCATTCGAGAAATCAACCGGAATTTCGGTAAAGTTAGAAACGAACTCATCAGTTGTTCTAGCTGACCAGCTTTTGGAAGAAGGATCGCATACCAGGGCGGACGTAATTTTCCTAGAAAATTCACCTGAAATGATGCTAGTCGAACAGCACAATTTACTCAGAAAGTTGAGCCAATCAACCTTAGCTCAGATACCGAGCAAGTACTCGTCTCCTCAAGGCGACTGGGTCGGAGTTGCTCTGCGGGTCAGTTGCTTGGCCTATAACCCGTCTCTAATTGCCAGCTCTGCGCTTCCTACTAGTCTCTTAGATCTTGCAAAGCCCTATTGGAAGGGAAAGCTAGCACTAGCACCTTCAGATCCGGACTTCTTGCCCCTTGTTGGAGCAATTGCACGAAGTTATTCTGTTCAACAAGCAACTGCCTGGCTAATTGGCCTAAGGAGCAACGGCTCTTTATATCAAAGTGACGAAGCTGCCCTTGCAGCGGTCAACCAAGGTCGATCAGCCATAGGTATCATAAACCAATACTACTGGTATCGTCTTAGACTTCAAGATGGACCATCTCGAATGCATAGCAAGCTCTATTTTTTCCCAAACGAGAATGTTGGATCACTAGAGAATATTTCTCCGATTGCCATAAGTCGCTATACGAGTAATTATGAAGCTTCAATAAAATTTGTAAACTTTGTCATTTCTCACAAAGGTGAATCTTTGCTCGCAAGAAGTGATGATTATGAGTATCCGGCCCGTGTCGGGGTAAATCCAAACTCGCTGTTAGAGCCGCTCTCAAGAGTCTCACCTGATTTACTTTCTGTTGTCCAGTTGGGTAATGATAAGCTAGCGGCAAAGTTGGTATCTCAAGCTGGCCTTCTGTGAAAGTTGTGCGGTTGACTGAAATGTGGGCAGAATACCCTTCCTCAAGGGTGGGAAGGTTCAAGGTTCAAGTAATCTTCGCTATTCTCCTTTTGAGTTGCACTACGATGTTATCGAGTTGTGCAGTAAAAAGAGTTGAGGCCAGTGCTCAAACTAGCTGCTACAATGCTGACTCGCTCGATACTCTAAGTATCAGCAATCCCTCCCAATCTCTTTTGGAAAATGTCAAGGCGATGGCAGTACAGACCGAGGCTACATCTGAAAACGTCGAAGTGACCTTCAGCGCTCCAGTATTAATGGCTAGCCCATGCACACAACTAACCGGCATAGGAAAGTTCTCTCTAGGTACTGGGAGCGGCTCAATGGTAGTCTTGCCTAGTTCCCAGTTTTCGCATTTGCAGCCCAGGTCCTCGGTTGGGGTGCTGGTAAACCAGCAGCGCCTGACAATGGGGTTGGTATTCAATAAAGGAGTCATTGATTTAGATGCTCCGCAGTTAGAAAATAGAGTTCTGCCAGCTGGGCGGAGTTGGCTTTCCATCACTCCAGATACGATAAATAGTGAAACTTTTCGCAGTGACGTAGCATTTTTCAGCCAGATTATCTACAGCAATCCGCAATTTATCCTTGAGCTACTTGCTAACTATAGCGATATTGCAGAGCCAATCAATCAACAATCGGGCACATCTGGTGCCTCATCTGTTGCGTTGGTCCAGCTTGACCTAAGTAGCGCTCAACCGAATTTTCATGGAGAATATGCAAGTCTTTATGCTCAGCTGCTTTCGTCGACTAGTCTGATGGAAAATTCAACGTCGTCTGGCTCAACACTGACGCCAGCCAGCTCAACTCCTGGCTCAGCACCCACGCCAGCCAGCTCAATGCCCACCCAAGCCAGCTCATTTGGAACGGTCAACGCAATAGTTGGACTCAATGCTAATGGCGAAATCAGCACGATTACCTTATACCCGCCTGGTGCTTCGCTTGGTACGGTTACATTTTACTTTCTTGAAAGTAACCCCATTAGAGGTGTTTCGAGTGCAGACTCACTTTCGGTTCCAAGTATAGTAAAGAAACTTCAAGTTCCACCGAGCGGGTTGATTACTAGTGCGGGGCAGGTGTTGGGCTCCTCTGGATCCAATGAAGGTGCCGAAGGCAATGAAGGGGCCGAACCGGGTGGCTCATAAGTCGAGGGGGTCCAACTTTAGAGGGATAATTCCAGTTTGTATTGTAGTGGAGCTAGTAATCTTAGCCCCCGTTATTATTACTGTTGTAAAGGCCTTCAGTGGTGGAATCCATCAAATATCTTCCACTCTATCGTCAGGCAATATTGTTACTCTGATAGAACACACGCTATCTGTATCATTAATTGCAACACCGATATGTGCCATTGTCGGAGTTGGTTCTGCTTGGCTAGTAGTTAGAACAGACTTACCGGGCCGTAAGGTCTGGATGATATGTTGTGTTGCGCCCCTGACCATCCCCCCTTTCTTGACGAGCTTTGCGTGGGTAGGACTTTCCAGTTCCATGCAAGGGATTCTTGGAGCTGTGGCTGTGACGGTATTTACCTATTTCCCGTTAGTATTTTTAGTGGTTTCAGCGGCTCTGAGGGGTCTGGACCCTGCGCTTGAAGAGTGCTCAACCTCTATGGGCAAGAGTTCACTGAGAACATTCTTTACCGTTATCCTTCCTCAACTAAAGCCTGCGATATTGGGAGGCGTGCTCTTAGTCGTGTTGGACTCTTTAGTAGAGTTCGATGCATTTGCGGCGATGAAGTTTCAGACATTTTCGACTGACATATACTCGCAGTTCGAAACGAGCTTTTCAGTAACTAGTGCATCAATTTTGTCACTTATCTCGATACTGTTGTGTATAGCAGTTCTCTATGGGGAACATATTTTTCGAGGCAAGTCAGAGTATGCACGACTCGGATGGGGAGCTCGAGCAAGTATCTACCGGCTCAAACTTGGGAAACTTCGCTACTTAGCGTTTTCAATAATGCTATTACTTGGTATCACATCGATCGGCATACCAGTTGGCTCGGTAATCCATTGGTTCCTCACGAGTTCGAAAGAAGCTATTTTATCGAGTTCCCAGGGTGTTAAATACTTGTCTGTATCTGCACTTACCTCTATTGGACTCGGAGTTGGCGGGGCTGTGATTGCTATTTTCATGGCCCTTCCAATTGCGATATACATATCACGTTATCAAAGCAAGGTATCGGTTTTGTTTGAGCGCGGGACCTATATGGCATTTGCACTACCTGATTTAGTGGGAGCAATTGCACTTAGCTATGCAGCGTCGCACTGGGTGGCCCCGTTGTACGAAACAATCCCTCTCTTACTGATAGCTTATGCAATTTTATTTGTTCCGCTTGGACTAGTTGCCATAAGGGTTGTTCTGGGCCAAATTGAAGGGCGACTTTATGATGCTTCGTTCTCTCTTGGAAGTGGCTCTTTCAAAACACTTTGGAGAGTAATACTTCCTATCGCCAGACCAGGTTTGGCCGCAGCAGGTGTCATGGTCTTTACCTTTGTGCTGGGCGATCTTTCGACGACGCAGATACTTCTTCCCCCTGGCATGTATACCCTTGGCACTCAGTTTTGGTCGAATGCGACAACCGTGGCATTTGATGCAGCTGCCCCTTATGCGTTAGCACTTTTGGTGATATCAGGGGTAACCACCTACCTACTCATGAGCCGTTTTGGAAAGGTGGCTGAAAGTGCCCTCCGATAGAACTTTACCCGATACAAGCAAATCTCCGGGAAAGTCGGTTCGAGTTATGGGAATCTCCAAGTTTTTTGGAGAACGCAAAATATTGGATGGATTAGATCTCGATATTGCCCCAGGCCAATTGGTCTCGGTGGTGGGCTCATCTGGGAGTGGCAAGACGACGTTGCTAAGGATCATCGCAGGCTTTGAGACTCCAAACTCTGGCCGGGTGGAAATCGATGGAAGCTGCGTCATCGAGGTAGCTAATCGCTCGCGGGACGAGCCTCGGCAAAGAGACACAAGGCAGCAAGCTTCCCTAACACGATATATAGCTCCGGAAAAAAGAGGAGTAGGATATCTGCCACAGGAAGGTGCCCTATTTCCCCATCTGAGTGTAAGAGATAATATTGGTTTTGGCCTGCATCGAAGAGACCGTACACGCGACCATAAAGTTAGAGAGTTGATAGAGCTAGTCGGCCTTGCCCACCAAGACCTCATCAAAGCTCCTAATCAGCTTTCAGGGGGTGAACAGCGTCGCGTGGCTCTAGCAAGAGCGTTGGCTCCTAAACCTGGTTTAATCGTTCTCGATGAGCCATTGACGGGGCTCGATGCAAAACTAAGGGTAGATATTGCAATCGCACTGCGTTCTATCCTGAAATCTACCGGAATTACTTCTCTCATAGTAACTCACGATCAGCAAGAAGCTATGTCGCTAAGCGATGAAGTAGCTATATTGCGAGATGGAAGGATCGCGCAGATGAGTCCTCCAGAGACAGTGTATTTGCAGCCACGGAGCCTTGACATTGCTAATTTCATTGGCGAAGCCAACGTATTGCCTGGAGAAATCGTATCTCATGATAGAGTCAAGTGTCTTTTTGGAGAGTTGCCTATTTCACAAAGTGTTGAGGAGCTGGGAAAGTTATCACTAAGCGTTGGAGATAAAGTCGACGTAGTTATACGGCCGGAAGATATAGAATTGCTAGATGGTTCGCCATTACAAGGTGGAGTGATTGTGCGAGTAGAGGATAGACAATTTTATGGTAGCCACATTTGTGTCTACTTGCGAGTGGTTAGCAGCGCAACCGAGGTAATCCAAACGTCACAAAAAGTATTTAAAGCTCTGACTTTTTCCAAGGAAAGGATAAGCGTAGGGGATAGTTTTCAAGCAAGAGTCCAAGGAGCTGTATTGGTTTTTCCCCAGAGGTGAGTCACTGTTATAGTCGAAAGGACGACGGCTCTACCAGAGCCAGAGCCAGAGCCATTTTGGAGGCCATCTCGAATATGAAGTCAAATACCACGATTTGCAGCTGCAAAGATATGAAGTCAAAAACCACGATCTGCAGCTGCAAAGATATGAAGTCAAATACCACAATTTGCGGGGCAAGAATATGAGTTCGAAAGTTACGGTCAAGGGTTCAGTCGCGCTAGTGACAGGTGCAGGTAGCGGTATAGGTAAGGCAACTGCAATTGCGCTGACCAGAGTAGGTAGCTCTGTAATTTGCCTCGATATAGATGAGAAAAGTGCTAAAGAAGTTGCACTTGCGTGTGAATCAGAAAAGCCTGTAGGAATTAGTGCATCCAAGTCGCCCCTAGGTTGCCAAATGCATTACCAATGCGATGTACGTGATTCAAGCCAGGTTGAGGAAATCGCCCAGCATGTAAATGAAGAGTTTGGGGCAATAGATATTTTGGTCAACAATGCTGGCGTTGGTATGAGTGGCTCATTTCTCTCTATGACCAAAGAAGATTGGGAGTGGATACGCTCTGTAAACTTAGACGGGGTAATTTCGTGTACTAGGGCGTTCGTTGGACCAATGGTTGAACGGGGTCGAGGCCATATTGTAAATTTATCTTCTGCCTTGGGTTACACTCCACGCGCTAGCGAACCTGCTTATGTAACTACTAAAGCCGGGGTGCTCGCATTTTCTCAATGCCTAAGGGCAGAGTTGGCACCCAAGGGAATCGGTGTTTCCGCAATCTGCCCAGGTATTATCAATACCCCGATACTTCGAGGGACACGATTTTTGGGCGATCAATCACAAGCTTCTAACAGGCTCAAAGTTGAGACTCTTTTTGGCAGAGGACACCAGCCCGAAACTGTGGCAAATGCTATTCTAAGCGCCATCAAGGCAAATCGCGTGGTGGTGCCTGTAGGTTGGGAGGCTTGGATAGGTTGGGCGATTCATAGGTTGATGCCTATCTCCTTTCAGCAGTTTTTGGCCCGTCAAAACGTACTCTAGCAGGAGATTTACCGCAAAATACCGGCTGGCTGCTTATGCCGGTTTAGATAGTTATTAGCAAAAAGCCACGCATAGTCGTAGCAAAGCACACAAAAATTGCGGCCGATTTTTATACTTGCCGGTCGGGGAGTAGCATTTATGGGGTAAGCGAGAACGCGTTCTCATTGACGAGGGGAGTGCAATGGCCACTACTGAATATGATCATCTATATATTGGCGGAGAGTGGGTAAAACCATCTGGAACCGATACAATTGTGGTGAATTCTCCATTCACCGAGGAGCCAATTGGAAGGGTTCCAAGTCCCGTCAAAGCAGATGTCGATCGAGCCGTAGAAGCGGCAAGAACCGCATTTGATTCCGGCCCGTGGCCAAGGATGAAGCACACTGAACGGGCTGAGATAGTCCGCAAGGTTGCTTTAGCGATTGCAAATGAAACTCAATCATGGGCAGAGCTTATAAGCTCAGAGATGGGAGCACCGCTAGGGTGGGGGATGTTAGGTCAAGCGCTTGCGCCAACCATGGTTTTGAATTATTACGCTGATTTGGCAACATCCTTCAAGTTCGATGAAGTCAGGCAAGGTCTACTAAGTCAAGTGTTGGTAACGCGCGAACCTGTAGGTGTTGTAGCGGCTATTACACCTTGGAACGTTCCTTTGTTATTGTCATGTGGGAAATTGGCACCCGCGCTAATTGCAGGCTGTACGATAGTTTTCAAACCTGCCCCAGAAACTCCGCTAAATGCAAACCGTCTTGCTGAAACCCTAGAAGAGGCGGGACTTCCCAAGGGAGTACTTAGTGTTATACCGGCTGATCGAGAAGTGGCAGAGTACTTGGTTCGCCATCCCAAGGTTGACAAAGTATCTTTTACTGGTTCAGGCTTAGCTGGCCGCAAGATTGCTTCAATCTGTGGCGAACAACTCAAGCGTTGCTCACTTGAGTTAGGCGGTAAATCAGCCGCAATCTTGTTGGATGATGTCAATCTCGACGCGGCACTACCTAGCTTGATACCTAACGCAATAATGAACAATGGAGAAGCGTGCATAGCCCAGACAAGGATTTTGGCCCCGAGGGATCGCTATGATGAAGTCGTCGATGCTCTAGTGGAAAGAGTTGGAGCGCTCAAAGTAGGAGATCCACTTGATATGTCGACAGAAGTCGGTCCGCTAGTTGCAGAAAGGCAACGAGACAGAGTAGAAGGATATATCAAGGCTGGCGAGAGTGAAGGAGCTAAAGTAGCGGTTGGCGGTGGCAGACCTTCAAGCTTTTCCAAGGGCTGGTTTGTGGAACCCACCGTTTTTATCAACGTTGACAACTCTATGAAGATTGCCCAGGAAGAGATATTTGGCCCCGTGCTGGCCGTTATCCCTTATGATGGTGATGAAAGTGCGATTTCTATTGCCAACGACTCCAGCTATGGCCTGTGTGGATCGGTTTGGACAAGCGATCCTGACCGTGGACTAAAGGTTGCACGAGGTGTTAGAACTGGGACTTACATGCTCAACAGTTCCATACCGTTTGACTTTGCTACTCCTTTTGGAGGATTCAAAGAGTCGGGAATCGGACGCGAGTATGGTCCGGAAGGTTTAGAGCTTTTTACTGAGATTAAATCAATCAACCTTCAGCCTGGATATACGCCGAACCTAGAGGGCTAAACAATTTCGCTCAGACAATCTCTGGCGGGATGATTCCCATCTTGCCTTTTTCAAAATCCTCGATTGCTTGAATAATCTCTGCACGACTATTCATCGCGAACGGGCCATGACGTACAACAGGCTCATTTATAGGAGCACCACCAAGCACTAAAATTTCTAGGTTGTTTGAATTGACGGGCATTTTATGATTAGCCCTTGCCACTAGATAGTCGCCGTCACCAAAGACTGCCAGCTGTCCTTCGGACAATGGCACGCCTTGGGTTGTAACTTGACCAGCACCGGATAGACAATAAACCAGAGCGTTGAAGTTTGAGTTGAACGGCAATTCAAGAATAGCGTCAGGAGGTATTGAAGCATGCAAATAGGTAATTGGTGTATAAGTCACGCCGGGTCCCTGGAATCCACCGAGTTCACCAGCAATTATTCTTATTAGGATACTACCATCGTGAGAAGATACTAATTCTAAGCGATCGGCGGCTATATCCTGATATCTTGGATTGACCATCTTGAGAGATGAGGGGAGATTTACCCAGAGTTGAACCCCGTGGAAGAGTCCTCCCTTCTCAACAAGCTCCTCGGTCGGAAGCTCATCATGCAAGATCCCAGCACCAGCAGTCATCCACTGAGTTGATCCATTGCCAATAAGTCCTCCGCCGCCGAGGGAGTCGCGGTGACGCCAAAATCCATCCATAACGTACGTAACTGTTTCAAAACCACGGTGAGGATGCCAAGGTGCGCCCTTTGCTTCGCCGGGAGAATATTCTACGGAACCTAGGTGATCAAAGAGAAGGAAAGGATCTGCCATGGAGAGCTTGGCATTTGGGAAAGGCCTTCTAACTTCGAATCCTGCACCTTCTAGCTGGCGGTGGCTTTCTACTACTGAGACCAACGGGCGCTGAGACATTGTGGTGGACGGACGTTCTATTCGGGGAAGGATATCGGGATTTGTTACGGTTATAGCGGGCATAGTGAACTATATAACGTAAATGTTCGCCTTTTTGTTCCGTTAGCGCCATACGACAAAATGTGCAAGAGTGGAACCACCAGCTATGAGCCCCGGTTTGAATTCAAAGGTCCAAATTCTACGCCAGCACAAGAATGCCCATGTTGCCCGCCTGATCAACAAGGGATGGGATTGGCTTTGTCGGAAAGGTACTATTAGTAATCTCGACCCTTACACTAAGCAGTTCGGATATTTTGGTGAGGGAGCATGCCTAATGTTTCCCCGCGGAACGATATTTGGTGAGAAATGGATTCAGGTTGGGAGCAAGACCTTGATTGGACCGTACAGCTGTATTTCTGCTGGTATGGTCCCTGGCCAAGAAATGGTGAGTGATCCGGTTGTCTCAATTGGAGAGCGTTGCCTAATTGGGCGGGGAAGTCATATAGTTGGTCACTTTCGTATTGAAGTAGGCGATGATGTTTTTACGGGTCCATATGTTTATATTACGGATCAAAACCACGGCTACAAGGATCCTGATATTCCGATAGGGCTTCAGTGGCCTAACGATCAGCCTGTAAAGATTGGTTCAGGGTCCTGGATTGGGACCAACGTTACTATCCTACCTGGTACGACCTTGGGCTCCAACGTGGTTGTCGCCTCAAGTTCTGTAGTAAATGGCTCGTTCCCAGATAGATGCGTAATAGCGGGTGCTCCTGCAAAGATCGTAAGGGAGTTTCATCAAGACGATGGATGGATTAAGCCAGAAACTTGACCTCCTGGTCAATTATTCTTCCGCGGAAGACTGCACAATCAACTTGACCTCCTGGTCAATTATTCTTCCGCGGAAGAATAAACAACATAGCCAGAGTCTTGAGTCTCAATAAGTCCGGCTAGTTCAGATCTAATCAGTTTTCCTAAGCTGTTACGGGGGAGTCTCTCGGTAAATAGAATCTTCTTGGGTCGCTTATAGGGTGCTAGCTGTTCCTTACATACTGCCGAGATTGCTTCTTCTAACTCATCATTGGATTGCGAATCCACCGCGTTAGGCACCACAAGTGCGGTCACTTGCTCACCCCACTCTCTGGAACTAAGTCCAATAACGCCAACCTCCAATACTCCATCAACTTGTCCAATTATCTGTTCTATCTCCTTGGGGTAAACATTCATTCCACCGCTAATAATCAATTCTTTAGATCGCCCCACGATCTCAAAGTATCCATCATCATCTTGAGTAGCAATATCGCCAGTATGGTACCATCCATCGACAAGACTTTCGGTGGTCTCGATGTCACGATTCCAGTATCGGCTAAACACCATAGGGCTCCTTACTAGAACTTCTCCATCTTCGGCCAGACGTATTTCCACCCCTGGGAGCGGTATGCCTACCTTGCCAGGTTTACGCTTACCATCATAGGGATTTGAAATTGCCATTAGAACTTCAGTGGCACCATAGCGCTCAAGTGGTTCTAACCCGCTAGCAGCATAAAACTTACTGAAAAGAGTTGGGGCAAGTGGGGCAGAACCTGATACGCAAAGACGTAAAGTTCTCATATCCGAAACGTTTGTCTGTTGAATGAGGCGTTGATACATGGTGGGAACGCCAAAAAACATTGTAGACTTTGTCGATTGTATCTTCTCTAGACAATCTTGTGCGTCGAATCGACCAGCCGCTACTAGGGTTGCCCCGCAGTATAGAGTCCCTAAAAGTCCGTTACATAGTCCGTGTGCATGATAGAGAGGTAGCGCCAAGAATAAACGGTCGCATTCTTCCCAACGCCAAGCCGCTGTAATTGAGGCACTATTAGCAAGAAGATTTTGGTGGCTGAGTACCGCACCTTTAGGCGCTCCTGTAGTCCCAGAAGTGTACGAGATGATTGCAGGGTCACTGAGCGAAATATCTTCAGCGAGGAAGTCATTGGTTAGGTTCGACTCTCTCATCTCATCAGCAACCAAGCGCCCGCCGACCGGGGCAGACCCGCCGACCGGGGCAGACCCGCCGTGGCCACAAACATCGCTGAAAATACTTTGCAGGTCAAGGAGTTCTATGTCGGTCTCGAACTTATTAGAGATCCTTGCCAATAAGGATGAGTCGCCGATTATAGTTTTTGGACTGGAATCGCCAATTATATAAGCAAACTCTCTATCAGAAAGAGAGGGGTTAGTTGCTATTAGCACTATACCGGCCCGAATAAGTGCCATAACTATAAGTGCGAACTCGATACTTGGTTGGCCAGAGAGGATAACCCTATCGCCTTTGCCAACATTGGCTAACGCAAGTGCGTGAGCCAACTGATACGAAATTCGTTCGGCTTGTTGGTAACTAATACATTTTGTCGAATGTCGGTCATCACCCAGGCATTCCGTAGAGCAGAAAAGTTCTTTATTTGGAGACTGGGTCCAATGTCTGGCCCATGCGTCACTCAGGTTTCTAAATTTGATTAGATCTAACGGATCAAATTTCGCACTAGGTTGATCTGTCTTGGGTAGGTGGAGATCCCAAGCTTTCCGAGACCTATCTTCCAAAGATCCCGTGCCGCCCAGCACCCCCAACAATATCTTTCCGAGACCTATCTTCCAAAGATCCCGTGCCGCCCAGCACCCCCAACAATATCTTTCCGAGACCTATCTTCCAAAGATCCCGTGCCGCCCAGCACCCCCAACAAAGTGCTTTGCCCCTGCCACAGTTTCTCCACTTTGCAGAACTGAAATTCCAAGATTGATCTCATTAGCCATCGCGGCAGCAAACTCTAGATCCCACTGCTCATAGAGCGATTGACGATCTGAGCGCATACAGTATTGCGGGAACTCCAATAACGTCCTAGCCAAATCCATGGCTACCTCAAGGGCTTTTCCTGGTTCTGAAATTCTGTTGACCAATCCCATGGCGAGTGCCTCCATCGCTCCAACCGGTCGACCTGTCAAGATCATATCTAGCGCACGGGATCCTCCGATCAATCTAGGCAGCCGAACGGTACCACCATCGATTAGAGGTACCCCAAATCTGCGGCAGAACACCCCAAAAGTTGCATTATTTGCAGCCACTCTAAGGTCGCACCACGCTGCAAGTTCTAAACCTCCCGCTACGCAGAACCCTTCGATAGCGCATATCGTTGGTTTAGATAGGATAAGACGTGTAGGTCCCATAGGTCCCGGGCCATGTCTTTCAACTCGGTTAGCCCGAGCCTGGCCCGGCTCTGAAATCGCCTTCAAATCAGCACCTGCGCAAAAAGTGCCTCCTTCACCGGAAAGTACTGCTACGCACTGGTTCTTATCTGCCTCAAAAGCAACGAAAGCATCATGCAAGGCCGTCGAAGTATCACGATCGACAGCATTTCTCACATGTGGTCTGTTAATGCTTATGACAGTTACTTGACCTTCGGTTTTGACGATAACTGGAATCTCGCTCACTCTAGTTTATTTTAGCAAAGGTTTCTTAGTTACTTCGATCTCATTACGTTGAAACGTTCCAAGCCTAATTTCAGTGATAATCTCAAATAAGTCTAAAACAAAGGTCAACTTGAAGGATTCTACGCGTTTGCAAAAAGAAAAAATCCCCTCTGCATCGAGAATCTCGAAGATATGGCGTATTGGGCGATTCCCAATAAGTATTGTGCTCGGCCTACTGGCATTATACGTAGTTGCAGGTAGAACCGATGAACTTAGTGCCGTTGGCTCCTATCTAGACAGAGTAAATTGGTTTTGGATTGGGCCAGGAGTCGTATTTGAAATGGCATCCATGATTGCTTTCGCCAAGATCCAAGGGAGCTTAGCAAGATCTTCCGGGACTCCAGTCAAGCTATCTGCATTATTAGGAATTACTTTTGCGGGAAATTCAATTACAAATTCCTTGCCAGCCGGGCCTGCGTTTGCAAGCTTCTTTGCCTTTCGTCAGTATAAGCGGGTTGGGG
>JAKAVM010000067.1 GCA_021827485.1 Actinomycetes bacterium
GCAACAAAGCCATCGGCGCCATACCGACCGGCACGAGCATAACGGTAAACGGATCGAAGGTCACCCTATGTCCCACCACCGACCAGCGCGGCGACATATCTCCCTCCGCAGCGCCATGCGACATCGGGGCGGTGCAGACGGGCGACACCGTTCCGCCCACCATCGCTGGCTCTCCGCCTGTCCCGAAGCCCTGTCCGACCTGTAACGTGCCCATCACTCTCAATCCTACCTCCACTTCTGCTCTGGACCAACAGTTCGGCACCATCCCGTCTCAGCCGCTTGTAGGTGCACAGGAGACACCCGGCGGTGGGGTCCTAGGGGTCGACTCCCGTGGTGACGTATACACCGGCTTCGGTGCCGCTTACATGGGGGGCATTAGCCAACTCAACCCGAACTTACCTCCAGGCGGTAGCAACACGGTCAACTTGGACGCTCCGGTGGTGGCATTGCTAGTCTCCGGAGGAATCCAAACAAGCAGCATCAGAGGGCACACAGGGCATTCAACCGGCAGCCTTGGCGAGACGGGTTACTACTTGGTAGCTGGTGATGGAGGGGTATTTGCCTTCGGAAACGCCCCGTTCTACGGCTCTATGGCGGGCCACCCACTGGCCAGTCCAATTGTCGGAATGGCTGGCACCCCTGGCGGCACGGGTTACTACTTGGTAGCAGCCGACGGAGGGGTGTTTGCCTTCGGAAACGCCCCGTTCTACGGCTCTATGGCGGGCCACCCACTGGCCAGTCCAATTGTCGGAATGGCTGGCACCCCTGGCGGCACGGGTTACTACTTGGTAGCAGCCGACGGAGGGGTGTTTGCCTTCGGAAGTTCCCTCTTTTACGGCAGCGCCAGTGGCCAAGGTCTCTTAGGCTTCCAGAATATCGTCCCAACTTCCAACGGTGGCGGCTACTACCTGCTCAATGCCAACGGTCAAGCTTACAAGTTCGGTGACGCGACATAACCTAATTCAATCAGTTGACCTCCTCCCAACGACTAAAGTCGTCGGCTTGGCCGCCGATTTTGGTCAAACTATTGACGTCTTGCAATCGTCACCAGATCGCGCGCCATCACGTTAGTGGTGGTGCTCTCTCTGGCGAAATTGAACGAACTCCGGTTGCTATTTGTGATACTTCGGTGGGGCTAGTAAGAGTCGAACTTACGACCTCAGCATTATCAGTGCTGCGCTCTAACCAGCTGAGCTATAGCCCCATAACAGTAAATACAATAGAAAACTTTACTAGCTACTCACCAATCGAATCGAAATCTTCTTACCAACAACCCAATCCAGGGTCACTTACAACGCACGTGCTATTGAAGGCAGATGTTCCGTCGCTAACTTGACCTTTCCGAGGAAGATGAGCCTAGGTCTTCAACTTCAATTAATTGAATACCACCTACAACGTCGCAGGTGATGTTGTAGAGAATCGCACACAGAACATTGACCAATGTACCTAGAATCGCCACAACCAGACCCAATAAGATCATCACCAAAAGTAGCTGCAAACCTGCATGGGTAAAAGACTTAAACCCAAAAAGCGAATCAACAAAATGCTCGAGATGATGGGTAATCCCAAAAACCGAAGCTAATCCCCATAAAATGCCACCGGCGATCAAAGCAATAATAACTAATCCAAGGTACAAAACAAGCGAAACCTTCAAGACGCTCATTACTTCAACATGGCGAACAGTTCTACGAACCCGCCTTTGACGCACTACTCGTCCAGATACGCGCGCGCTGCCCCTAGTACCGCTGGTACCTGCATAGGGACTTCTTGAAGCTACTCCCACAGTCTTATTGAACTTTGATCTCAATCATGAGTGACATATAGCTTGACACGAACTCCAAGCCATTCCCAACCATATCCCATATTTATATCGTTTCGAATCATTCAAAGTTTACCCTACTTTGTATCTAATCTTTTCCAAAGCAATTATTGGTCGTCAGCCCCCATGACCGGTGTCGCTGCTGCCACATTTTGGCCTGCATCTAGATTCATGACCCGTACGCCGGTAGCGCTACGTCCCTGTGAGGCAATTTCTCGAACAGCAGTTCGTATAGTTACTCCTCCTGAGGAAATCAAGATAATCTCGTCGTTAATAGATGTCATAAACGCTGCGACTACAAAACCTCTCTTTTCGCTTAGTGTAATAGCCCGAACTCCTTGACCTCCTCGGGCCTGCACGTTGAATTGGGCGGCCTTTGTCCGCTTCCCATAACCAGAATCAGTCACTAATAATAAATCGGAATCTGTGGCAATTGCGTCACATGACACAACTTCATCTCCTGTTTTGAGCTTCATGCCTTTCACCCCACCGGTATCTCTGGCGGTAGGTCGTACCTGTGTTTCGTTGAACCTAATTGCCATTCCCCCTCGGCTCACCATAAGAAGGTCTTGCTCGCCCGAGGTCCGAATTACCCGAACTAATTCATCTTTGCCCTTCAAAGCCACTGCAATAAAGCCTTCACGTCGGGACTTATCGTACTCAGATAGTGCTGTTTTCTTAATATGACCAAATTTGGTTGCAAATACCAAAAATTCATCTTGTGGCATCTCTCGTGTCACGATCATTGTCTGAATGACTTCCCCCGGAGCTAAGGGAATTAGATTCACTATTGCAGTACCCTTGGCATTACGATCTCGCATCGGGATCTCGTGGGCTTTGAGACGGTACACTTTACCCTTATTGGAGAAAAATAAGATCAAGGAGTGGGCTGTAGCATATGCCAGGTGAGCCACGAGGTCTTCTTCCTTGAGACGGGCTCCTTGAACTCCTCGTCCCCCTCGGCCTTGGGTACGAAAAGCGGCAGTCGCCACGGTCTTTACATAACCAGCCCGAGTCATGGTTACAACCAACTCTTCGTCTTCGATAAGATCTTCTATTGCAATATCTCCCGGATCCAGAACTACCTTTGATCGCCGGGGCTGGGCGTAAAGTTTTCTTACCTCTCCTAATTCTTCCTTGATTACTGTATGAAGAGTGCCACGATCAGAAAGAATCGCGTCTAATTGAGCAATTGTCTCACGGAGTTTGGTCATTTCCTCTTCGAGCTCACTTCTACCAAGCCGAGTGAGTCTCCCAAGTGTTAGATCCAGAATATGATTAGCTTGGATTTCAGTAAAAGAAAATGGGACGTCCATCAGCCCTCGGCGAGCTGAGTCTCGATCATCTGAACCTCTAATTAGTTCGATCACTGCATCAAGCACGCCTATTGCCTTGAGAAGTCCTTCTACGATATGTGCACGTGCCTTTGCCTTGGCAAGTCTGAACTCTGATCGACGTTTCACTACTTCAACTTGGTGCTCAACAAAGTAGTAAAGCATTTGAGCGAGATTTAGAGTTCGAGGTACTCCATCAACTAATGCCACCATATTTACCCCAAAGCTCGATTGCATCGGAGTGTATTTATAAAGGTTGTTCAAAACAACATTGGCATTAGCAGTTCTTTTCAAGGTGATTACCAATCGAGTCTTTCGACCTGCTGAATCATTTTGAATTGAGCTAATCCCTTCAAGATCTTTAGAGTCTGCCAACTCCCCAATCTTGCGCTCTATGGCTTCTACTGAAGTTTGATACGGAATCTCAGTTACAACTATCTTAGTTGAACCGTGTCCTTCTTCGATTTCAGCAACAGCGCGCATTCTAATCGATCCTTTTCCGGTTCGATATGCATCCAGAATCCCTGATCTGCCGAGAATCAATGCTCCTGTAGGAAAATCTGGTCCCGATACAAATTTCATTAGATCGTCGGGACTAGCTTCAGGATGGTCAATTACGTAAAGGGCTGCGGTTATAATCTCATCCATATTATGAGGAGGTATATTGGTGGCCATTCCCACGGCAATCCCCTGGGCCCCATTGACTAATAAATTTGGGAAACGCCCTGGTAAAACTACTGGCTCTTCTCTAGAACCGTCGTAGCTCGACATAAAATCAACTGTGTCTTCGTCGATACCAGCCATAAGCTGCAACGCAAGAGGGGCTAGTCTACATTCGGTGTAGCGCTGTGCGGCGGCTCCAGTATCGGGATCGGGAGATCCAAAATTTCCATGTCCATCGATAAGGGGATAGCGCAGCGAAAAATCCTGCACCATCCTTACTAAAGCATCGTAGATGGCTTGATCGCCGTGAGGGTGGAAATTACCCATAACCTCTCCGACAACTTTTGCGCACTTGGTATGAGGACGATCAGGACGTAGACCCATGTCATACATCGCATAGAGAATTCGCCTATGGACAGGTTTGAGTCCATCTCTTACATCTGGTAATGCTCTTGAAACGATAACCGCCATTGAATATTCAAGAAAAGATCTTTCCATCTCTGCCTGAATCTCAATGGGCTCAATCCCAACTCCGAGGTCTTCTAAGTTTGGATCCAAGGAAAGTTGACCGGTAGCATTATTTGATGGTGGTTGTCCTGAGTTGGACCTAGATTTTCGTGGAGGCATTGCCCTTCATCTCCTTGGATAAACTAAATATATTAGATATAAGTTCAAGCAAACTCTTGTTACTTGGGTTTGGATACATTCAGATCTTGATCATCTTCCAATATTTCGTCAGATATCTAAAAATCGTACGTCTTTTGCGTTCTGCTGAATGAAGGCCCGGCGAGATTCAACGTCATCACCCATTAGGACTGAACACATCTCGTCAGCTATTGCGGCCTGCTCGACCTCAATTCGCAACAAAGAGCGTTTGGCTACATCCATTGTGGTGTCCCGCAGCTCAGAAAAATCCATCTCACCAAGACCTTTGAGTCTTTGGAATTCGTTCTTATGATTTGGATTATCAGCCAAAAAAGCGTTTTTTGCAGGTTCATCTTTGAGATAGATCTTTTCCTTGCCAATCAAGGTTGAGTAAAGGGGCGGCTGCGCGACAAAAACGTTTCCCGACTCTACTAGGGCCTTCATTTGGCGATAGAAAAATGTAAGTAACAAAGTGCGAATATGACTACCATCCACATCGGCGTCGGCCAAGATTATGATTTTGTTGTATCGAATTTTTGAAACATCAAAATCTTCGGCTACACCTGCTCCAATCGCTGAAATTAGAGCTTGGATTTCGGTGTTGCGCAACATCTTATCTAATCGAGCTCGCTCAACGTTGAGAATTTTCCCCCGAATCGGAAGAACCGCTTGAGTTCGAGGATCCCGAGCATCTTTGGCTGAACCCCCGGCTGAGTTACCTTCCACTATAAAAATCTCAGTTTCTCTCGCGTCGCGCGATGAGCAGTCAACTAGCTTCCCTGGCAACCCAGCACCGTCCAAAGCAGACTTTCTTCGAGTTAGATCTCTAGCTTGGCGCGCCGCAATTCGGGCTCGGGCACCTTGAATGGCTTTTTGAACTATTTGATTTGCTTCACGAGGGTTTTCTTCCAACCATTCTGCTAGCTTCTCATTGGTAGCTCGCTCCACTAATGATCGCATAGAGACATTTCCAAGCTTCGCTTTCGTTTGTCCTTCAAACTGTGGTTCTGCTAGTCGCACTGAGACTATGGCAGTCAACCCTTCGCGAATGTCCTCTCCTAATAGATTGTCTTCTTTTTCTTTCAAAGCATTCTTTAGTCGAGCATATTTATTGACTACATTTGTAAGGGCCTTACGAAAACCTTCTTCGTGCATGCCCCCTTCGGAAGTAGCTATTCCGTTTGCATAAGAATGAATCCCCTCATAGTACCCTGTGTTCCATTGGAAGGATACTTCAACTTCTTGATCGTATTCAGCTTGCGAATAGTAACCCACCTTCTTAAACAGGGATTCTTTAGAAACATTTAGGTGCTTTACGTAATCTGAGATTCCACCGGAATAACGAAATGTTTCGCTAAAACTGTGTTCTTTTCTCTTATCCGTAAATCGAATCTCTAAATTTCTATTTAGGAACGCCATTACTTGAAGTCTTTCAACGACGGTTTGGGTTCTAAACTCCGTCTCCTCAAATACCGTAGGATCGGGCCAAAAAGTAATAATTGTTCCCGTTTTATTCTTTGCCTCACCAACAACCTTCAATTTCCCTTGAGGAACGCCGCCTTTGGCATATTCAACGTTGTAGTGTTTCCCATTACGATATACATCGACAATCAATCTTGAAGAAAGTGCATTTACAACCGAAACGCCAACTCCGTGTAGACCTCCGGAGACCTTATAGCCTCCACCCTCTCCAAACTTTCCTCCCCCATGAAGTTTTGTAAGTGCAATGTCCACTCCAGTTAGTTCTGGATGCTCGGGGTGCGGATCGGTTGGAATTCCTCGGCCATTATCGCTTACGCAACAACCTCCATCTTCTAGAATTGTTACGTCAATTCGAGAGCAGTGTCCGGCCATTGCTTCATCAACTGAGTTATCCACTACCTCCCAGATAAGATGGTGAAGCCCCGTTGGTCCAGTAGAACCAATGTACATCCCTGGCCGCTTTCGAACCGGCTCAAGCCCTTCAAGAATTCGCATCGAACCGGTGCTATAGCTCTCGGTTTGGCTAGTCGAGCTTTGAGCTTTTGGAGAAGAACTTTTCATTTAGCTTGGTTCAAATTCCCGAACATCTAGGTCGATGATCGCGCGACTCGGATGGGTTAAACATAGGGATGGTTGTAACTACCTCTCTTGTAAATCTTAGCTTAAATTACTGTCTAAAGTCTATCAGGAAATCAGTCAAAACGTCGGTTTTTGGCTGGTTCTATGAACTCAAACTTGGTTAGATTTGCTTCACGAATCTCTGCATTCAATCGATCAAGGATTACACTTGCGAATCGATCGACTTGTACTTGCCAATTTCGATCTCTGGCCTGAAGCTTTAGCGTTTGTTCTTTGACTCCAAGTGGTTTGCAGTTTTGAGCGATCATTTCCCCCACCAAACTGGGCCATTTTGCAGTTATTTCTTGCACTAGACCCAGTTCATTTCCTAACCCCATAGACTGGGATAGGTCTTTGAGCGAGTCTTGAAAGGTTATCGGTTCCCGGAAGCGTTTTGTGAGAAAAACGTTGAGTCCATCAGTTACTCTTTCATCCCATCCGAAAGCACCTAAAGAAGGTTTCTCTTGTCTTGATCTGTCACTCATTGATGGATCTCTGGGGGCATAGCTAATTGAATTACGTCATAGGTGCAAATAGGCCCATTGGTAATAGCTGTGGTTGTAATTATACTTTGTTTGCTTGGCAAGGATATGAGTAAATTTTCAATTCGTTCAGGATCAAGCTCAGAAAATACATCGTCTAATAGTAGTATTGGGCTCGCCAGATTCTCTGTTTTCCTTAGTTGGGTTACTAATTTAGTGATCCCCAACTTTAGAGCCAGAACAAGACTGCGCTGCTCCCCTTGAGAGGCATGGGTGCGTGACGGTAGTCCGTTGAGCAAGATCGATAGATCGTCTCGGTGTGGTCCAATGGAACTTGTGCCCAACCTAATGTCTGTATCTCTACTAGCAAGGAGTGCTTCGAATAAGTTGCCATCCCAGCTTCTAAGATAGTTAATTTCTATGGTGCTATTAACAGCAAGTGACTCATAGGCGTTTATAACTTCCTCTCTAAGAATATTTACAATCTCTTCTCTGGCAAGGGCCAGCGCCTCGCCTGCACTTGCAAAGCGTTCATCCCATATATCCAGATTTATCTTATCCTCTGCAGTTAGCTTCCCAACGAAATTCTTTAGCAATCGAGTCCGCTGTTTCAAGGCGTGTTCAAACTCGATTTTTTTGGAAATCCATCGAAAAGTTAAAGCACTCATTGCTTCATCGAGCAGAAGACGCCTGTACGCGGGACCGCCTTTAATTATTTGCAAATCGTCAGGAGTGAATACAATACATGATAATTCTCCCAAATAATCTTTGGTTTTAGTAATTAGCTGACTGTTACGATATATTTTTCTTCTAACACTACGGTCGAATCTAACTGAATACTCTGTTTCCACTTCACGCTCTGGCGTTGATCGAGAATCTTGATCGCTAGAGGTTGTTTGGTAGCGACGAAGAAATTTTGCTTTAATATTGCTTGACTGGTGTCCATGCGAAATTGTGGAATGGACGTCTTGGCTCCGAAATGATTCTAGTCTGATTAGCATTGCAATTGCTTCAATTATTGAAGTCTTCCCGGAGGCGTTTTTTCCACAAATTATCGTGGTGTCGGGCAAGACTTTGAAGCTGGCCTTTTCGAAGGACCGAAAGTTTACTAACTCTATCGATTCCAACAGCATCTATTTGTAATCTACGCGAAGCTACGATTGTGTAGGCCGGTTTGTAGAAATGTGCAGCTAGGATTGTATAGGCCGGTTTGTTGCAATTTACTTTATGATACGCGTACGGGCATAAGAAGATATTGAAAGTTCTCGTCAGCCAACGATCTGACCGTTGCAGGTTTACTAGAGTCTATTGTTTCAATTACAAGCTCGTTGCTGTTAATGGCTTCAAGCCCTTCTGCTAAGTAGGTAGGATTGAACGCAATAACAGAATCTTCACCGGAATATTCTCCGTCTATTACTTCCTTAGCTTGTCCAATTTCTGGAGTAACGACACTTATTTCAATCTCCTTTGCGGAAAGACTAATTCGTATCGGGGTAGTATTATCTCTTATCAAAAGTTTCATTCGCTTCAAAGCGTCCAAGATATTTGTTTTGTTTAGCTGCAAGGAATTTGGATATGCGTTTGGAATTAGTTGTTCGTAGTTGGGAAACTTACCTGCTAGAAGTCGTGTTGATAAGACACTTTGGTCAATTTCAAAGCTAACCTCATTATCACCTAAAACCATGTATGCACTTTGTCCTTGAGTAGATGAAAGCAGCAACTTTTGTAACTCAGAAAGAGCTCTGGCTGGTATCAATACTGACTTACCTGGTTCCAAAACTTTATTTCCAGGTAGATCCTTGATCGCAAGTCGATATGAATCCGTAGCTACAATACGAAGTCCGTCTTTTTCGGATACCATATAGACCCCCGTAAGAATCGGCTTACTTTCATCTGTTGAGGCCGCTCTAATTATTTGCGAAAATGCTTCACCGAGTTCTCTTGCTTGAACTACAACCTTTTCGCCTTTTACTTGCGCAATGTTGGGAAATTCATCAGACGAGATTGGCCGAACATTGAACTGCGATCTGCCAGATGAAAAAATAGCATCATCATCTGATAGTTCGATGGTTACGGATCCCGGACTAAATGCTCTTACTATATCTACACTGAGTTTTCCTGGAAAAATACCTACGCCGTTACTCAACCCTGTTACATCTAAAGTGGTTTGTATTGATACTTCCATGTCACTTGAAGCCAATAATGCGGTATCGCCTTTGATTTCTAAGCGAATACCGCTAAAAGCTGGAGGTAGTGAGCTCTTAGCATTTACAGCTCGAGCTGTAGTGTTTAGAGCTTCGAGTAACGAGTCTCGTTCGCAACGAAATTTCAATGGTGTTCCTACACTTCCTTCTACGTGATTTTTATATATTTAAAAATAGTTGTAATAGTAATTCTGTGGATTGTGAATAAGTCACATTGTTACTGGTAGAGAGATTCTTTATTCAACAAGGGTTCTTGACATTCAACAACATTTTGTTCAACGCTTTGTTTGTTGTGAATTCGGTTTCGACTTTTGAACACGTAGCCTACAAGCAAAGTTACATTTTTCACAGAGTTATCCACTTGATTTTATTTGATGAATAAGGCTAGATACCTGGTCATAAATTTGCTTCCTTTGCGCCATCATGGCCGAAACTTTTGAGACGGCGTGGATTACGGTAGTGTGATCTCTACCTCCAAATTCATTTCCAATTGCTGGATAACTATAGTCTGTGAGTTCTCTGCACAGATACATAGCAATTTGGCGTGCAGTTGTTAGAGGACGGCGCCGGCTGGCCGAGCACAGCTCTTCGATGCTGAATCCGAAGGTTTTGGCAGTAATGTCAAGGATGACAGCTGGAGTTACCGCGCGGCCTTGATTTGACGACACAATATCGGATAGCACTTGTTCAGCTAGGGTTCTGTCTAAAGGGGTGCCACTTAGGCTAGTAAATGCTGAGGCGCGAATAAATGCCCCCTCAAGTTCGCGAATATTGTCTGTCACATGGTTGGCAATGAACTCTAAAACCTCGTCCTTCATTGTCACCCCTTCACCAAAAGCCATTTTACGTAATATTGCCAAGCGGGTCTCTAAATCAGGTGGTTGGATATCGGTTATAAGACCTGACAGAAAGCGACTTTTTAGTCGATTTTCTAGTGTGGCGATGGCTTTTGGGGGCCGGTCGGACGTAATAACAATTTGCTTTTGTGAGTCATTTAGGGAGTTGAAAGTATGAAAAAACTCCTCTTGAAGGGACTCTTTTCCTTCCAAAAACTGGATGTCATCAACTAATAGTACATCACACTGTCGATAGCGGCGTTTAAAGTCACCCGTTGTGTTTCTTCTAATCGCATCCACAAATTCATTCATAAAAGTTTCTGTAGATACGTAGGTCACTTTGTAGGTCGGATAATTTTCTTTTACGTAGTTCCCTATTGCATGAAGTAAGTGAGTCTTTCCAAGACCAGCTTCCCCATGAATAAAGAGCGGATTATAGGCTTTAGCAGGTTTTTCGGCCACAGAAAGAGAGGCGGCGTGGGCAAAGCGGTTTGAAGAACCAATAACAAATGCATCAAAAGTATATCTAGTACTATTAGAGTCAGTATCATTTCCTGCCTGCGATTGACCAGCTGGGGGGCGGACCTTAGTACCTGGAGACGAGAGAGTTTCCTTGGAGGAATTTTGATTAATTTCTTCCTCTTCAATCGCCGCTTTATCGGCAGAAAACGGCACGGACTGAGAAATTATGTCAATTAATTCCAATGAGTCAGCGACCGGGAGGGAGCTTGCGGCACCGTTTGGAGCGAGCTTTTCTTGCGCTTGAATTTCAATACAAACCTTCGAATCTACGCCGGTAATTCCATTTACCGTTTTTTCAATTAATTTTAGAAATTTTGTCTCAATTCTGTCCTTGACCAGGACATTTGGAACAACCAAAGTAAAGGTATCTGACTCAAAAGAAACAAGACGAGCTGGTTCAATCCAAGTCTTCCAGGTTCCTTCCGGCAACTCATTTTGCAGGAGTTCAGAACACTTTGTCCACAACTGCCTTATATCATTCATATGCAGTTCGCCTCCATAATCCCGGGTGATCCACATATTTATCAACAACTGTTGAAAACTAAGTGGAACACATTACACTTACACACCTTGAGGTCCTAGAAATCGCTTGTGTCAGCGAATTGGGAAAGTGAGCAGACCTTTCTCTACTTCGTTTCAAGTAGAGAGCCGCGAACGTACCACTAATGAGCGCAGCGTGCTTAAAACGCTAAAATAGCAGGTAGAAGGGGTCGCGAAAAGATACGAAACTTTGCAAAGTCAACCAACTTTTTTCAGTTTCGTCTTAAATTTCGTTATGGAATCTATAAAATGCCACAAAAAAGTTCCTAGGTGGTGGATACCAAAGAAAATAATCTATTATTGACCTCAAAATAGACGAATCTTGATTGCAGGTAATTGATGCCACTAACTACTTTGGCGAGACTTGATCAAGCGATCCTAAATTTCCATTCGAAAGAGGTCAGAAATATATGAAAAGGACGTTTCAACCCAACGTTCGCAAGCGAGCCAAGAAGCACGGTTTTCGCCATAGGATGTCGACTAGGCAGGGAAGAGCCGTTATTAAAGCAAGGCGGCTAAAAGGTCGCGTGAAACTGTCTGCGTAAGTGACTCAAATAACGGGAAATGTTGATAAAAAAGTTTTCCATCAGCTAAGAACCCCAGATGTTAGAAAACGATTTGGTGGGCTAATTATATCGAGAGTAGACAAAGTTGATTTTGAGTTTGCTAAGTTCGCATTTTCAATTTCAAGCAAAGTAGCTAAAGCGGTTCGCCGCAACAAACTTCGTCGTCAGTTGAAGGCCATACTAAGCCAGCCTGAAATAGTTTTTCCAACCGCAGCTTACCTCATTATTGCTCGTAAGCAAGCGTTCGAGGAGTCATTTCTTGAACTCCAACACGACCTTGCAACTGCGGCGTCATATTTTATGAATCGAGACAAACACAATAACGACAAGCAAAGTCTGATCTATTGAAAGTTATGCCTACAGAAATTGTGTGAGGATCTAATTCAGGTTGTACCAAGATAACCAAGTTATAAGAAGAGAATCGTAATGAAATTTATCGTAATCCGAGCTATATATGTATATCAATACCTATTTCGTTGGCGAATTTCCCCCTGCAGATATATTCCCTCTTGCTCGCAGTACGCTATTGAAGCAGTTGAGGTCCATGGAGTTATTAAGGGGCTAGCTTATTCGGTTATTCGTATCGCAAGATGCAATCCATGGGGTGGACACGGGTTAGACCTAGTGCCGCAGCCCCGGGGTGATCTAATGGAACCTCAAGGCCGTTTGAATAGAGGCACAAATTGAGCTTTCTAACTTCTGTAGCTCATCCGCTGCTTTCAATACTTGCCGATTTAGTTGCCTTTTTTTACTCGGTTACATCTAGCTATGCAATCGCGATTGCTTTTTTGACGATCCTGGTCTATTTACTGCTGACGCCTTTGCTGGTCAAGCAAACCCGCTCCATGATTGAGATGCAAAGAGTTCAACCAGAAGTAAATAAAATTCGTCAAAAGTATAAAGGCAAAGACATGGAGAGTCGCCAAGCCCTACAACAAGAAATGATGGCGGTATACAAACAGCACGGAGTAAATCCAATGGGTGGTTGTTTACCCGCATTGCTTCAGTTCCCCGTTCTAATCGTTATGTACGCCGTTATACGGGGACTTCTAAATAGGCTCTCCAAGAATGGGAAACCAGTATTGGTTAACGGCTTTCCGGTAGCCCGGCCTGAATATATTGCACATACAAGCGCGCTTTACAAGAATCTTGTGCTTGCCCACGGCAAGATGATGTCTTTTGGAGTAGATCTATCGCAAGCCGCAGGTGGACATCACAGCTCTTTTATCAACGCTCTTCCCTACTATCTCTTGGTCATAGTCGCAGCGGGACTGTCGCTCGGACAGATTCAACAAATGACAATTAGAAATCGTAAAATCATGACTCAGACCCCGCAGATGCTTCAGATGCAAAGAATGCAAATGATCACCCCTCTGATCATGACGGTTATTTATTGGCGATTACCGGTGGCGTTAAGTGTTTACTTTATTGCATCTAGTCTGTTTCGAATTTTTCAGCAGGAGATGATGTATAGGTTTGATCCGGTACTTGCAGCTCACGTAAAGAGTTCTATTGCTGCTAAACGGACAGGTCTGAAGAACGAATCCGATAAGGCTCAAGGACGTGAATTTGGCAGTAAGGCTAGTGGTACCAGGCTAAATAAAAATGGATCCAAACCTTCAAAGCCACAATCAGATGGAGCAAAATCCATTTCAGACGCTATTGGGGAGTCAATTCCTGAGAAAATAAAGGATAGCAGCGCCGTCAAACCAAACATACGTTCGCTATTTCAACGGCCACCAAAATTCCAGAATGGAAGCACAGATAATATGGAACCCGAGAGTGACAATGGTCCTAGACCACATCCTAGGTCCAAATCGAAAAGACCGAGAAAGGATAGATAAAATGCAATGGATAGAAACCACTGGCAAGACAGTCCAAGAGGCAATAGAGTCTGCTCTCTTCCAGCTAGGCATTACTCGTTCTGAATTAGAGTATGATGTCATAACCGAAGCAAAACGAGGAGTATTAGGGCTGGGAAAAACGGAGGCACGAATTAGGGCTCGCGTTAAGCCTGCAACCTTTTCAGGAAAAGATGAGAAATCAAAAACTTCACGACAGCGCAGCTCTAAAGGACAACGCGGGTCAGCCTCAACTTCGACTGCTAAGACACCTTTAACGTCACCTAAAGGCCAAGGTTCAAAAGCTAAAGCAGCTCCTTCCCAGCGTAAAGACGCGAGCAAGGAAAGCATATCTTCTCAGAAAGGTGTCGAAACACCGCCAAAGGCAGATGCAAGCAAAGCCGGATCTCGCAAAACTTCGAATAGTAGAAAGGAAAGTAAAGGCGTGAACGATTCTTCGGACCAAAATGACCGAAATTCCCAAAGCGACTCCAGGTCAACACCAAAGGAGGAAGGAGTTTCTGTCCCAATTCAAGAGCAAAGCACGTACGCACAAGACTTTTTGGATGGTCTTTTGCGGGCGATGGAGATATCGGCGGATGTACGTCAGAATATTAATGAGGCGGATGAGATAGCTAACCTTTCAGTTGAGGGTTCGGGTTTGGGAATTCTTATCGGTCAGAAGGCCTCTACTCTTTCAGCAATCCAGGACTTGACGAGGACGGCAGTAAGTCGAAAAACTGGCGCTACAAATGGGAGGATCCTTCTCGATATTGGGGGCTACAAGGCGAAAAGGAAGGTGGCACTAGAAGAGTTTGCAAAGAAAGTTGCACAAGAGGTCCTAGATAACCAGCAGGAGAGGACCTTAGAGCCAATGAACTCTTCAGATCGTAAGGTTATTCATGATACGATTGGTGCTCTTGAGGGGGTTGCCACAAAATCTGTTGGAGATGAACCACGAAGACGAGTAGTAGTTTTCCTCGAAAAGGCTGAATAGGTTCATACCAGGAGAATCTGGTCTAAATATGATCGCTGGTTGCGTGGTCTGGCCTACAAGTAATCTCGAGTGCTTTATACTCTAACCCTAGAGCGAGTCAATAGACTAAGTAGTCTTCTGAGCAAAGCTCGTGACCTCGGATTTCTGGGACCAGAGTGGGTAAGTAAGCAAATAGGTCACTCTTTCGGATTTTGTAAAGAGATAACTCAGCTACTAGCTGACACTAAGACCCCTATCACCCCTGGTCGCGGCGTGCACACCCCTGTCGGCGTGCACTGGGTTGCAGAAGATGGCACCCAGATAAGTCTGGGCGACTTAGGTAGTGGAGGCGGAGTTCCCGGTCTTGTTATTGCTCTGAGATACCAAACTTTGAGTGTTTCTTTGATTGAATCAAACCAGCGTAGAGCACATTTCCTCGAAGAATCCATAGATTTGTTGGAACTTGAGAACTGTAGTGTGCTATGTACTCGTGCTGAGGAGATTGGAAGTGACCCCTTATATCGAGGTGAATTCGATTTCATCACCGCAAGATCCTTTGGACGTCCGGGGGTTCTATCTGAGTGTGCTGCTCCTTTGCTCAAGCTTGGGGGATATTCGATTGTTTCTGAGCCACCAGGTTCGAATTGGGCTGAGCGCTGGCCAGATAGTGGGATTAAACAGTTCGGGATGGCCTACATTGAACGGCCTAAATCACTTAGCAGGTTCAATTTTGCTGTTTTGAAGCAGGTAAGTGAGTGTCCAAGTAGGTTTCCAAGACGAGTTGGGGTTCCCGCGAAGCGACCTATTTTCTGATACGAGGATCCCTATCATCCCTGGTCACGGCGTGCCCACCCCCTGTCGGCGGGCGGTGGGTTGCTTAAAGTCGATGCTGTTGCACGTGAAACATTAAAGCCTAATACCAAAGAGTATATTATCTCCTTGCCTGCATACAAAATACCTTATGCATCGTGATATAGTCTCTGTGGCGACTGAGTTATTCAGTCTCTTACTGCAAAGAGCCTAAAAAGGTTAGAGATTCACAAAGGTGTGTGCAATATGGTAGTAGGGAATCTTTCCGTTATTTCAATTCCTGTTCGAGACCAGGATGTTTCAAAGAAATTCTACATAGATAAGATGGGATTCGAAGAGGTTGGGGATACCTCGCTTGGTGATGGCACTAGGTGGATAATGTTAAGACCTATAGGAAGTAATACGGCGATAGCCCTGGTTACATGGTTTAAGAGCATGAAACCAGGAAGCTTGCGTGGTTTGGTACTATCAGTTGCAAGTCTGAAGGAAACCATGCGGGAATTGAAAGCAAGTGGTTTTAAGCTCGATGGGGATGCAGTTCAAAAGGCCCCTTGGGGTCACTGGATAAGCGTAGATGACCCTGACGGAAATGGCTGGATAATCCAGCAAGATCTTCTTATGGAGAAAGATCCTGAATCATAAATAACCGAAATCGAGCTGCAATCCAATAGTAAAGGAATCCCATGACTTTGGTCGTTTGGAGGAGGTAAATAGCGGGGAATGCAGTTAACCGGAACTTGCCCGGAAACAGGCTGCTCAAAGACGGGCCTTCTCACCATTGACCTGCCTCACTAGGTTTGTGTGTCGAGCCCAGGGTGGTTCAATAAGTAGATTTCTATTTTCCCACCTATCGGCCGTCTTTTCCGCTTATCGGCTATGCCGACAGTCGCCCGATGAGCCACTCTAACCCAGCACACGCTACCGCTTGAAAGAATGTAGCAGAAGTCGAGCCGCAAGCCGAGTGACTCAAAGTCGTGGGTCAAGGCTAGCTTGCCGATGTCGTACCCAGTCGTATTGTAAACTCAACGTCAAGAGACTAGCAGTCCCCCAGCGTCTCTTGATAACGGGCCCTAAGTGGATGATCCGATATTTGAACACTAGATAACCGTGGAGCATTACTTTAGAGTTTTTAGAGTTTAGATATCTAGTTAGAAGACTGGTATTTAGGTCACGCCTAGGCCGTCCTCGTTGACGGGCGGAGGTTGCAGATAAGTTCTAACAGATGCCTAGACGCATACTTATTGTCGGACCTAGAGGTATTGCTCGTGAAAAGCGGGCGGCTTGCTGGAATTAGTCGATCAAATAAGATAGTTGGTAGTTGGCACACGAGGCAGCAAGCCTGTGGTAGAGTTTCACGTGGAACACCGATGGAATGCTATAATATTGGTAAGATATGGCAATTTGCATTACTTGGCTGAAAGTTGTTGAATAGTAAGCTGCCTGAAAGCGAGTATTGGTTCTACCAAAATGATATTCAAGCGTAGTCTGTAAAAGAGATCGTAAGAGAAATGAGCGAAGAAAAGCCTAGATGACGGAGCAGCGAGTAATAGCAATAGCAAATCAGAAGGGTGGAGTAGGTAAGACTACAACTTCTGTAAATCTGGGAGCTTCAATCGCAGAGCGGTCTTTTAGGGTGGTAGTAGTTGATCTCGATCCACAAGGTAATGCTTCAACTGGATTAGGTATTGACTATCACAACCTAGATACTTCGATCTATGAAGTTTTAGTTCATGATGCTCCGATAGAAGACTGTATCGAGCCTACCAGCTATCGGAATTTATTTGTAGTCCCCTCTAAGCTGGAGTTAGCTGGCGCAGATGTTGAGTTAGTCACTGCATTCAATCGAGAACGGAAGTTGCAGAGGGCCCTTGAATCCATCAAAGAGGACTTTGATTTTATTTTGATTGACTGCCCGCCATCACTCGGGCTAATTACGGTAAATGCACTTACAGCTGCTTCAGAGGTAGTCGTCCCTATCCAGTGTGAGTTCTATGCCCTTGAAGGCCTCGGCCAGCTTATGAGAAATGTAAAGCTTGTTAAGGATAATCTAAACCCAGTTCTTGAAGTGACTTCCATCGTCCTTACTATGTTCGATCCACGAACAAAGCTTTCCCAAGACGTTGTAGCGCAGGTTAGGGAGCATTTCGGGGATCTGGTTTGTCAAACCGTTATACCGAGGACAGTGAAGCTTTCAGAAGCGCCGTCTTTCGGCCAATCGATACTAACATTCGATCCCACCTCAAGAGGTGCGGTAGCATATAGAGAACTTGCTGAGGAGGTAATTAATGTCAACAAGACGTAGTGGACTAGGAAAAGGACTTGGAGCTTTACTGCCAAGTGAGGTAGTAGCAGATGTTGGATCACAGCTGCTGCAAATACCGTTATCGCAGATTGTGCCAAATCCACTTCAGCCGCGAGCACACTTCGATGAAGAGGCTCTGACATCTCTCACGGCTTCGATAAAAGAGCTCGGAGTGCTGCAGCCGATTCTTGTTCGAGGCGTATCAGATAGTGAATATGAGCTCATCGCCGGAGAAAGACGATGGCGCGCAGCCAAGCGAGCAGGCTTGCCTACGATACCAGCAATTGTTCAGTCCGCTGATGATGCCACAAGCCTGGAAAAGGCTCTTGTTGAGAACTTGCATAGGGAGGACCTGAATGCTTTGGAGGAAGCGGCAGCCTATCAACAGCTCATAGAAGACTTTGAGTTGACCCATGACCAAGTAGCTCAGAGAGTTGGGAAAAGCAGGACAGCCGTTACCAACTCCCTCCGTCTTTTTCAGCTTCCACCTTCAGTGCAAAAGCTCGTGTCAATCGGTAAAATATCAGCTGGCCATGCACGAGCATTACTTGGGACTCCCAACCGGGCTTTTCAGGAAGAGCTTGCGGGAAGGATTGTAGAGGAGGGACTTTCGGTTCGAGCGGTAGAAGAAGCGGTACGGTCCCGTGAAGGGGGGCAGCAAACCTCCGAGGACTCTCCAAAACCGAGTTCGACTAAAGGCCAAAGTTTTCCAAATGAGGAACTCGGTAACCGCATGAGGCCACCTGGCTTACTTGAGCTAGAGGAGCTCTTGGCTCAACGTTTAAATACGCGGGTCAAAGTTGAAATGGCATCCCGAAAGGGTCGAGTGATGTTGGACTTTGCTGACATTGAAGATCTTGAACGTATCTATCGAGTCATATCTGGATCTTCAGAAGTCTAAATCAAGCCGCGACTCAACTATAAACGTCAAGTATACGTTTATAGTTAAAACGCCATTCTAACTTATTTGTATAGGTTGATCCACAGCTGTTGAAAAGTATGTGGATATCACTTTATCAACATAAAAGATCCAAGTGGTGGATATATCACTAGAAAAACGAGGCTTGGGCGGGAAGCCCCTGGGATATATCCGGGCGGAGATTTCAAAGATTGTGTAGTTAGTCTCAGCTTAATGTTGAGCTTTCAAACCATTGGTTAGTCGATTGGTAAAGGACAAGAGCAACCTCATCGGAACCACTTCCTATCAGTAGCATGGAAGGAACCTCCAGATGCACCGCTGGCATACGAGTTTCTCTCAGAATTGGAGTTGCCATTCCGACAGTGCTCGTGTCTACTGCTCGCTTTCCCAATGCTTGAAAGTTGCTTTCAATTAGCAGAGCCAAAGACTTACCACTCGATGATACATAACGGAAACCTGAGTAATAAGCAATGGTAAAGGTGTCATTTAGGCTTGCACTTTCTAGAGAAATAACAACTGACGAGCCACCCTTATTTGCTCGCTCGGAGGCTCTTGAGGAGTCGCTGGGCTCAAGAAGAACTATCTCAATTTGCGTTCCAGTATGTTCCCAGAGGTTGCCAAGGTTTCGTGCTAATTCAGTGACATTTTGAGTCGCTGCAATGACAATTTTTCGCTCACTCTCCTTGTCTGAGAGTGTTCGTAGAGACTCTTGTTCCTTGATGCTTCCAAGTGAAGTGGCGGAAGACAGATGGCTCTGTGGCCGAAGCCCTAGCTGGTCGAAGGCAGCAGCGGTATTTTTTCCAAAGATTCCATCAGGTGAAAGACCGGAGTTTCTTTGAAAACCCGTTAAAGCAGCTTCAGTTAATGGACCAAAAATTCCGTCGACTTTACCTGAATCAAATCCAAGCGCATTAAGACGGGTCTGGAGGTGAGCAATATCATCCCCACGCATAAAAGGGTTTCTGAGTGCCAGCAGCCGGTCTCCAAGGATATGTTGAGTTTCTTCTAAGGCAGCCCAAGTTTGGCGGCCACAAATACCATCTACCCGCAGTCCCCGCATTTTTTGGAAATTTTCGACAGCAATTCGGAGGCCTTCATCAAAGGTTTCGGATGTCAGGCTACCAATCATCAGACCGACTCGTGCCAGTTCAACTCGGAGAGCAAGAACTGCCTTATCCGTTGAACCTATCCTAAGAACTGGCAAGTGGTTCTCTTTATTCATATGTAATGCTTACACTACATTGCTAAAGATGCTCTTCCAAGTCTTCCAGAAGTTGCCTTTTTGGTTTAGCCCCTACGAACCGTGCCACCGGTGAGCCATCTCTAAACAAGATTAAAGTTGGTATGCTCATCACTTCGAATCGTCTTTGAGTTTCAGGATTCTCATCGACATTGAGCTTTGCAACTCTAAGGCGATGTGACTCTTCTTGGGCAATCTCGTCTACTATCGGTGATAGTTTCTTGCAGGGACCGCACCACTCAGCCCAGAAATCTACCAATATGGGTACTTCCGATGAGAGTATTTCTTCGTCGAATTGGGAGTCGTTCAAAGTGATAACTGATTCAGACATTTCTTTCTCCTTCAATTTATTTGTGATTTAACCTATTTGTGCAGCTCTTGGTTGCGGCGGCCTTGACCCCTCGCTCAAGGAAGGAGATTTCAGCCCCCGTTCAGTCAATCAAGCCTACTATTTTTACTCTCGCTCAGCTATCCATCGCTCTGCATCGATTGCGGCCATACAGCCTGAACCAGCCGATGTAATAGCTTGACGATATACTCGGTCTTGTACGTCTCCCGCAGCAAAGATCCCAGGAATATTAGTTTGAGTTCCATTTCGTGTTACGATATATCCTGTCTCATCCATTTCTATCTTGTCACGAAAGATTTCAGTATTTGGTATATGTCCTATTGCGACAAATAATCCTTGAATAGATAAATGAGTCGTATTATGAGATTCAGTGTCAGATAACTCTACTCCAGTAAGAGAAGCGTCCCCGTAAATCTTAGAGACCACACTATTCCAATGGGGAATAATCTTCTCGTTCTCTAAAGCTCGCTTTTGCATGATCTTAGAAGCACGAAGTTCGTTACGGCGATGAACTAAGTGAACTTTCTTAGCAAAACGAGTAAGAAATAGTGCCTCTTCTAAAGCAGAATCGCCGCCACCTACAACAGCTATTTCCATATCTCGAAAGAAGAAGCCGTCACAGGTTGCACAAGTTGAAACACCGTGGCCAAGTAGCTCTGCCTCTCGATCAATGCCCAACATCAAGGGTTTTGCTCCCGTAGCAATAATCAGAGATTTCGCTCGTAGGATAGAGGATGAACCCGAAATCTCTAGCTCAAATGGGCTAGATGAATTTAGGATAGAAGAAACCTTACCGGGTTGGAATTCAGCCCCAAAACGCTGTGCTTGTTGTCGAAAAATGTCCATAAGTTCTGGCCCCATAATTCCTTCGACAAAACCCGGGTAGTTCTCGACTTCAGTCGTAAGCATTAGTTGTCCGCCAGGTTGATCACTGGTTGATGAAGGTTCGCCCTCAATGATAAGAGGCGCTAGTTGGGCGCGCGCTGCATAAATCGCTGAAGTTAACCCAGCAGGACCTGAACCGATAATTATCAAATCACGCTGGTTAGACATTTCTTGAAACCACTTTCAAACTTAGTTGGTTGGATACGTTCTCTTTGACCAAATCAACAAGCCTAGTAACGTAAAAATTCCTCCAATTGCTAAATATCCTATCCATACTTGTGAAGGTACCAAATATACGTCGATTATCCGCAAACCTGAAATAGATAAAAGCGCGCATGTCAAGATTAAACTGGTCATGATTAGTATTCCATATACAACTATCGACACAATCAACTTCATTGGCCTAAGCGCTTTGGAGTCGACTGTTTTGAGCAGTTCTTCCAACTTATCGGCAAAACGGTCTTGCCATGAAGACTCTGGCAGCGGGCTTAAGGATTTAGGAAACTCAGATTGAGACATTGGTTACAAGGCTAGTTCATAATAGGGCCGGGTGTGGAAGTCTAAGTGTTGAAAATTGAAATCGTTTCCAAGGAGCAGTTTGATTTTGTCAAGAAAATGGCTAGTAATTGGCCTTGAGGGACAATGTTGTTTGATTGCTTGGTAATAGGCTTGATGCTTGTTTGAGTAGGTTGTCTTGGACTGACTAGCCCCTTATAGTGTTGAGCCTTAGTAGGAATCAGACTCGGTCTAAGTCTATAGACGTAGATCAATGACGGTACTGTTTTCCAGTTTGCATAAGCTAAATAATAAAAACTTGTTGCATCATTTCCCACATCATGAAGTGCTGTAGCGTAACACCGACTCTCAGCTTGAATAGGCAATTTACCCACTAGGGTGAAACTACTAACGCTCATTCCTTCCAATAGTTTTGTAACTGTTCCACGCATCGAAAACTTAGCCGGTATTCCCAACGGCAACTTAGTACGTCCAATTGCTAGTTGTACTTTTTGCTCTAAAACTTGGGGCGAATTCAGATTTTGAATCTCGCCTTCTGAGAGCACGTATCTGGTCTGTGGGCCAGACGATTCTCTTATCAATACTATGGCACCTCCAGCAATTATCGACACGATAATCACTCCAATTAATGTGTATCGATATTTTAGAGATTTATGTGAACGATTGGATGGCAAACCTATCTCAATCTCATTTCTGAATCAGAGAAAGATGCTTATACAATAGAAAATACTGCTCGAGTTAGCTTGAAGCAACCATTGCGATGGTTCCAGGCCCGACGTGAGTACCTAATACAGCTCCCATTTCAGAAACTATAATTTCTGCTTGGGTAAAGTCATTTCTGACTTTGTCTAGGAATTGGTCGATATCACTTGCTTGAGCATGAGCAATTCCAATCTGGTTTACTCCATTTACTTCTCGCATAACTTCAATTAGATGATTAAGCGCCTTCGACCGAGTGCGCTGGCGGGATTCAGCCTCAACCTTACCGTTGATAATCTGAACCACTGGCTTTATTGAAAGCACCGAGCCCAGAAATGCTTGAGCACTACCTATCCTCCCACCCTTCTTTAGATTCTCCAGTGTATCCAGCGTTCCGAGAGCTATAATCTTAGAGATGGAGTCCCTGGCTTGTTGTATGACGGTTTCAAAGTTATCCTGCTTTGCGGATCGAGCCGCACGAACTACTATAAGTCCTAATGCGATTGTTACTTGACGTGAATCTATTACTTCAATAGGAATTGTCAATCCCGAATCTTTTGATGCCGTCATGGCCGATTGATAAGTAGCCGATAGTTCGGATGAAATTGTAAGGCATAAGATTGCCTCATAGCCATTACTGGCGCATTGTTGGAAGACTTGGAGAAAGTCCCCGGGAGATGGAGCAGCTGTCTCGGGAAGGGAATTTGAGAGGCGCGACTTGTTCCAAAATTCTTTAGTACTGAGATCAACTTTGTCTATAAACTCATTACCATCAATTCGTATTTTTAGAGGAACAACGTGAATATCTAATTCAGTCAGTAGATCATCCGGAAGATCACACGAACTGTCAGTTATTATTGCGATTTTTGCCACCTGATCTCCTTGACCTTGAAAATAAGTTATCTTTGGGAAGAGTTTAGCGCTTTTACTATACCAACCCAGGTTGTTAATGCCATTACAACTATAGCCACAAGACCAGTGACAACTACCTTGAAAAGCAGGCCAATTCCACTTTGGTGACCAATTAGTTCTTCGACAGTGAAAGACAAAACTCCAGCTAAACTAGTCATAGTAAAGACTCTTACAAACGAAGAAGTTATTCTTGTCAGGTCCAATCCGTCGAGAGGGATTGAAAGTTGTACATAGCCGACAATGGCACTCAAGCTATAAGCAAGTGACATTGAGAGAGCGAGACCTTCGACTCCCCAAGGCCCCACGAACGCAAGTGCAAGAATAGCATTGATAGCATTCTCTAAAATATATAACCAAAAAACTGACTTCGTATCTTGCATCGTCTGAAAAGCTCTAACAATATATAAGTACCAGCAAAAACCTGGAAGTCCGAGTGCAAACATAGTGAGTGACCCACTGATCGGTATAGTTTCCTGAGCATTGGCTGATCCGTGTCCTAGCAATAATGCGATCAAAGGCTGGGAGAGTACTAGGAGCATTACTGTTGCCGGAATTACAACCGTATTAATTGCTCGCAATCCTGAGATAAGACGAGCTTTAAACATTGCAGTATTACGTTGCGTCCAGGATAGTGCCATCTGAGGTTGAACGGCGCTCATGATAGAAACAACAGCTACTCCATAAGGTAATTGAAAAAAGGAAAATGCATTAGAATATGCAGTTACTCCACCTCGACCAGAATGTACAGCTAAAGCGAGAATCAAGAAATAAGTCACTTGATTGGCAATGACAAATCCAACGGTCCAACTCGAGAGAGTAATCACGCGACGTACTACAGGATGATGTGGCTGCCACACCCACTTTAACTTCAAGTTGATCTTCTTCATATATGGAAGCAAAAAAGCAAATTGAGCAAACACACCAAGCGTCGTACCAAGGCCGAGGATTAGCTCGAAAGAAAGATGAGACTTGGTAAATCCAATTGACGGATTCTTGAATTGAATTGAAACAAAACCTAACATCACAATGCAGATGAGATTATTTATTATCGGCACATACATTGGTGGTGAAAAAATAGATCTAGAGTTGAGTATTGCTGATATCAATGAGCAAAATCCGTAAAAAGCGATCTGCGGTGCAAAGCATCTAAGTAATAAGATAGAGACCTGTCGTACTGCAAGTAATTGTGGACCACCAGATCCAACTGTATATAAATCAATAATCCAAGGTGCAAATATAATGGTAAGAAGCGAAGCTGCTATCAATATAACTACTGATACTGTAACAATTGCAGAGATCGCATCTTTGTTCAGCTCCTTCGAACTTTGCCGACCGTTTCCATGGAGTGCTTCCACAAAAATTGGAATAAGTGTGGCCGAAAAAATCCCACCTAGAACCAAGTCGTAGATTATGTTGGGTGTATTGTTGGCTAAGTTGTACGCATCCGATACGTGATTTATTCCGAGAGCGTAGGTTAAAGCAAATAGACGGAATAGTCCGGTAATTCGTGATAATAACGTACCGAAAGCCATTCGCGGGACAGTAGTTCTTGCTGGATCAAATGGAACTGTGCGCTCACTCATCTATGTTGGCGCTCCTTGCGCGACTTTGCAACTGATTTCAACCACCATAAGATGAGAAATCCTATGGCCGCGCAAGTAAGAAAGATTGCGGCACCGGAAAATGCAGTTGAGCGAACGGTATATAGCTTCGTGGAGAACGTGTATCTATAACGTGGAGCAAGAATAGATACTCTGACCGGAAAGACTCCTGGTGACTTTGTGGTGACTCGAAATGATTCAGTGGTAGATCTACTGCTAACTTGCAGGAATTTATCTGAACCCGATGGGAAACCAAGCTTATCGCTGCGCACAGCAATTTCGATCCGAACTGGGGTCGACGAGCTAGAAGAAATAGCAATTGGCAGGGTTCCACTCTGGGACGTAAGGGTTATGACGTCTGATCCCGTCAATGCAATTGTTGAAGCTAACTTGGAAATTTGAAACCTTGCTTGTTGCAGCCATGAATTTCTCTCAGAGTCAGTGATAGCTGAGGTTTGGCTGGTTAGGATCGTTTCATTTAGCTTCGTGATCTGGATCTTCGAACTTCCAAAGGAACTTTGTAAAGCCAACTGATCTTGTCGGAGTTGCCGAATGGTTGATGTAGAAATTATTGGCGGTTTCGTACTCGGTGATAAGGATCGTGAACTGAGAAAGCTAACGGTACTTGGATTTTCAAACTGTCCAAAGTAGTTGTTGAGGGTAATTGGGACAATTACAGGATTGTTTTCTAAGATTTGAACGAGGGTTACTATTGCTGTCGGACTTAGTGCGAGTTGCGAGTAAGTGTTCAGAATGACGGCTCTGGGAGGTTTAGTTTGATTGGGCTCGTCTGCCCAGATCTGAACCAAGTCCGCAAAAATTCGATGAGCTTGTAGGACCGGGTCACTAGTACTTGTTATATCATTTATAAGTCCCGGATCTGATACCCCTACGATTGTCTGTGGTTTGTCACTATTTGAGAGGATCCACGGCTGGGTAGGGGTCAAACTTTCGCTTTCGTAGCTTAGAGAACTAGGTGGAAGAACGTAATTCTGAAATCCATATTGCTGAAGAAAACTTTCGGCAGGCCTCGTTAATGGATCACTGGATACCCACAACTCCGAGCTGGATTTTTGGTGGTCAAAGGAGTTCAAGATTTGTGAACCAACTTGGAGTTGCATCTTAGCTTCTTGGAGTAAATTTGAACTAACCAGAGATGCTATATTGATCGGCACGTAGCTAAGGGGAAGGAGTTCGCGAGTATTTGATTGATTGCTAGATTGACGGACTGGACCAGATGATCCGCCAGACGAACCGCCAGACGATCCACCAGAAGCAATGACACTTTGTGCACTGGCGATTGTTGTAGTTGTTGAAGGTGGCGATTGAATATTTTGGATGCCTCCCAATTGAGTTCTAAGTGTCGCCAAGAGTTGTTTGGAAGCTGTGTCAGCTGATTCCAGCGTTTCCAGAACTTTAGGTTCAAATGCTAAAGTCAAGGGAACTTGAGGATAGTCGTTTATGGTTCCGAGCGTTCGTATAAGTTGAGCCAGCTCTTTATTAATCGTTGGATTTGTAGATGAAGAAGCGAAATCGCTTGGCTTTAGGATCAGGGGTATTATCCATGCTAGGCCCAGCTTGTCTAGTGAATTTGTATTTTGAAAGTACACCATTTGCGTAAGAAGACTATAAAGGGTCTTGCCGCTAGACTGAGAGGAAATTACTATCTCAACAGGATATACACCAGTGCAGCCGCTGGGAGGGCAGTGAATTAGATATATATACGGAACACTTGGTGAAGGCTGACTTGACGGGTTGACTTCAAAAGAGAAAGTTGGTTCCATATTTCCCGTAGACGTAATAAAGGATTTTTGAGATTGATTCAAACTAGCCTGCGTCTGAACTGTGCTTGAAGTAAGGCTTGTGGGCTCGAGGGAGGCCAGAGGTACAGGCGGAAATGACTTTAGTACTTCTCCTAAGTGGTCCTGCAACGAAGCTGCAAAGGCACTTCTACTATTGAGCTTATTATAGAGCACGACTCTCATCTGGTATTGGCTACTATTAATGGCCTCTGGGACCGATACTGTTAAGGAAAAGCTCTCACCATTCGTAACCCACGGTGATTGTTGGATCAGATTTATGGTATTCAAATTTGATTTGCTAATCCCCCTGGCACTAGCGGTCTCCATAAATGAAAATGACATCAAAAATATGATCGAAAGCAGGCAACCAAACACTAAGTGACTTTTTGCCCAAGACAATATTCCAGAATTGCTATGCGTGAAATTATTTACGTTATATTCCGACATGGTTTTCCGGGGTTCAATCACCTACATTACCCGTTGCATTCGATTGAGTAGGCAATACCGTAATAGCCTATATAATATGTCTGGCGGTCACGAATCAATGAACGAACTCTCCGATCTTCAACAAATCCCACTTCGTTTTAGGCAGTTAAGGCAGCAAATTGATGTATTGATCGACAAGTTCGAAGGATCTGGCCATAAAATTTATTTGGTTGGCGGAAGTGTTCGAGATTTGCTCTTTGATCTCAAGATCAGATCTTCAAACTCTTCTTTGGATGGGGAAGAAGCAGAGTTTGAAAAGCCTGGAAACGATGATTCTAGCAGCGGATCTCTTGAGCTGAACTCGTATCAAGAAATAGATGGGCAAGACCGGCTCAGCCGACTCCAAGTGTCGCTTCCAGATTTCGATTTCACAACAGACGCGAGCCCAGATGCTACCGAAGAACTCCTTGCCTCATTGAGAGTGCCAATCTGGACCCAAGGAAAACGTTTTGGAACTATAGGATGTATCTACAACAATATTAGATGTGAAATTACTACCCATAGGTCAGAGTTCTACCATGAGGATTCCAGAAAACCTCAAGTTTCTTTTTCTCCTGCAATTGAACAAGATCTATCCCGACGCGATTTTACAATTAATTCATTGGCGCTGAAACTTCCGGAACTTGAACTAGTGGATCCCTTTGGGGGAGTTACTGATCTGATTAATCACAAACTCAGAACTCCCCTTCAGGCAACCGAATCTTTCAGCGATGATCCACTTAGAATGTTGAGAGCTGCAAGATTTATAGCTAAAGGTTTTGAACCAAGCTCTGAAATTGTCGAGGCAGTCTCACAACTCAAGGAAAGACTCTCGATAGTTTCGCGTGAGAGAATCAGAGATGAATTAGACAAGCTAATGATTGAGCCCGATCCAAGTTCAGGGCTCTGGTTCTTGATTGAAACAGAACTTGCAAATCAATTTATCCCAGAACTTCCTGCACTTGCGTTAGAGCAGGATCCAGTTCATCGGCACAAAGACGTGTTAGCACACACGATTGCGGTAGTTGCTAAGACTCGGCCCGATAAGATTCTGCGTTTAGCAGCGCTTTTTCATGATATAGGAAAGCCTTCGACTAGAACGATTGGGGAAAATGGAGCCTCCTTTCACTTTCATGACGTCGTTGGGGCGAAAATGACGCGTAAACGAATGAGAGAGCTGCGATACTCCCAGAATGATATTGAAGACGTTACTACTCTCGTGGAACTTCATCTGCGTTTCCATACCTATCGTCTAGGTTGGACCGATTCAGCGGTTAGAAGATATGTGAGAGATGCGGGTAAACATTTGGACCGACTAAATGAGCTCACCCGTTGCGACTGTACTACTAGAAATCAATCTAAGGCGCGAGACCTTTCAAATAGGATGGATGAACTTGAACTAAGAATTGCTCAACTGAAGGAAAAAGAAGAACTGGATGCAATCAAGCCCGATCTAACGGGTAACGATATTATGGATATTTTAAAATTAGAGCCGGGTCCCCAAGTCGGTAAGGCGCTAAGTTTCATGCTAGAACTGCGTCTAACGGAAGGGCCACTAGATCACGATGTAGCAAGCAAACGATTGCTCGATTGGTGGTCCTCTGAAAGAACCGAATCTACATAAATCAAGTCACCTAGACCCCCTAATTGCGGTAGCCGGCTATTCTACCGAGACGTTGGGGAACGCGACGACGGGTCACCTAGACCCCATAATTGCGGTAGTCGGCTATTATAAGCAAAATTCTTCGACAAGTTTCTTGGCTTGGTCATCTGTGTATTGAATCGGGGGTGATTTCATAAAATAAGCAGATGGTCCTAGTAGAGGACCTCCAATTCCTCGATCTAATGCGACCTTTGCACACCTGACTGCGTCGATTATTACTCCAGCTGAATTTGGAGAATCCCAAACTTCAAGTTTCAGTTCTAAGTTTAGTGGAACGTCGCCAAAATTACGACCTTCCATCCGGATATAGGCCCATTTACGATCTTCAAGCCACGGCACGTGATCAGAAGGTCCAATGTGCACATCGTTAGGAGAGATCTCGCGAGATATTTGGCTGGTAACGGCTTGAGTCTTGGAGATCTTCTTTGATTCCAAGCGATCGCGCTCGAGCATATTCATGAAGTCCATATTGCCACCAACGTTTAGCTGGTAAGTCCTATCTAACATCGTGCCACGATCTTCAAAAAGCCGAGTTAAGATCCGGTGTACAATTGTTGAACCAACCTGACTCTTAATGTCGTCTCCTACAATCGGAAGCTTTGCATCTTCGAACTTCTTTGCCCATTGTGGATCACTTGCAATAAAAACAGGTATTGCATTTACGAAGCCGACGCCTGCATCCAAACATTGTTGAGCATAGTATTTTTGAGCATTTTCTGATCCAACTGGAAGATAGCTAACCAGCACATCTACTTGGGCTTTACGAAGTTGCTCGGCCACATCAACAGGGTTCTGTGGAGACTCATCAATTGTGAGCTGATAGTACTTTCCTAAACCGTCTAGAGTTGGCCCTCGCTGGACGGTAACACCCGTTTCGGGCACATCGCTGAATCTGTAGGTATTATTCTGACTTGCAAAGATTGCTTTTGAAGCGTCGATACCAACTTTCTGAGCATCTACATCAAACGCGGCGACAAGCTGGATATCGCTTATATGATAGCCGCCGATAACAACGTTCATCAGACCTGGGACGACATCGTCAGGGCTTGCATTCTTATAGTACTCGATTCCCTGAAGTAGTGACGACGCGCAGTTGCCAACTCCAGCGATTGCAAGACGTAAAGTCTTCTTTGATTTCTTCTCAGTTGAGATCTCAGATGGTGTGTTCATTTATTCGACTCCTTTCGGATTGTATCAACGTATCTATCCACGATATGTCATTTTGAGTTTCAGATTGTGAGTGTTCGATGGCAGACTTTGCGTAACTATCAAGGCGCGATTCCCGGCCATTTGAATCGCGTACCTTAAGCAACCTATTTTCTAGGCAAGAACGACGTCGTTCGAGAAGCTTTAGCCTCATCTCAGGTTCGATCAGACTAGCAAATGCGAATCGAACGCGAAACGCTAAATCATCTTCACCGAAATTGAAGTCATCATTCATAAAATAAAAGAAATGAATCCGACCAGATTCGGTAATTGCATAGACTTTCTTACCTCTCGTTCGCGTTGTGTCAAAACGATTTATAAGCGAACTATCAATAGAGGCTGCTTTTTCCCCACCCAGAGAGCCGGTAAAAGGTATTGATTTTGGCTGAACTCGATTGAAGCGACCTTGTGTGACTTCGACGAAGGCCAGCTTTTCCAAGCGAGCTAATGCTGGATACATTGATCCAAAGGAAATAGAAGCAAAAAGATTTAGGTCATCAACAATCCTTCGCTTTATCTCATAGCCATGCAGATCTTGACCTGCCAGAACTCCCAAAATAGCCATTTCCAGAAAATGTGACTGTTTTCTCAAGTGTTTAGCTGCCTTATCTTCTGTCGAATCCTCTTGATAGCAAAATGATATATCAAAACGATATATCTAATCAACAATAATCGGAAGATTCCTATCTTGCCTGGTAGCGGCCTGTTCGTTCCGCTGGCCGGGCGCTGGGTTGCTGGCACCAAGTACCCAACAGTCCCCTCGGAGTGTTCTGATGGTCTATCATAGAACTTAGATGAAGCCACAGGATTTCAGTCGCAAGGGCAGTTCTGGACCCGATACTTCGAACGCGTTAGATCGACCAACGATAGGAGTCGGTTCAATTCGAGGAAGCGATTCTCAAGTTGATTATCGGTTGGCCCGTCGGTCTATATTGATAGATTTCCGTAAAGGTAGAGTTTCTCGTACGGATGTTTGCGATGCTCATCCTGAGTTAATAAGGGCCGCAAGAAATGTCGGGGAGCCTACCTCAATCGAATGCCCAGTTTGCAATGAAACTAACATTGTATTGGTTTCATTTGTTTTTGGAGATCGACTCGGGCCATCCGGACGATGCGTTACAACACGCCAAGAACTGATGTCGCTTAGAAAATCCTCGCAGTCAACATTGACAACTTATGTCGTGGAGGTGTGCCCGATGTGTTCGTGGAACCATCTAACCCGAATGTTTGTGACCAATCCAATTGGTGCTAAAGCTCGCAAATGCGAGAAAGAACTTTCGGTTTAGTTACGGTGGGCTTGCATACTTCGGTACCGGACGTTCAATCTCGCAAGAAATCTTCTGCTGGTGTGCCTCTGGTTATGGTAACCGCATATGACACCCCTGGAGCTCTAATTGTCGATAAGGCAAATGTAGACATAATTCTAGTTGGCGATTCATTAGGGATGGTCGTGTTAGGATATGATGATACTTTATCGGTAACGATTGAAGACATGGTTCACCACACTAGGGCTGTAGCAAGAGCTAAGCCGCGAGCACTATTGGTTGCTGATTTGCCGTGGATGACCTATCATTTATCGAAAAGAGATACACTAAGGAATGCGTCGCAACTAATTCGAGCAGGTGCCCAGGCAGTGAAATTGGAAGGTGGGGCAAAGAGGCGAAGGATGATTGAAGCATTAGTTGATGCTGAAATTCCCGTAATGGGACATCTCGGGCTTACTCCCCAATCAGTCAATGTAATGGGGGGGTTTAAAGTCCAGGCCCGCGATTCTGATCAGGCCCAAACGCTGATTGAGGAGGCGGAGTTGCTAGCGCAAATTGGATGCTTCTCCCTAGTTCTTGAAGGAATTCCATCACAAGTCTCCGAGGAGGTAACTAATCGAATCCCGATCCCTACTATCGGAATTGGTGCGGGGATTCACTGTGATGGCCAGGTTTTAGTGTTTCACGATATTTTAGGTTTTCAAGAAAAAGGTGATGCAAAGTTTGTTCGAAGATATGCAGACATCGGAAAAATTGCGACAAAAGCTATTGAAGACTTTGCAAGAGACGTTCAAAGTGGACGGTATCCTCAGGAGAAAGAAAGCTATGGGCTGTAATCCACCAAGCGGCCTTGTGGTTGGGCAAGTTTTTGGATCATCTATCGGGACGGCAACCCACACATCCGCAAGGCCCGCATAGGAATTTGAAAAAAATATAAAAAGCTCATAACCAGGACTTTTTCCGAAAGAAACCGCTAGATGCCCTTGGAATTCGTCGATTTTGCCCTTTTTTGAGATTCAAAATGTCTCACCCCTGAGCAATGATGGGTCTCGATATGAAATTATTGCTGGCTTCGAGTTACGATAATAGCGAAAGTATAAACCCTGCCCTGCTCGCCAGGGCTCTGAGGGTATTGACTCTTAGAACCGAAGGGAGAATTCCGCAATGCGGACCTATGAAATTGTAATTATCTTCGACGCTAGCCTGGATGAGGACAACGTCAGGGAAGTTTTGGACAACGTCTCTAATATAATCCGTTCCAAAGGAGGAAATCCGGGACGGATGGAGCATTGGGGAAAACGTCGATTCGCTTATGAACTGGCTGGACGGATGGAAGGGTATTACGTGATATTTGATGTCACTGCCCCTTCAGACGCGGTTAGTGAGGCTAGTCGAGCCCTGTCCCTTATCGATGAAGTACTTCGTCACAAAGTTCTTCGGATACCCGATGAAGTTGCTGGAAGACAGTTTAAACCTGTTGTTGGCGCAACTCTAACAAGTTCCCAAGTACCTACTGTGACCGCTGAAAAACAAACAGATTAGTGAAAGCGAGAAGAGAAAATAATGTCAAATGGTAACAGCGTAACCTTGATTGGAAATATCACCAGAGAGCCAGAGCTGCGATTTACCCCCTCGGGTCAAGCCACGTCAACTTTTGGTTTGGCAGTCAACCGTAGGTGGCAGAATCGGCAAACTCAAGAGTGGGAAGAAGCAACTTCCTTCTTCGATGTCGTTTGCTGGCGCGAATTGGCCGAGAATAGTTCTGAAAGCCTAGAGAAAGGCGCAAGAATTATTGTAACTGGTCGAGTTGAGCAACGAAGCTGGGAGACTCCCGACGGAGAGCGACGCTCTAAGGTGGAAGTAATAGCTGACGAACTCGGGCCCTCTCTTAGGTGGGCTACTTGCCAAATCACGAAGAACGACAGACGTTCGAGTGGATACGATGGGCTTGGGGGGGGATCCCCCCAAGCCGGTGATGAATATATCGCGGACGGGGTAGCCGCAGAGGAGCCGTTCTAATCCCATGGGAAGAAATAATTCAAGAGAAAAGCCTGTAAAGAGGGTCATAAAAGATACCGGGAAGAAGATCAAGAAGAAACCTTGTTCGTTGTGTGTCGACAATATCTCATATATCTCCTATAAGGATCTTGGATTGCTTAGGAAATATGTTAGTGATCGCGGCAAGATTCGATCCCGTAGAGTGACAGGTAACTGCTCGCAGCACCAGCGCGATATAGCAAGTGTAGTAAAGACGGCCAGAGAACTTGCGTTACTTCCATACCTGCAACGAACGGTCTCGGATAAGGTTTCATTTCGTGCTTCTGATAAGGATGAGCAAGACAGTGAGCTGGGCCCAACTCTTGAGTCGGGAGATTTTCGAGACTTTCCTACTTACGACGAGGATGAAAGTCCAGTACTAAATGCAAGTGGCGTAGATGAAAGTTCGGCGCTTATTTCAAATGACAACGAGGCGATACAATTAGCTTCCACGGAAAGCGTGCTGGTTGCAGACTCTGTAAATCCACAAGGCATCGACGAAGAACCACTTGAGGTCTCGCTGCTAAGTGACGCGGTAATCAGTGATGAAGTCGAGCTTGGGAATGATGCATCGCCCGGTGAAAACGTGCTTATAGGTACTGAGGAGTAAGAGTAATGAAGGTAGTTATGAGAAGTGATGTTGATGGGGTCGGTAAGAAAGGCGATGTCATAGAAGTATCCAAGGGTTATGCGCGCAATTTTCTTATTCCATCGGGCAAAGCATTATTTGCTAGTCCAGGCACTGTTGACCAAGCGTTAGCGATGAAGAGATCAAGGGATTTGAAAGATGCAAAGGATCGGGAATCTGCTCAGACAATTGCAAGCACCTTAGTAGCTACCCCGATTACGATACATGCAAAAGCGGGTACTAATGGAAAGCTCTTTGGTTCAGTAACTGCTGGAGATATTGCTGATGCAGTTCAAACAAAAGTAGGTATGAAAATTGATCGCAAGAAGTTTCAGCTCGACGAGCATATCAGAGCAGTTGGAACCTATGATGTCCAAGTCCGGTTGCACCCAGACGTGCGTTTTACACTTGTAGTAGAGGTTACGGCCGAGTCTTAACCCCCCCTGGCGACAACCCGCCGCCTCCGGCGCGCCTGGTGCGGACCTAAACCTGACCGAAACAAGATCAGAATCTTCATATCAGCTCAATTACTAGCCTGAAGATCTCCCCAAGGTTGTCCACAGCTACGAACAATATCTCAGATGAAACACCCTGGACGAGAAAAAGTTATCCAGTACCCATCTCGACTTTCCAACAGTAAATCCAGTTTATTTCCCTAAGTCATATACAGTAAAGTCCCAACTGGAAGAGGGATAATAGAGACTATGGTTCGATCCCTAGACGAAATGCGAGTACTTAGTAAGTCGAAAGCTATAACGTCGCGGGTCCCCCCAAATAATCTCGAAGCTGAAGAGTCTTTGATTGGGGCAATGCTTCTTTCTCAAGAAGCAATTGGTTCAGCAGCTGAGATCTGCCGAGCATCAGATTTTTATTCACCTCGGTTAGCGATAATTTTTGATGCGATTATGTCGCTTGACAGCAGAGGCGCACCTGCCGATTCAGTTACTGTTGCTGATGAACTCAATAGACGGGGCTTACTTGAAGAAATCGGTGGGCCCGTAACTTTATCCTCACTAACCTCTGCCACATTTGCAATTGCCAATGTGGAGCGCTATGCGCGAATTGTAGAGGAGCACGCTTTACTAAGAAAACTTATCGTTGCTGCTGCAGAGATTTCTGATCTTGGATATTCAATGCCTGAGGACATACAAGCAGCACTTGATCATGCTGAATCAGCAGTATTTTCAGTTGCTGAACGACATTCTACTGATACCATACGACCGCTCAACATGTTGCTTAGCGAGTCTTTAGATCATATCGAGATGATGGTCCAGCGTGGGACTCAAGTTACCGGCGTGAGAACAGGATATCTTGATCTTGATAAGATTTTATTGGGTCTCCAACCTTCAAATTTAGTAATTGTTGGAGCACGTCCGGCAATGGGTAAGACTAGCTTTGCACTGGGAATGCTAACTAATGCTGCCAAGAGTGGCGTTCCAGCGCTGTTTTTCTCACTTGAAATGAGTCATCACGAAATTACTCAAAGAATCTTGTCGTCTGAGTCAAGAGTTGAATCGTCCGCGATGAGGACCGGGAAAATGAGTGCTGGTGATATGGATAGTGTGCACAAAGCGATTAATAGGTTGACCAATGTACCTATATTTATTGATGACAATCCGAATCTTACAGTAATGGACATCCGAGCTAAAGCACGGCGCTTGAAGGCATCTTCTAACATTGGTCTCGTTGTTATTGACTATCTACAGCTTATGTCGGGAAGGGGCAAAGTTGAGAATCGCCAAGTAGAAATTTCGGAGATTAGTCGTGGGCTTAAGATATTGGCTAGGGAGCTTGGGGTCCCAGTTGTCGCGCTCTCGCAGCTGTCTCGAAATTTGGAAGCGCGTCAAGATAAAAGACCAGTACTTGCCGACTTACGGGAAAGTGGCTCGCTTGAACAAGATGCCGATGTCGTGCTCTTTATTTACAGGGATGAAATATACAATCAAGACCCTGATAACTATGGAATTGCCGAAATCCATATTTCAAAACACAGAAACGGCCCTACCGGCAAGATTGAACTCTCATTTCTACCTGGAAGTACCACCTTTGCTAACATGGCACGAGATTGAGCGAGGGGTGGCCGTCATTCACTGCCTTTATTCAGGGCGGGGAGGTTCACATCTTAGGCAATTAGGATACTTTTCCTTGTTGATTCGGTGACCGAGTTCGGATTCCCCTAGACTGTAGTCCTCTATGCAAGCAACTGCTGAAACTTTAGACGGAAATCGGGTAAAACTATCTATCAAGGTTGACTCCGAAACCTTTTCGGGCTCCCTTGACCAAGCGCTAAAACAAGCAGCCAAGACAATTCGCTTGCCTGGGTTCCGACCGGGTAAGGTCCCGACGAAGCTAGTAGAGGCTAGGGTTGGGAGAGAGGTCTTACGAGAAGAAGTTATTCGCGATTCGCTACCGGACTATATCCGCGAAGCAGTAATACAAACCGGGGTTGATGCAATTGCGACGGAGAAAGTAGATGTTATATCGTCAAATGATTCAATTGATCTTGAAGTAGACGTAATAGTCGAAACCCGACCGAAAGTTTCAATTGCTGGTTATCAAGGACTTTCGGTCAAGATAACATCTCCAATTCCAACCGATGCTGAAATAGATGAGGAAATAAATCGTCTTCGCAATCAGTTCGGTAAGTTAAATCCAGTTAGTCGTCCTGCTTCCCAAGGAGACAATATAGCGATTAATATTAAAGCAACTCGTAATGGCGAAACCCTTGACGCTTATAGCGTCGAGGATTTTGTCTACGAGATAGGGATGAATAATGTATTTCCTGAACTTGATGAGAAGCTGGAGGGTTCTAAATCAGGAGATATATTGAAGTTCAATACCTCTATTGAAGACGAAGAAGACGAACAAGACGAAGAAGACGAACAAGGTGGGCAAGAGGCAACAATTGAAGTTCTGGTGAAAGAGGTAAGTGAGAAGGTGTTGCCAGAGCCAAGTGACGAATGGGCGGCCGAAGCATCTGAGTTCGATACTTTTGAGCAACTTCGGCAAGATGTGTCAAATCGAATTGCGCAGAATAAGAGTAATCGAGCGGTTCAAGAATTACGACTTGGAGTAGCTAATGCAATTAGTGAGCTAGTAACCGAAGAAATTCCTAATGCCCTTGTTAGTCAGGAGATGGGATCGAGATTACACGATTTCCAGCATCGCTTGGAGACCCAAGGTGTTCCATTGGAACTCTATCTTCAAGCCACTGGGCAAAGTCCCGAAGCTTTTTTTGAGGCAATGAAGCAAGCATCGATAGGAACAGTGCGTCTAGACCTGGCGTTGCGGACCCTTAGCGAGCTTGAAGATATTCAAGTAAGTGAGGATGAGATTAGAAAACGAATTGAATTATTGGCTGAGTCATCGGATGCTAGTTATGAGGCAACCAAGGATAATTTGGAAAAAAGTGGAATGATTGATCTAGTTACCTGGGAGATTCGCAAGACTAAAGCACTTGACTGGCTGGAAGAAAACGTTGAGGTTCTTGATGAAAGTGGTTTGCCGATCGAGATTTCCATTCCGCGGGAGAGCGGAGAAATTATTGCGGGTAGTTCAAGAGGGACAGACTGAAGAGTAAGGTGACAAATCTTTCTAGAAGTTTCAGCCAAGGTCTCTGTTACCTAATAAACTGGAAGTAGCATTTGAACAGGAAAGAGCAACCATGGGACAAGCTTACGATTATTTAGTACCAACAGTAATTGAAAATACTGCTCGAGGTGAGCGTGCCTACGACTTATACTCGCGTCTACTAAAGGAGCGAATTGTATTTCTAGGAACTCCTATCGACGACACGATTGCAAACCTAGTTTGTGCGCAAATGCTATTTCTAGAGTATGAAGATCCTGACAAAGATATAAGTATCTATATCAACTCTCCAGGCGGAGACATTACTGCACTATTTGCAATCTATGACACTATGAAATTTATAAAACCGGATAAATCAACCTTTTGTTTTGGCCAAGCTGCATCTGCGGCGGCAGTTTTGCTTGCCGCAGGCACAAAGGGTAAGAGATTTGCCCTTCCTCACGCCAGAGTTTTACTACATCAACCTTATGGAGGTGCGGCAGGGCAGGCAACAGATATTGAAATTCAAGCCAAAGAAATTCTTCGAATGAGGGATTTGTTGAATAAAATGCTCTCTGAAGACACTGGACAGGCAATCGACAAAATACAATCTGATACCGATAGGGATTTTGTAATGAGCGCTCAAGATGCAGTGACTTACGGAATCATTGATGAAGTTATAACTAGTCGGGATGCAGTACTTCCTATCGAGGCAGTTGCATAATGGCTAAGTTTGGTGAAGGCAGCGATCTTGTAAAATGTAGTTTTTGCGGCAAGTCGCAAAAACAGGTAAAGAAGCTCATAGCAGGGCCTGGTGTATATATTTGTGATGAATGTATTGAGCTGTGTAATGACATTATTGAGGAAGAACTTGCTGAATCTTCGGAGGTACAGTTCGAAGAGCTGCCAAAGCCTCGTGAGATATTTGAATTCTTGAACGATTTCGTAATTGGTCAAGAGCATGCCAAAAAAATTCTCTCTGTAGCAGTTTATAATCATTACAAGAGGGTGCGAACTGGCTCGTATCATGATTCTGATATTGAGCTTGCAAAATCCAATGTTCTACTTCTTGGACCTACAGGTTGTGGAAAGACACTGTTAGCGCAGACTTTAGCGCGAATGCTCAATGTTCCGTTTGCGATTGCTGATGCGACTGCGCTTACTGAAGCTGGATATGTAGGCGAAGATGTCGAAAATATACTGTTGAAACTGATACAAGCCGCTGACTTCGATGTTAAAAGGGCTGAAACCGGAATAATCTATATTGATGAGATAGATAAAATTGCTCGAAAGAGCGAGAATCCGTCAATAACAAGAGATGTATCGGGAGAAGGCGTTCAGCAGGCACTACTAAAGATTTTGGAAGGAACTACTGCATCGGTTCCTCCTCAGGGAGGACGTAAGCATCCTCATCAAGAGTTTATCCAGATCGACACTACTAATATCCTTTTCATTTGCGGTGGGGCGTTCGCAGGTTTAGATCGAATTATTGAGAGTCGCATTGGTCGCAAGGGCCTTGGTTTTGGAGCTGAACTGAGAAATGGCAAAGATTGGGATGAAGGTGAGACCTTGCAGCATGTTTTACCAGAGGACCTGTTGAAGTTTGGCCTCATTCCTGAGTTTGTTGGAAGGCTTCCAGTCCTTGGTGCGGTATCGAATTTGGGCAAAGAAGCTCTAATTCGCATACTTATTGAGCCCAGAAATGCACTGGTGAAACAGTATGGCAGGGTCTTTGAGTTGGATAATATTGAATTAGAGATGACGGAGGATTCTCTGGATGCAATTGCAGATCTCGCTATGATTCGAGGTACTGGTGCAAGAGGTTTGAGGGCGATTTTGGAAGAGATACTCTTAGAAGTCATGTATGACTTGCCAAGTCGAGATGATATTAGTCGCTGTGTGATAGATAAGCAGGTCGTTATGGAACGGGTTAATCCGACCTTGATTCCCAGGAAGCCAATTTCAGAGAAGGCAGAGCGACCGCGCCGAGCGGCTTCATAGCTCTTTGAATCCGCTATACCTGCAAGCCCACATTTAGATTCGTGGGAGGTTTAGAGGCTGATTTTACTCGCGCTCTAGAGTGGCTTGAGTCTCACATTAATCTTGAGACGCTACATTCAACCAACTACAGAATTCCTACCTTAGACAGGATAGTGGAACTAAATGGATTATTAGCTGATCCACACAAGTGCTATCCGGTCATTCATGTAACAGGAACTAATGGCAAAGGTTCAGTTGTTAGAATTATATCGGAGCTTTTGAGGGCCAGAGGTTTAACAGTGGGCACCTATACAAGTCCGGATTTGGAATCGGTTACTGAGAGAATTGCATATCTTGGAGTACCGATTTCAAAGGGAGAGTTTGCTGAAAATATTGAGATACTCCGTCTTTTAGAGCCAATGATGGAGCAGGTTCCTTCTCGATTTGAACTACTAACAGCTCTAGCATTCAAATGGTTTGCTGATTTAGCAGTTGATGTGGCAGTAGTTGAAGTTGGCCTTGGAGGCCGCTGGGATGCAACCAATATTGTGGAATCATCCGTGTCTGTTATTACCAATATTGAACTCGATCATACCGAGTTACTCGGAAATTCCCGCGAAGAGATTGCGCACGAAAAAGCCGGAATTATCAAGGAACATTCCATCACTATCCTTGGTGAGACAGATCCTATGCTCTATAAGATATTTTCTGAAACTTGCGACCGACAATGTGCAGAGCTCTTGGTTTCAGCTAGGGATTTTGAATGTGTTTATGATCGACTTGGCATCGGTGGCCACCTGATTGGGATGCGCATTGGTAATCGCGTTTATGATGACCTGTTTGTTCCACTGCACGGACGCCATCAGGTTGACAATGCATTAGTTGCCTTAGCAGCATTTGATTCGTTTTTTGCCAGAGGAGAGGGTTTAGAACTATCCAAGGAAGAAGAAATATTGCGCCAAGGACTGAGCAATGTTCGAATACCCGGTCGATTGGAAGTGATAAGTACTAATCCCCTCACAATACTTGATGGGGCACATAATGTTGCCGGAGCCAAATGCATTGATAGGGCACTTACGGAAGAGTTCGATAGTTCTCTAAACAGAGTCTTGATTATGGGCCTGCTCAAAGGTCGAGATATCAAGGAGATGATCTGTGCGTTTGGTGTAGATAGGATTGAGAGTCTAATTGCATGCCCAGCGCCCTCGCCAAGGTCAATTGATCCTAATGAGATAGTTGATGAAGCTAGACAAGTTGGTATTAATGCAACCGTCGCTGATTCCGTGGAAGGTGCCATAAAAATAGGACTAAGAGAAGCTAACGAGAGAAATTTAGTCTTGATCACCGGTTCACTTTATGTTGTCGGTAAAGCCCGCGCTATCTTGCGAGACCGGTCGCACATTGAGGCCTCTTGATACATAGATGCCTCTTGAAGGTCAAGGATCAATTATTTGCTCCTTGAAGTTGCGCCAGTAGCCCCATACGTGATTCGATGATAGGCACTTGTGAGTAGAACTTTAGTAATTGCAAAACCAGACGCGACAGAGCGTGGGCTAATAGGTGAGATCATTGGCCGATTGGAACGTAAAGGGCTTCGTATTATTGCAGCACAGTTTCTGACGATCGATGAAGAACTGGCAGCTAAGCACTATGAAGAGCATATTGGCAAGCCGTTCTATACTGAACTGGTTCGCTTTATTGGACGATCTCCATCAATGGTCATGGTGATTGAAGGTCCAGAGGAAACATGGAAAGTGGTGCGCACAATGATGGGAACTACTAATCCACGGGAAGCTGCTCCTGGTACAATACGAGGGGACTTGGCAGTTGAACTAACAGAGAATCTCGTGCACGGTTCAGATTCTGAAGATTCTGCCAAGCGAGAGATCGCCATATTTTTTCCCAACCTCTAAGAGAATCCAATTTTCTGCTGTTACCAGCAGTTTTCATACGTAAAGACGTTCAGATTGAGAAAAAGCCAGATATAACGTAGTCTTAGTAAAGCGGTCGATTTTATCGAACCAGACCAAAACGTATCTTTTACCTAAAAAGGCGAACTTCCCAATGAGCGATAGCTTTGTACACTCTTTTCTAGGCCGTGACATGGCAGTTGATCTTGGCACGGCAAATACCTTGGTATATGTCCGAGGACGAGGGATCGTATTGGACGAGCCTTCCGTTGTTGCAATTAATGTGATCGACGGACGCCCCTTATCTGTAGGTCGGGAGGCAAAAAGAATGATCGGGAGGACACCGAGCCATATTCAAGCAATTCGACCCTTAAAAGACGGCGTTATTGCAGATTTCGAAGTCTGTGAGAAGATGATGAGGTATTTCATCCAGAAGGTGCATCACCGGAAGTTTTCTAAACCCAGAATGGTTATTTGCGTTCCCTCTGGGATAACTGGAGTTGAACAGAGAGCTGTACAGGAGGCAGCCGAGTATGCGGGCGCGCGCAAACCTGCATACATTATCGAAGAGCCTATGGCCGCCGCAATTGGAGCGGGCCTGCCGGTACATGAGCCGACTGGAAATATGGTTGTTGATATTGGGGGTGGGACGACTGAAGTGGCAGTCATCTCTCTTGGTGGAGTAGTTACTTCTCAATCTGTACGCGTAGGAGGTGACGAACTCGACAATTCAATTATTCAGTATGTTAAGAAAGAATATAGTTTGGCATTAGGGGAAAGAACAGCCGAGGAGATCAAGATGGCTTTAGGTTCTGCTTGTGAACTTGAAGAAGAGTTACACGCAGAGATACGTGGTCGTGATCTCATATCTGGACTTCCTAAGACAATTGTTACTTCAACAGATGAAATTAGAAGAGCTATTGCAGAACCTCTGAGCGCGATTATTGATTCAGTCAAAGTTACTTTGGATAAGACCCCCCCTGAACTTGCGGCAGATATTATGGAACAAGGGATAGTACTTACTGGGGGAGGTGCGTTGTTGCACGGGTTAGATGCTCGAATCTCGGCTGAGACGGGCATGCCAGTTCTAATTGCCAAGAATCCCTTGCATTCAGTGGTATTAGGAAGTGGGCAGTGTCTTGAAGAGTTTGGTGCGTTAAAGCAAGTTCTTTCGTCGGCACCGCGTTGATCTTCGGTATCAACTTCGACATTTAGTACATATTGAAGTGGTTACAACAAGGAGGACTAGCAAGCGACGTTTCTTGCTGACAGTACTTGTTTTAAGCGCCATTACGATTGTAACAATTTACTACCGGGGACATGCACGTTCCTTGGTTGCTAATGTAAAAAGCGTTTCGTTAGATGTGATTGATCCCGTTGGTCATTTCGTGGCTTCCATCGCACATCCAGTAGAGCATTTTGTACAAGGTGTAGAAAGTTACGGGACTTTGTCGAAGGAAAATGCAAAGTTGTTTCAACAAAATCAGCAGCTTCGATCCGAACTTGGAGCTTCTGCACTCAATCAAAGTGAAGCAAACCAGCTTAAAGCTCAGGCAAACCTTCCATACCTACAAGGAATTCCAACCCTTCGGGCAGACGTAATTCTCTCCACTCCTTCTAATTTTGAATCATCAATAGTGATTGACAAGGGGTCGGACTCAGGAATTGCAGATGGTATGCCTGTAGTTTCTGGAAGTGGTTTAGTAGGGCTCGTTGAGCAAACTGCGAACTCCAGTGCTGTAATAATGTTGATTACCGATCCCTCTATGAAGATTGGTGTTCGATTTAATGCGGGCAAAACTCAAGGCGAACAAGTAAGTGTCTTAGACGGTGAGGGATATGGTAATCCTTTGCAAGCTGAATATATTTCTCCAGTCGATATTCTCAAAAAGGGAGAGATTATGTTTACTAGCGGCCTGCAAGGCGGACTCTTTCCACCGGATATCCCAGTGGGAAAGATTGTCAATATTTCGAATGGATCGGGAACTGTTACTCCAAGGGTTGACCTGACTCCCGAGGCAAATTTGGCTAACTTACAATATGTGTCGGTATTGCTGTGGGAGCCAAGTAACTAGGTTGCGTAGAGTTCCGAAGATTTTTCTTGTTAGCATCCTTGTTTTAATTGTTCAAGAAGCGCTATTCCCACAGATTCGACTTTTTGGAAGTTTCCCCGATATCTTCCCTGCACTAGTTGTATGTGTTGCAATTTATAGTGGACCTGAGCATGGGGCTATTACCGGATTTCTTATTGGATTGGCTGCAGATATATTCCTTACTAGTCCCTTTGGAGTTTCTGCACTTGTATACACGTTAGTGGGATATCTCATTGGCAGGATGGCGGAATCAATTGATTGGAAGAACTCATGGACTGCAGTTGCAATAATTTGCTCGGTTGGGACTGCAATAAGTGGAGTTGGATTTGGGACAATACTGTTATTACTAGGCAATGATGCCATTGCAAAATCAGGATTTATTTCTAGTATTTTCTTAACCAGTGCGTTTAACCTTTTCTTGGGTCCACTTGTAGGCGGGTTGCTGAATCGTCCATCAAGAAAACAGTCAAATATAGTTCGGAGCGGACAAATGGTGCTAAACCAATGAACGCTGGAAACAGAGCACCAAGGAAACTTTATTCAACACTTCGGAGAACGAAAACAAATCGACCAAATCGTCTTAGAGCACTTGGTGGAACTCTCGCTAATACTTTTGAGACTGTCTTAGGTCTAAACCTCTCTAATTCGGATTCGACTAAGCGATTTGGACCTAGAACCGGGCTGCGTTTGACTATCGTTGGGATAGTTGCAGGACTCCTATTTTCTACAATGCTGGTGCGACTTTGGTACCTACAAGTACTCAACTCGCCCCAATACCAGAAAGCCGCGACGATTGACCAAATTAGGTCATTTTACATACCAGCTCCTCGCGGGTTGATCCTCGATCGTAACGGAAACGTATTAGTTGGTAATATTTCGACAGAAGAGATAACTTTATCGCGAACCGAGGCGATTCAAAACCCGGCTGTGGTAAATCGGCTGTCAATTCTTCTAGGAATTTCGACTCAGCAAATAGAAGCTACGTTGCAAAACAAATTAGATAGCCCATTAGCTCCAGTCCCAATTGATACCAATGTTCCATTGAGCGTAATAAGCTACATAGAAGAGCATTCCTCATCATTCCCTGGAGTTCAGGCGCAATTAGTTTCTCAGCGAGTATACCCATATGGAGATCTCGCAGCTCAAGTCCTTGGGTACTTAGGTCCAATCACACCTAAAGAGTTGTCACAATTAAAGGGCCAAGGTTATCAACAAGGTGATCTGATAGGTCAAGGAGGTATCGAAGAATCTTATGAAGCACAACTTAGGGGCACACCAGGTATTGAGAAGGTTGCTGTTGATTCCCAGGGCAATGTAGTTCAAAGTTGGATCGCTCGCGAGCCGGTGCCAGGCGATAACATTGAACTTTCTATTGATGCAAACTTGCAGAACTACGCGCAGATGGTTCTCGCTAATCAAATTAAATACCTACGCTCAACTTATGATCCTTACGATAAGAGATATGATCCGGCCCCCGATGGGGCGGTTATCGTCGAAAATCCGCAGAATGGCCATATATTAGCTATGGCCTCTTACCCTTATTACAATCCATCGGTATGGGTTGGAGGAATCAGCCAAAGTGCATGGCAGCAACTCCAGTCAACAACTGGTAATCCGTTGCTTAACCATGCAATTCAAGTTGGTTATACTCCCGGATCGACTTTCAAACTCATAACTGGAACTGCCGCACTTGATAGTGGACTTATCAATCCCAATACATATATTGACGATGCAAACGGTTTATTTGTGATACCCAACTGCACAGGAATGTGTACATTCCATGATGATGAGAGCTTGCCTGGGGGGGAAGTAAATATCGTAAAAGCAATTACAATCTCTGATGACGTATTTTTTTACCACCTGGGTTACGATTTTTATATCCAACAGGCCAAGTATGGTCCGACCCCAATTCAAAATATGGCGACAAACTATGGGCTAGGTGTACCCTCTGGAATTGACTTACCCGGCGAGACTGCCGGAATTGTTGATTCGCTAGCATCACGCCAGTTTTTGCATAGTCACTATCCAAGTGCCTTTCCTAATCCACCTACCTGGTACGCTGGGGACCAAGTCCAACTTGCATTTGGCCAAGGTCAAACCCTGGAGACACCACTTCAGCTTGCTAATGCGTATGCCACGCTCGCCAATGGAGGCACCCGATATACTCCGCAGCTAGCGATTAATTCATTGAGTCCAACTTCTTGTGCTCCCGCTCCGGGTCTTTCCAAGAATTCCCCTCCTAAAGTGGCAGGGCATGTGAGTTACACTCCGGGTACCTATAGTACGTTGATGCAAGGATTCTCTGACGTAATTCAATCTCCCAATGGAACTGGGTACTATGCTTTTCAAGGGTTCCCACTTGCCCAAATTCCCTTGGCGGGCAAGACCGGAACTGCTCAAACTGGTCATCAGTCACCCAACTCACTTTTTGTGAGTTTTGGACCTACAACAAATCCAAAGTATGTAGTAGCTGCGGTTATAGATCAAGCAGGATACGGTGCAGATGGCGCAGCCCCAGTAGTGCGTGATATGTGGAACTATTTAGCAAAAAATCCAATTGGGTCGGCGGCGAAGCTTTCATGCTCAGCCAACTCTCAATCTACGTATCGCCAGCCCAATACCCCAAATCCTCCTTTGGGCAGCACTAGCCCGCCCATACTTTCCCCTACCACAACAACTCTTAGTCAGGGCTAACCATTGAGGTGAGGCTGGGCATGCTTTTCAGCAAGCTGATATACTTAGAGTTGTCGGAGGCGAAAACCCGCTTCCGCCCATGCCTCGAACTAATGTTCTGCATAGAAAGTCTTCACTCGAAAATCAAAGAAACTAAGCGTTCAAATGTCTACACTTATCCAAAAGCACGTAAGCCATGAAAAATGTACGTGGCTCAATGCAAGGAACGAGATTCGCAGCCGTGTATCTTGACAGTTCATTCCAGAGCATTTCAGCTCTATGGACACCTTGCAAGGCTCAAGTCTTGAATTCGAAGCATAATTTTGGATGTGCTGGGCAGAAAGCGCAATCGGGAAGCCTGCCAATTTATATGGAGGCAAATTCCCGAGAACAGAAGGGATCTCACAATTGTCAAACCCAGACATACAAGACGGAAATATTACGCGAGATAATCTCGCTCAAAGCGAAGTCTCACCTCAAACAAGCTCTCTAGGACAAGAGTATAAAGACGTAAGCATTTCAAAACCACGAATCGGCGACTCACGTCCCTCTGCCGTTCCAATTCAACGTGCTAGTCGTTCAGCACGGAGTGATAATAAACCGCTGAACGACACCTCAGTTAATACACGTAAATCGAAACCAGCTGGCAAACCTCAAGGTTCTAAACGAACGGTTGCACCTAGTATTGAAGGAGATTTCCCAACTCAAAGCCAAAGTGCACCTCCGAAACCGATCGAGCTGGATTTAGATCAAGGACTAGAGTCTCAAGCTCGCCTAAAGCGCCAGCGACCAGCCAGAGGAGCCAGACAGAAGAGACAAGTCGGGCGATTTGTAATGGTGGTCCATTCCATGTCTGAAGCAATTCAAATCGCAATTCTTGAAGGGCGAAGTCTTGTTCGTCATCACGTCGCAACTTTAGCCGATAGTGATACTCAGATCGACGGCAACATTTACCTAGGGAGAGTGCAAAATGTATTACCTGGGATGGAGGCCGCTTTCATAGATATTGGTACCCCCAAGAATGCAGTTCTCTACCAAGGAGATTTGCGAAGCGGGAGTAATTCCTCGGACTTGGAGGATATTGATACTGACGAGCAAGAAGTGCCCAATACTCGAAATCGCAAAGATCAACGTAATCATCGTAATACGACTAGGATTGAGGATATTCTCAAGGCCAAGCAGATGATTGTTTGCCAGGTAACCAAGAATCCAATTGGTGCTAAAGGCGCCAGATTAACTCAGGAAGTTTCACTTCCAGGCAGGTTTGTTGTGCTGGTGCCTGGCAGCGACGCTTATGGCATTTCCAAGAGATTGCGTGATGAAGAAAGAAAGCGACTCCGTCAGATCTTAGATCGAGTGCGTCCCAAGGGACATGGGTTGATTGTACGAACCGCGGCCGAGGGGGCTAGTGAGGAGGAGTTAAAGCACGACGTCTCAATGTTGGTAAATATGTGGGAGAAGATTTCAAAACTTTCCGAGACAACCATTGAACCAACCTTGCTTTATAAGGAGCCAAACATGGCCTTGAGGCTAATTCGCGAAGAGTTCAATAAAGACTTTAGAGCTATTTATATTGACAATGTTGATATGTACGAAAAAGTCAATAACTACGTTGCGTCGATAAGCCCCGAACTTGAGGATAGGGTTATTTTTTATGATACCAAAGAGGAGACCCTACCAGTTTTTGAAAGATTCCACGTCCATGAGCAACTTCATAGAGCTCTTGAGAGAAAGGTCTGGCTTCCATCGGGTGGGTCACTTGTAATAGATAGTGCTGAGGCCTTAACAGTTATCGATGTGAACACGGGTAAGAATGTTGGTACGTCTAACCTCGAAGAGACCGTATTTCGTACAAATCTAGAGGCTGCCGATGAAGTTGCGCGACAACTTCAGCTTCGAGATATCGGTGGAATTATAGTGGTGGACTTTATTGATATGGAGATTAGAGATAATCGGGATACGGTAATGAAGACCCTTCGTGACTCTCTATCGCGGGACAAGACTAGAACTCAGGCCTTTGATATGTCGGAACTATGCCTAGTTGAGATGACCAGAAAACGTATCTCTGAAGGGTTGGTACAATCTTTGTCGCACACATGTGATTACTGCGGCGGACGAGGAATTATCTTCGACGACCTGGTCTCCTAGCGTACATGGTTGAAAATTGAACAATTTGGCGAGAAAAGTTAGAATCTAGTTCATGTACGCAGTTATTGCCTCGGGTGGCAAACAACACAAAGTTTCGGCAGGCGATCAAATAAAGCTGGAGCGGCTAGATGCCCAAATCGGTTCGGAAGTTTCTTTTGTTCCGCTACTGCTAGTAGAAGACGGTAATGTGATCTCTGAAGCAAGTCAGCTAAGCAACGCCACAGTCAAGGGACGTATTGCCGGGCAAGTCAAGGGGCCTAAGATCCGTGGCTTCACTTACAAGTCAAAGAGCAACAGTTCGCGTCGTTGGGGCCATCGCCAATCCTATTCACTAGTCGAGATGCTCGAGATTACCAAGTAAGCGATTTTGAAACAGCTGGAAGATATATCATTGAAAGGAACACCAGATGTCTAAAACCAAAGGCGGAGGATCAACGCGTAATGGGCGTGACTCAAATTCAAAGAGACTCGGCGTTAAAGTTTTCGATGGAACCGAAGTAAGTGCAGGTTCAATTATTGTGCGCCAACGTGGCACGAAGTTTCACCCTGGAATAAATGTTGGTCGAGGTGGGGATGATACTCTTTTTGCCACTTCGGATGGGCGAGTCAAGTTTGGAAACAGACGAGGACGTCGTCTGGTAGATGTCATATCGTTAAGCGATTAATTAGTTATAAAGTAACCGACGCTACAGTCTGGTTGTGTAAACCGACAACAATACCTAACAATGGCTGAGTTTGTAGATCAGTCACAAATCCACGTCAAAGCTGGTAATGGAGGAGCGGGCTGTGTTTCCGTCCGAAGAGAAGCCCATGTTGCAAATGGTGGGCCCGATGGAGGAGATGGAGGAGATGGAGGGTCTGTCTGGCTGGTTGCCTCAAACTCGCAGTCGAGCCTTATTGGATTCAAAGACCATCCATTTCGCAGAGCCGGGGATGGGGCGCACGGTAAGGGCAAGTCTAGACACGGCTCAAGAGGCCGTGACTTAGAAGTACAGGTTCCGGTCGGTACGGTGGTGAAAGATAGCGAAGGAAATACCTTAGCTGATCTTTCTGAGGTTGGGGCCCGTTTTCTTGCCGGAGAAGGTGGTCGAGGGGGCAAGGGCAATAGTCGCTTTGTTTCAAGGTCATGTAGAGCCCCTGGCTTTGCCGAGCAAGGCGAAATCGGAGAGGAGTTTTGGCTTCGTCTTGAGTTGAAGCTTATAGCGGATGTTGCAATTGTCGGTTTTCCTAATGCTGGTAAGAGTACGTTGATTTCAACAATTTCAGCAGCAAAACCGAAAGTCGCACCTTATCCTTTTACGACACTAATTCCTCATCTCGGAGTTGTAAGGACGAACTTTGACGAAACAAGTAGCTCAGATTTTGTAATTGCAGATATACCGGGTCTTATCGAAGGAGCAAGTGAAGGCAAAGGTCTAGGCCTCGAATTTCTTCGCCACATCGAACGTGCCAGGGTACTGCTTTATCTATGTGATCTGTCGCCTATGGATTATGAAAATCCTAATAATCGTCCATCGACTCAACTAGAGGTTCTTCGGAAGGAGCTAAAGTCTTTTAAGGCCGAACTTGTTGAATTACCGTCAATTACAGTTGGATCTAAATTAGATTCGGCCCTTTTCGACTTTTCAAGCGAAGGTCTCGATTTGGCAGTCTCCTCGGCAACCGGAGAAAATATTTCACTACTCACTAACCGTCTGGGTGAGTTAGTTGAAAGTGCCCGTAAGTCTCAAGGAACCTCCCCGACCCAAGAGGTTCTATATAGAATTCGTCCTCCAGAAATAGAAGTAATAAGGCGCGATGACGCCAGTTTTGAAATTAGAGGAAAGGCTGCGCTGCGGGCAGTTGCAATTAGTGATTTCGATGCAATAGGTGCCAAGGAGTATGTTGCTCAACAACTCAAGAGTATTGGGGTTGATCTGGCTCTGCAAAGAGCTGGGGCAAGGGACGGAGACTACGTCTATATCGGTAATTTTACCTTTGTCTACGAGCAAGACTGAGCCCAAGTCGAATAAGATCGTAATAAATGCTGATCGTTGTAAAAATAGGAAGTTCCTCGATAACTACCGATCTTGGTGAGGTTAACGAAACTGCAATTGCCAAACTGTGCGCCGAAATCTCAGAACAGATTGGAAATGGAAACCAAATTGTAATTGTAACTTCAGGAGCGATTGCGGCCGGAGTTGAAGCTACCGGACAGTTCCGCAAGCGCCCAAGCGATATTGAGACTCTTCAAGCTATCGCTTCAGTCGGCCAGCCAAAGCTAATGCGAGTCTATGGCAAGTGGCTGGCGAGATTCGGGCTGGTTCTCGGGCAGATCTTGCTTGCGCCAAATGATTTTTCTGACAGGAGACAGTACTTACAAGCTCGAAAGACTATTGGTCGTCTTCTTGAACTTGGTGTTGTGCCAATAATCAATGAGAATGATGCAATTGCCGACGAAGAGATTCGCTTTGGGGATAACGATCGGCTTGCGGCACTTGTTGCTCACATGATCAAAGCTGACCAACTAATCCTACTTACCGATACAGCTGGATTATACAGCGCTGATCACAGCTTCAACCGAAATGTATCGCTGATCGAAGAAATCCAGGAAATCAGCAAGGAACTCGAAGCTGTTGCTTCTTCAAGCGGCTCTGAAGTTGGAAGCGGAGGGATGGCTTCAAAGCTTGCAGCTGCGAAGATAGCATCGTGGTCTGGTATCAAGGTGGTTATATGCGACTCAAAAAGAAGTTCGGTATTGGCTGACGCAATTAGCGGCGCTGAGGGGGTGGGAACGATAGTACATCCAAGTGAGCGAAAGCTCAGCTCGCGTAAGTTATGGCTTGCTTTTGCAGTCGTGGCCAATGGGAAAATAATAATTGATCAGGGCGCAGCGACCGCGTTAATCGAGAGGGGCACCTCATTGTTGCCTGCTGGTGTGACTGGGGCAGTTGGTGATTTTGAAAATCAAGACGCAGTAGAAATAGAAAGTACCCAAGGTCATCTCGTTGGACGAGGAATAGTTAATTGTTCCGCAAAACAGCTTGAATCAATATTAGGTAAGAAAACCTCCGATATTCAAGGAGACTTCCCTGAGGAAGTAGTCCATCGCGATAACATGGTGGTTTTTAGCGAGACTAACTCTTAGGATAATCAGAGGTATCTAACACTTCACTGGGTGCGCTCGGGAGTTCTGGATTGAGCGGTAGGCCGATTTGCTTTCTTATCTCTTGGAGCTTTGCTTGTGCTTCCAACTGGATTTGAGTTTGTTCAAGTTCCATGAGTCCGCTGTCAAAGTGCAGGCCCTTGAGTTCTGATATTCCAAGAGCCCGTGCATATCTGGTTTCAATCTTTGACCTTACTTCTTCCAACGACGGCACGTCTTGACCACTTGACTCAGAAAGCGCCTCCATGGCGGCATTCATCTGCTCTTGCATCCGAGCTTGATCTAGTTGAGATAGGAGTTTCTGCCTCTCGGTAAGCTTTGCTTGTAACGCCAATGCATTCGTTGAAACTGCTTGACGAGCTTTCGACGCAGCTTCAGCAGATTGAAGTATAAGCGATTTGAGTGAATCAATCTCTTGCTCTTTGGCGACAATTCGATTGGCGAAAGCCTCAGCCGCTCGGGTCAGCTCCTGGGTTCTGGTGGCATCACCCTTTGCATTTGCGGCGTCAGCCATCATTATTGCTTGGCGAGCGGAGGCTGTAATCTTGCCAAGTTCTTCCATCGCCCGATTGAGTTTCAGTTCAGCTTGTTTGTGATTAGCAATTATGGTTGCTGCCTGTTCGGTCAGCTTGCGGTGCTGATCTTGGGCCTCAGCCATGGCTTGTTCTAGCTGTACTTTGGGATCAGCTTTTTCGTTGAATTTGGAGTTAATGGATGCTTTGGCGTACTTCCACACTCTTCTGAGAATGGTGAGCATGAATACAGCCTACAACATAGCTGAGTCGAAGATCCGTTGAGTAATTATGCAGTCAGTTCTTTGCCAACTATAGAAACAAAAGACACCATCTCACCTGGATAACCGCCTAAATTATGTGTCATCGCCAACTTGCGATCCGAGACTATCTGCCTGGATTCGAGAGCTTGGCCTCGTAGCTGCAGCCAACACTCGAACATCATGCGCAGTCCCGAAGCCCCAACCGGATGTCCGAAACTCTTCAGACCTCCATCTGGGTTAATCGGCAACTCTCCGTCCAAATCAAAAGTTCCCCCCAAGACTTCTTTCCAAGCACTACCTCTTGGGGCAAATCCCAGGTCTTCCATCAAGACCAACTCAGTCGGGGTGAAGCAGTCATGCACCTCTGCCATCATAAGTTGTGAGCGCGGGTCGGTAATGCCAGCTTGATTATAAGCATCATTTGCAGCTTTTTCGCATTCAGGAAAATGAGTGTAATCGTAGTTCGGATCGATCAGACCTGAGCCACTTCCTGCTGCAAACGAGAGTGACTTTATAAATATTGGCTTATCTGTATATTGAAAAGCATCTTGTGCCCTGACAACAATTGCGCATGCTGCTCCATCAGCTACACCTGCACAATCAAATACCCCAAGGGTACCAGCGACTCTCGGAGATCCAAGGACAATCTCTGGAGTAATCTCTTTTTGAAATTGTGCACGAGGGTTTCTCGCTCCGTTTGCATGGTTCTTGACAGATATATGAGCCAGAACCTGAGACATCTCGTCTAGCGATACGCCATATTTGTTGCAGTATGCAGGGGCGACCATTGAAAACATTGCGGCAGCAGTCAAAGTTCTCTGCGTACCATCTCCAGGTATCGGGAATGCATTAAGCCCTTGGTAGCCCGAGTCCTTCACCTTCTCTGCGCCGACAGCCATTGCGATGTCATATGCGCCTGATGCCACGGCATAACAGGCCGCACGCAACGCTTCCGATCCGGACGTGCAGTAGTTCTCTACTCGGGTTACAGGCTTATTTGATATTTGAAGTGGGCGCGCAAGCGTGATCCCGCTCATGCCAGATTGAGCCGTACCTAACCAAAAAGCGTCTATCGCATCTTTGTTTATCTCAATCTCATTAAATGCTTGAAAGCAAGCATCAACAATCAAGTCATCTAAACTCTTGTCCCAGTGTTCGCCGAACTTTGTGCAACCCATCGAGACAATGGCAACTTTGTCAGCTATGGAGTGTGAGCCCATTTTAAGTTACCAAACGACCTTTCCAAAAATAATTATTTATTCCATCGGCAGTACCTAACTTGCGAAAAGTCATCTCTACCTCCATTCCAATTCCAACTTGTTCTGGTAAACAATCGGTCAACTCTACCGGGAAGCGACCTCCGTCTTCGAAGTCGATGATTGCAAATATAATTGGTGGACTAGGGGAATAGGCCAGGCGATCAATAGTGAAAGTGGCAATTTTCCCTCGGCTATTTGATTTTGAGATCAGGTCCATATCATCAATACTTCCACTGTCATAAGAGATACGTGACGGCGGCATGTGAACCGAGCTAGTCTTACGATCCACAGAAGCATCGAGGCTGTATTTCCATTGTCGAGAGCGCCAAGCTGCACTTGAGGATGTTCTTGAAGGCTCCGGGCGTTTCGGAGGCTCAAGATCGACCATTGATCGCCACGATAAGAACTTTGAGTAGCTAATTGCTTCTAAAGAATTGATTTGAATGTCTAGTGGCTTCAACGGACGATATGTTTCAACCGCTTTAGTTGTTCTAAAGAACATAACATCAGCTCCGTCTGCAAGATGGAGCAAGGCGATTGTCTCAAATGGCTTAGCTTTTTCTAAAGCTGCGCACAGTATAATTGCCGGATGTGCGCTTCCACATTGACCTACAATGGTGCTTCGGTCATTCTCAATTTGCTCTTTACCCACTCCTAGCTTCTTTACAACTGCGGCTACCGCCCTAGTATGCATCCCAGTTGTTATTAATCGGTCTATCTTATCAGGAGTTAATTCAAATTTCTTGCAGGCGAAATCGAACGCTTGGGTACCAATTTCCAAATATCGAAACTCTCCAAAACGCTCCTCCCAGGTCTTGCCGGTGGAACTTGAGGGCTCCCTCCAGCGGTCCAGGAACTCATCGCTGATCGAGTAGGAACCCAACAACTCGGCTAATACGGGATTATTGTCGGATTCTTCTCCGATTAGAAATCCACAAGCTCCATCACCACCTAGTGATTCATCGCTAGAGGTGGGTAGGCCATTGCGGATATCGGATATTGCAACTAACACTGGGTTGTGACTTGTACTTGTAAGCGCAAGTTTCAGAGTCCCGATACCAGAACGAAGTCCCCCGCATAAGTCGTAAGATCCACAATGGGTATCGAGGGACAACGCACAATGAATAGCACTCGCATTTGTCTTGTCAAGATATGCTGGATTAGTTGTAGAAAAGTAGACATCATCAACGGCACCGACATAAGAATGCCAGTCCGAACTTTTCGGGGATTGGCTGGTAGCTGAGTTAGAAGGCTGAGTTTTGTACAAGAGTGGACGCAGGGCCTCCACTGCCATCGTAGTTGTATCTTCGTCATGACCTGCAACTGATCGGGTGCCCGAGCCACCTCCAGTACCAAAAAAAGTCCGGATCTCTTCCCTGGGTAATTTCCAATGGGGAAGATAGCTGGAATATCTGATGATGCCTCGCATTTCTAAGTATTTTACACTTTTTTGAGCTAACTTCCAAAGCTCTCAGAAGTGGTCCATCCACTGCTGACCAGGATATTTACACTAGATTAGTATTCAGCTACAATAGAAACTGGATAGATAGATACAATTCAGATAATCTGACGGTGTGTCAGAAACGCGACATTAAAGACTTACAATAATTCTATGAGAGTGGGATCCCACCAATAAGAACGAAGGTTTTGAGAGCATGAATTTCGAATTTTCTAAAGAACAGATGGCCTTTCTTGAGGAGGTCGAGCAGTTTCTGGATGCAAATTTTGATCCAGAGGTATTTGATCCGACTAGGGAAAATATGGCCCAGATTGTCGATACTCCAAAAAGAAGAGAGTTCATGGCGAAGCTCGGCGAGAAGGGCTGGCTAGGTATTACTTGGCCCCAGGAGTATGGCGGTAAAGATGGCGATGGAGTCTATGAGTACTTGCTAAATGAAGCCCTTGCTAGGAGAGGGGGACCGCAGATTGGTAAAGGGGTTGGAATTATCGGCAAGACATTAATTCGTCACGGTTCCGATAAGCTCAAAGCTGAATTTCTTCCCAAGATACTTCGCAATGAAGTTGAGTTTGCTGTGGGTTACTCGGAACCCAACGCGGGTTCCGATGCCGCATCAATGCAGCTTCGGGCCACCAGGGAAGGTAATGGTTGGTTGCTCAATGGTCAGAAAACTTGGACCACCTCAGCACATTTTGCTGAGTGGTACTGGGTTGGGGCAAGAACTGACCCAAGTGTTCCTAAACATAATGGAATAACACTCTTTCTCGTCCCCTTGAATCATCCCAACATTACCATAAAACCTATTTGGACTATGGGCGATGAGAGAACCAACGAGGTATATCTTGATGATGTATGGGTTTCCGACGACTATGTTGTTGGAGAATTAAATAAAGGATTTCAATATATATCTGAAGCGCTCGACTTAGAACGTTTTACGATGTTTACATATTCGCCGATTGAAGAGAGACTTAATTTGCTAATCGATTGGGCAAAGTCAGCCCAAATCGACGGGAAGCCAGTTAGGAACGATATGCTTGTACGTCAAGAAATAGCTCAACTTGCTACTGAAGTGGAAGTCGCCCGAGTTATCGGACTTCGCTTTGTGCATGAATCTTCCAAGGGGGGTGCGGCACCGACTAGCTGGGCATCAGAATATAAACTTTTTGCTACTGAGCTCTCAAAAAGGCTGGCGAATAGCTCGATGGATCTTGCAGGCCCTTCTACTCAGCTTCGGGTAAAGACCTTGGAGGCGCCCATGGAAGGGAGATCTGAATCAACTTATCGTTACACTGTTATTGATACGATCGGTGGCGGAGCATCGGAAATTCAGAAAAATATCATTGCACGACGCAAGCTAGGCTTGCCAAAGAACTTCTAGAAAGACCTAAATGGTAGAGCAGGGATTTTTGGATGGGGTCAGAGTACTAGACCTTTCCTTGGTTGGACCAGCTTCGAGGGCAACACGGCTTCTAGCTGATTATGGAGCAAGGGTAATTAAAATTATGCCTGTCTCCAGTTCGACTGCTCAGCCAATAGTTCCTGCATTCTACGCATATTCGGCAAGCCGATATATGGAGCGTATTGCTATTGATCTAAAGGCGAGAGAGGGCAAGCAAGTTTTTCTTGAGTTAGCTAAGTCAGCCCATGTAATTGTTGAGAGCTTTCGTCCAGGGGTCACTCACCGGCTTGGAATTGATTTTGAAAGTACTAGAGTTATCAATGACAAGATTATTTACTGCTCTACAAGTGGATATGGCCAATATGGTGAGCGTTCTAGTTGGGTGGGACATGACATCAACTATTTGGCTACAGGTGGATTTCTTGGTATGTCACAACCGGCTGCCAAAGGAGCCCCCGGGATGCCTGGCATCACAATTGCTGATGGCGCCGCGGGAGGGATGCAGGCGGCAATTGCAATAATGGGAGCGCTGTATAGAAGCTCTCGAAACCCAATTCCCGTGTACTTAGATATATCGGTGACCGATGGTGTATTATGGCTTGCGTCTTTGTTGATTGATGAGCACCTCGCAATTTCAAGTGATCCTCATTTTGGTCATGACGTTCTTAGTGGTAGGTACGCATGTTACGGGGTCTATCAGACCTTAGACAACAAATGGCTAGCAATTGGTGCAATTGAAGCCAAGTTCTTTGCCAATCTGTGCAAGGCTATTGGCTGTGACCAATGGATTGGACACCAATTTGACGAGGCTAGCCAAGAGTTAATTAAAACAGATTTTGAGAACGCTTTTGTGGCTAAGACTCGTCAAGAGTGGATTGAAGTATTAGCTGCAAATGAGACGTGTGTATCTCCCGTACTTGAGATAGCCGAAATCTGCAACGATGATGCATTACAGGCCAGAGGGGCTTTCAATGAGGTCGTGACGAGAGACGGCGAGAAGTTTCGCCAGCTAGCTCCTCTTTTTGGCGGGATGAGACACTCAGTGGAGCCAGTGAGCATATCTGAAGCTAGCGAATTTAATACCCGCAGTATCCTTGCCGAGATTGGTATGTCCCAAGAAGCAATCGACCAACTAATTCAAGCAAACGTAGTCCAATGAATAATATCAGCGAGCTAAAGGAATTAATCGGAGTTGCTCAGTATCGACAACAAGGTGAATTTGATGTTGAACGCGGATACATTTGGACAACCTTGGCATCGGTAGAAAACGGTAATCCTCTCTACTGGGATAATGAACTTGCACGCGAACTAGCGGGTGGTAATATAGCTCCTCCCACGATGTTGTCGGTATGGTTCAGGCCACATTATTGGGCACCAGGGCGTGTTCAACAGGTGTTGCCACTCCAAGTTCACTTTGATCTCAAGGAGAAACTCAACCTTCCAGAAGCCGTCATGACCTCAAATACCATGGTATTTTACGAGCCAGTTAGGATTGGCGACCGATTGACAACTCAACAAGTTCTCAGGTCAATAAGTGATGAGAAACAAACTAAGTTAGGGACTGGTCGATTTTGGGATATTGACGTTGAGTACGAGAATCAAAATAGGGAGTTAGTGGGAGTTGAGTCTTACACCGGATTTGGATATAGAAAATGATTGCTTCTACGAATAAAATATGTCGCCTGCCTTGGACCGCAGTTCAATGAAACCTATAAGCAGCCAATTTCAAGAGCGCTTATTTGGAGGTGTCAAGATAGGCGATGAACTTCCGCAATTGAGCTATAAAGTTACGGCTACCACTGTAATACTCGGGGCACTGGCTTCCCGAGATTGGCGTCCAATGCACCATGATAAGGATTTTGCCATTGAGCGTAACGGCGTCAAAGATATTTTTATGAACACGCCAAATCAAGCAGCTTGGTTTGAGAGGTATATAACTGATTGGAGTGGTCCCAAAGGACGCCTAGGGCGAATGAAGTTTCAGATGAAGGGCTCAGTTTTTCCAAATGATGAAATGACTTTCTTTGGAAAGGTTACCGATCGGTGCGCGGACGAGTGCGGTTGCGGATGGATAACACTCGACATCGAGCTTCGTGTCATGGACGAACTGAAAACTAGTTGTCAGGCAAGAATTGCCTTGCCAGCAGACGATGACGACAATCCGTGGAAGAAAGGAAGACAAGATTGGAAACCTTAGAGGCTCGACTAGTTATTCCAGAGTTTCGCCAAGTGGCGGGTACTTTATTAGACCCCTTAGTTATTCCAGAGTTTCGCCAAGTGGCGGGTACTTTATTAGACCCACTGAACAGAGTAGATGGAGAAAATTATGCTTGATTTAGACTTCAGCCAAGAGCAAGAAATGCTCAGATCGGCCACGCGCGATTTGCTAAGTGATTATTGTAGCCTTGCTAACGTAAGAGACTTGGAAGATGATCCAATAGGTTATTCACAAGAGTTGTGGACACAGATGGCTAAGTTGGATCTCGTTTCTATGATGCTCGGCGATGAATTCGGTGGGCCCGGTATGTCCATGATTGATGCTGTAGTTGTTTATGAAGAACTCGGCCGACATCTTGCTCCGACGCCACACTTAGTATCTTCTATTCTATCGCAAGGCGCTATAATGAATTCGGGAAGTCAGGCCCAGAAACAAGACTGGATACCGAGACTAGCAAGTGGCGACGCAATCCTCACGACCGCATGGCTAGAACCCAATGGAGGATTTGGACCCGAAGGTATCCAACTTGTTGCAACTAGTGACGGCACGACCACGGTACTTTCCGGAATCAAGCACCATGTTCCCTTTGCGAAAGCTGCACAAGGATTTCTAGTACTAGCTCGTAGCGGTTCGAGCGAGAAAGACATTGATCTTTATCTGGTAGATTCGAGCACTCCAGGAATTAGTATGTCCCAGAAACTCTCGATTGCTTCAGATACTCAGTACGAAGTTCGATTTGATAACGTTGAAGTAGGCACCTCGTCTCGTATTGGTGAAGAAAAATCTGGTTGGGATACTTGGGAAGCTCTTCTGTACCAGGCCATCATACTGATTGGTGCTTACGCGGAGGGTGCAGCTTCTCATGCACTTGAAATAACTGTGCAATATGCCAAGGATCGCCATCAGTTTGACAAACCTCTTGGAGCATTTCAAGCACTTGCTCACTACCTGGCTGATGCTCAGACTAACTTAGATGGCGCGGTCCAACTGGTGCACGAAGCAGCCTGGGCCTTCAGCGAAGGCAAGTCAGTTGAGAAATTGGCACCTATGGCGAAGCTTTACGCATGTAAGACCTTTCGAGATCTAACTGCAATGGCTCAACAGATCTTTGGCGGAATTGGCTTTACTGTCGAATTTGATATCCAACTCTTTTTCCGGCGAGCTAAGGCACTCCAGATTTCATGGTGGAACGACCGTTATCTCAAAGAACTTATAGCTAAACAGGTACTTGACACGTAATTTGGAATTCTGGGGCTTCTAGCTCGAAAGTAAAGTAACGTGCTGGTTTAGTAAGGCTAGCTTGCCGTTTTCCCTCCGGAGCAAGAGCGTGGGTAAGCTTAGACATGGCTCAAGTTCAATTCAACGATGCCACAACAAAGCTGAGCAATGCCAAAACAGAACACCGTGATGCCGCAACAGAGCAACAAGTTGAACCAATGGTTCCAGAAGATCTAGTTAATCTTGGTATGCGCTCAAAAAGCGCTGGTCAAATCATGGCACTCGCTCCAACTGCAAAGAAAAATCAAGCATTGGAATTAGCAGCAAAGCTGCTGGTTGAGAATCGTCAGATAATTCTAGATGCCAATCAAGTTGATATTGATAATGCGCAACGCAACGGAGTAACCAAGGGAGTTATCGACCGGCTTCGCTTGGATGGAAACAGGCTGGCCTCAATGGCAGATGGGCTTCGTCAGGTGGCTTCATTACCTGATCCAGTAGGGGAGGTCGAAAGCGGATGGGTTCGTCCTAATGGCCTGAAAGTTTCAAAAGTCAGAGTTCCTTTGGGGGTGATAGGTATCGTTTACGAGAATCGTCCCAACGTTACCAGTGACGCTGCGGGGCTGTGTATCAAATCAGGTAACGCCGTAATGTTACGTGGGTCCTCAGGTGCTTTGGCCTCAAATTTAGCCATTGAACAGTGTATTCGACAAGCACTTGCCGAGGCTAATCTTCCTCAAGATGCAGTTACATTGGTAAGAGATATATCTCGCGATCTAGCAATTCAGTTTATGCAGCTACGTGGGATAATAGACTGCCTAATCCCACGAGGAGGTCCATCACTAATTAGCTCCATACGAGATAATGCAACTGTACCCTATATCTTAGATGGAGATGGTAACTGCCACATATATGTTGACAAATCGGCCGACCTAGCGATGGCATTGAAAATAGTTGTAAACGCGAAAACTCAGCGTCCTTCAGTTTGCAATGCTGCTGAGTCTCTTGTTGTCCACTCAGATATTGCGCATGAATTTCTGCCTTTACTATCAAAGGAGATGAGCCAGGTAGAATTAGTCGGAGATGAGCGATCCAGAGATATTGTTTCTACAATTGGTCTGGCCGCCATTGAGGACTTTGCAATGGAATTTCTAGACTTGAAGATGTCAGTGGCCGTTGTAGATAGCCTAGATGAAGCGATTACACATATTCGTAAGAACTCATCCGGACATTCTGAAGCAATCATCACCAATGATTATGAGTCGGCTAACAAATTTGTTAGCAGTGTTGATTGTGCCGCGGTATTAGTTAATGCTTCGACAAGGTTTATTGATGGTGGTGAACTTGGTTTGGGCGCTGAAATAGGAATCTCAACCCAGAAACTCCACGCACGAGGTCCAATGGGCTTGGAAGCTCTAACTACACTGAAGTTTGTTGTCCAAGGCAGCGGCCAGATCCGTGAATAAAGCAGTTGCAACCTTATCACCACAAGAAATGGGGTTCGAGGTGGGACGCTCCTTAGATTTATCCTTGGGGAGGATTCAAAAATACCAAGTTAGGAGAAAGAAATAATAAATCCTCAATTTAGATTTGAGTCACCTAAACAAGTAGTAGAGGGATTGAGAGAGAACCTGTACTTGGCTGATGATTCAATTGGTTCTGCAGTTTTCTTGGCCGATAGATTGGCCAAGCCAGTTTTGATCGAAGGACCGGCCGGTACGGGCAAGACACAGCTGGCAAAAAGCGTGGCCGAACTAACTGGATCACGTCTAATACGTCTTCAGTGTTATGAAGGTCTAGATGAAGCCAAAGCTATTTATGAGTGGAACTATAAGAAACAGCTATTGCGAATTCAAGCGCAGAATGTTCTTGAAGCCGATTCATCTAAGCAAGACAGCGTAACAATCACAAAGGATGGTCAGCCGACTTGGAATAGCCTTGAAGAGGACATATTCAGTGAAGAGTTCTTGCTCACACGTCCTTTGCTTGAAGCCATTAAAGCCACCGATCCAGTAGTGTTATTGATAGATGAAGTAGATCGCGTAGAGATAGAAACAGAAGCTCTGTTACTTGAGGTCTTATCTGATTATCAAGTATCTATTCCAGAATTAGGAACGGTGCAAGCCAATCAAATACCGTTAGTTTTTCTAACCTCAAATAATACACGAGAGCTTTCCGAGGAGATC
>JAKAVM010000070.1 GCA_021827485.1 Actinomycetes bacterium
ACGGTGATAGTGCAAATAGGACTAGATCAATAAGTCTTCCTTGGGAAAAGAAATCATACGCAATTGGGACAATCATGTACGTGATTGTCGCAAGATTTGTTTGCAATCTCCTTCCAAAAGGCCTAGCTAGATGAGTCATGCCCCAAGCTCCGATTGGAATGGACCCAAGGAGGATTACTTTTTGAAGAAGCGCCCCTGAAGCAATGGTTACGAAGCTAGCAAGACTCAAAATCGGAACGGCCAACGAAGGAACAGTCTTTAGAGAAGCTCCAGCGTGCGAACTCATAAAGTAACTATGCAACACTGTCCAGGGTCTAGTAAATCGGGCCAGTTGGCCAAGGACTGGCAAACTAGTACTAAACCAGTGCCGCTCGCCAAAAGCGAGAAGAATCAAAGCAATCAACCACAACAACGTTGTTGAAGTCGGGGCCTTCAGATTCCAAATCCCAAAGACCCGTATAATTGACACTTGAGGCTGGCTCGGTTCCAGGACTGGTTCTTCGGGCCTCGGTTCTTTGAGCTGACCCGGTTCCAGGACTGGTTCTTCGGGCCTCGGTTCTTTGAGCTGGCTCGGTTCCAGGACTGGTTCTTCGGGCCTCGGTTCTTTGAGCTGACCCGATTCTAGGGCCAGCACTTGGGATTTGCCTTTTTGAAAGTCGCGTTCTTTGGACCCAGGGAGTTGTAACTCGGGCTCTTCTCCATCTTCAAGCCCAAAAATAAAATCTTCGCCGTCAATACCATGGAGGGAAAGCCGATGTACCCCATGATATGAGGCCAGAATTTTCTGCATCAAACTATTCAATCGGACATATCCAGCTACTTGGTACTCCCTTATTGCGCTATCGGCTACTATCCGACCTGATTGGACATCTTTGCGAATAAGCCGAAGTTGCTCTCTGTCGTTGAAATTCCATCGCCAGGCCTCGATCACAGATCGTGCCCGAGTAAACTTGCCAGCAATAACGCTTATAATCAGCTCAGCTATGGAAGCAACCAATGCTTGAGGGAGAACCCTAATAAGGTGAACAGTTCCGTAACACTTCAATATTGTCCTAAGTTCACTCCGCCTAACATAATATAATATATCGTTTAGCGATGTGACTTTCTGATTGAACTTAGTACCGCTTCGTGTAACTTCAATATGGGCAACACTAGCTTGGGGGGCAACAAGCACACGCGCCCCTTGGAGCTGAGCGCGCCAACATAAGTCCAGATCTTCGCCAAACAGTTCTAGAGTCGGATCCAAACCTCCAATAGCCGCAAAAAGATCCATCCGTACTAATACGAATCCTCCCGGTGCTATGAACACGTCCCTCACGGCATCGTGTTGTTCCTGATCGAGTTCGCCCGGAATTACTCGGTCTGCTCTCGCTCCCAGTTTGTCAACATTCATTCCTACGCTAACGATTCGAGATGGGTCGTCCCACCTTACATACTTAGGAGCAATGATGCCCGCATTCGACCTGAGAGCTTCCTCTACCATTAGAGTGATTGCATTAGTTGCGGGCCTTACGTCGTCATGAGATAAGATGAGATGAGTAACCCCTTTTACCATTTCAAGAGCTAGATTCGTATTGGCACTATACCCATTGTCGCTCTCTAGATGCTTGACAAAGGCGCTCGGAAGGTACTTTGCAATCCTCTCCAAGGGAACAGGAACCTCAGAAGCGTCCAAAATGACGACTTGGTAGTTTGAATAGTCTTGATTTGCCAGAGCTTCTAGCGTTTCGTCGAACCAAGGACCTGGGTCTTTGGTAACAACTACTACAACTACAGGTGGAACAATCCCGGCGGGTTCATCGTCCAATTCGGTCTCGAATTCGTCATCGAACTCATTATCGAATTCATCACTCGGATCATTTTCAAAAAACATCAGCACTACGAGATTAGCGCCTCAGCCAGCTTCGAGATGGTTGACGCGCGGGTATAGGTGCAGGTAGAGGGGAAAATATTGATTAAATATTTGCGCAATATTGACTAACTGGTCAAGAATATAGTGCCCACCTCATAAAGGTGGGGCTGGCGTTTGCCAGTAGAACACCCAAACAAGGAGTAATGCACATGGCTTTTAACTTCCTCTCCGACGAGTGGTTCGCCGAAGTGGACAAGATCCGAGGTGAGCTGGGAGATGACGCAATCCCTGCTTCGCTCAAAGACTTGACCGTCAATATCGTGGTAACAGGTGGTCCTGATGGTGAGAAACAGGTGCACTTGAGCGGTGGAAACTACGAAAAGGGCCTCAGTGACTCAGCCCCTACCAAAGTTACAGTACCATTTGACGTTGCAAAATCGATTTTCATTGAAGGAAACCAGCAGGCAGCTATACAGGCCTTTATGTCGGGCCAAATTAAAGTGGAAGGTGATATGACCAAGCTCATGGCCCTCCAAGCTGCTCCGGCACCAAACGATGCCCAAAAGGATCTGCAGCAAAAACTTCAGTCAATTACTGCTTAATATCGCGACCTGCGACTGAACGCAACAGGACCTGCCAACAAGGCAGGTCCTGTTTATTTAACCTTCAAGGGCTCTGAATTTTATTGGAATTTTATTGGGGGAATATTATTTGGGGGAACTATTTACAAGCTTATTTGGCGAGGCAATCTAGCCTAAAGCGACATATTCACTTTGCTCGAGAATCCTCCCGAGCTAAGACTAGGTCCCCCTCGAGACCCAAGTTGAGCTGTTCCATATCCTTGGCCAACACTGGGTGCATTTGTCGTGCCAGCTTGACTTTGAGTCGGCGCCCCCCGTGGTGGTGCCCCAGCGAACGAGATCGAGCGACTTCGAGCTTTACCAGAGAAAGATGGTATTCCTCCTCCAGAACTAGTATTAGGCTGCGGATTAGCACTGCGCGAGTCGGTTGCTGGGGTCGGAGCAGATTGCTGTGAAGTCGAAGGTAAAGTTACATTGCCGCTATCAGTGGGATTTACACCTCTTGAAACCGGAGGTGCAGTGGTACTAGAACCAGCAGCGCCAGAAGCAGCCCCACCTCCAGATACCGAGCTATACGAGGAAACTCCCGGTTGAGCCCAATTACCTTCAAAATTTCCAGCATCAACTGGATTCACGATACCCTCCAAAATTCCGTTCAGATAGAGGTAGTAGGCGACAGACCCACCTACTCCTCCTTGTCCAGACGCTATCGACATTACTTTCCACCTCCTCCGCGGTCCTTCGCAGCCTCGGGTGATTAATATACGCCCCTATATTGAACACCTTCGGCATATTTCTATCTATATATTAGTACTTTTTTGAGAAAAAAGGAAATATCATTCGGAAATTTTGGCCAACAACCCTAAAGAGTTGGCGCCAGCTGAGAAATAGCACTTCGCGTGTCTATCGAAAATGGGAGCAAGCCAATAATCGGTACCGTCACCCCATTTTCTACGTAATGGGCGATGTGCTCCTTACACTCTTGTGGGCTGCCATGAACAATTAGCGAGTCAACAACTTCATCAGGGATTTGCTGGGCTGCTGCCTTACGATCGCCTTTCTCCCAGGCTTCCCACATCGGCTCTAGCAGCTCAGACCTGCCCAACCACCGGTGGAAAGCAGCGTATACAGGTACATTTAGGTAAGCACAGATTGCTAGTCTCCCAAGTTTTCGCACTAAAGCACTGTCGCTCGAAGGACACACAAAAATCCGGGCAACTATCTCTTTGCCCGCACCAACCTGCGCCACTACTTTCTTTACGTCATCTGAGGAGAGCCAATTGATTATTGCGCCATCGGCTTCACGCGATGCTAGGTGTAACATTCCAGGGCGTAGTGCTCCTACAAGAATTGGGGGTATTACCTCTAAAGGCCTTCCAAGGCGAAAGCCCCGAACTGTAAACGTATCAAAAGCATGATCTACTTTCTCACCCGTTAGGGCCACCTTGAGAAATCTCACCATATCACGGACTTTGAGATAAGGCTCATCAAAACTGACTGAGTTCCAGTTCTCTACAATGACGTTTGACGAGGATCCAATGCCAAAAGAAAATCGCCCGGGAGCTAGCTCCGCCATGGTAGCGACGCTCATTGCCATTAGTCCAGGACCTCGTGTAAATGCAGGTACTACTGCAGTTCCAAGATGCATCGAAGGGGCCAACAACGAAGCTAAAGCCAGAGGGGTAAACGCATCTGCCCCACTAGCCTCGCCAGACCATAGATCGCTATATCCGAGATCAGCCATCAACTTATAAAGCTCAAGTTGATCAGTCATGGAAATCCCCTCAAAGGGAATGCTCATTCCGTACCGCATTGGATAAGTCTAGCAAGAAACTGCCAGGGATTTATACCAGTGCGCTTTAGGAGAGCTTTAGGAGAACTTTCTATCGCATATAAATAGATAGTGAAACTATTTGTCCAAGTTCATTCATGGTAAAAAAGTCAGCAACCGCTAATTCCTTATCGCCGGTTGACTTGGTGAAAGCTCTCAGCTCGGCAGCGCATATTTGCTGGTTGGATATAACACTTTTTAAAGCAATCGTAGGTTCTGAAGGGAAAATAATCTCGTTATAGAACCTGGTAATCTCCTGGATGCCACGAAAATCTCCGACTGAATGCTCTATTTGAGCGTTCTTATCAAAAAGCGCTACCAGCCCTTTGAGATCAAAACCATTGGCCAGCTCAACATATTTGTGGGCAATTGTGTTTTCCTCGGCTGTGATTAGACCCGTTGTGCTTACTTCAGCTGCACCTAAGCTACTTGCACTTAGTTCAGTTGTTTCGTGCGTTTTGGGCACACTACCTGCTTCAACCATAGCTTTCCTCCTAGATCGGCGACTTGTTGACATAAATAAATAACTATTATATAGTTATTTATTATCTGTAGTACAGATATTCTTACAAGATCAAAGGAGGTTGGCAAATTTGAAGACAGTCCTTACCACCCTGAAAATCTTTGAGGTCATCGCCCAGGAACAGCCGATAAATCAAGCGAGAATAGGTTCGACGCTGGGACTACCCCAGCCTACCGTCCACCGATCTCTAGCATCGTTAGTCTCTGCGGGCTGGATTGTTCCGACAGACGGGAATACAAAGCCACAGAGAGGAAGACCTTCTGGCGCCTTCGGGCGCACCTATGTCGTAGCAAGAAAGTTAGGAATCCTACTTACACCTTCCTCAAACACGATTGTTCAAGTTCTAAGACCTTACCTTGAGAAGTTACGCGATGATACTGGAGAATCAATATCGTTTTCTGTTTTAGAGGCAAGTGGCATTGTCATCTTAGAGCACCTTGAGTCACCTCACTCTCTACGAGTGGCAAATATCGTTGGAATGCGAGCACCGGTTCATGCAAGTGCGGTTGGCAAAGCAATCCTGAGTACTATGTCTGACAACGATAGGTCCAAGCTTCTTGCTAGAACTCTTACAACTTACACGGAGACGACTATTACGAATCCTACCGAGCTTGAGACAGAGCTTAGAGATATCCAGATGAAAGGATATGCGGTTATGCGCGGTGAGTGGGAACCATCAATCTACTCGATCGGGACATCTCTTGATATTGGAGTCCAAGACTTCAAAGCTGGCGTAGGTATATCGGGACCTATGCAGAGATTCAATCAACAAAGTGCTCAGCTTTTTGCCGAGAAACTTGGTAACTGGAAGATGGAAGTTGAGAAATTACTAGGTAAAATGGAAATTTCAACTCCTCATCAAGCGAGGCAAGATGAGTATCACTGATTTTGATCTAACTGATCTCGATAATTTTGCTAATGGGTTTCCTCACGCTCATTTTGAGAAGCTACGCAAGTTTGCTCCAATTTACTGGCACGAGCCAACAACAAAGACTCCTGGAGGGGAAGGATTTTGGTCGATTTCTACTTATAACGAAACGGTGAAAGTTCTCCACGATCCACAAACTTTCTCCTCCGAAACAGGTGGTACCCGACCGTTCGGCGGAACCATAATTCCAGACCTCCCAAGTGCTGGCAAACTTCTAAACATGATGGACGATCCACGCCACCAAAGAGTTCGTAGATTAGTAAACCGAGGATTTACACCCAAGACCATTGCAACACTAGAAGAAGGGCTTCGCGCAAGAACGCAATCAATAATTGGCAAAGTCAAAGAAAATAATGGTGGGGCCGGTGAGGGCGAGTGTGATTTCCTCACAGATATTGCAGCAGAACTTCCGTTACAAGTTATATGCCAACTAATTGGGGCGCCAGAAGAAGACCGCGTGAAATTAGTCGAATGGGTTGAATATGCATTTGATTTCAAGACCGGGGATACATACGAAGACTCTCCCGAGTCTCTTGAGGCAATGATCCAGCTATATGAATATGGCTCTCAACTTATAGAGAGTAAGAAATCTCAACCATCCAACGACATGCTCTCAGCCGTAATACATTCCGAACTCGAAGGTGAAGTTCCACCAAAGTTAACTGAAGAAGAGCTACAACTTTTCTTTACCTTACTTTTTGCCGCTGGAGCAGATACTACTCGTAATGCGATAGCTGGAGGACTTCTTGCGTTGATAGAGAACAAAGATCAGTTTCAACTTTTAAAAAATGACCACTCTCTTATCTCGTCATGCGTTGACGAAATCGTCCGCTGGGTAAGTCCGGCAGCTTACAATAGAAGAACTGCAACTGCCGATGCTAAGATATTGGATGCTAAAATCCGATCCGGGGATAAAGTTGTCTTTTGGGAAGCATCAGCAAATCGGGACTCTTCGGTATTTACCGCTCCAATGGACTTTAGAGTTGACAGAGATCCAAATCCCCATCTTGGTTTTGGGCATGGCAACCATCACTGCCTTGGTGCGGCACTTGCAAGGTTAGAGATTGCAATTGTACTAGAAGAAGTACTTGACTCCTTTAGCCAGCTCGACTTGAACGGACCCGTGGAATTCACAAGGTCAAACAAACACAATGGTATTCGCCACCTGCCCATATGCTTTAAAACCTGACTTAGCGACCCGCGCCCACCGACCGGGGAGGGGTATGCCGTGACCAGGCACGACAGGCGTCTTCTTGTCTCCCACCTTTCGCAAGATTGCTTGTCACACCCCTTTAGTACCATCAAAATATGTTCAATCAACTATCACTTTTTGATGATTTAGGCCCAGATGCCTTAGAGGCTTCGCCATCTCTAGCGCATATCGCAAAATCTAGATCGGCCAAGAAAATTGGAACCAAGTCACCTTCGAAGCCCCAACGCCCAAAGCGTAGAATTTCAAGTCGAACAAGTCGAACAAGTCGAACTAGAAATAGTTTCGTCAGCTACGGCAATGCGCTTGACTATAACGAAGATATTGAAATTGATGATCGGACTCGCTCTGTTGTGTTGGCTCAAATCGCTAAAGCTCGTAAGGATCTAGAAATTGCTAGGGCTCGCGAAGATCTCAAGAAATGTAGTTAGGTATCTAAGTCTAATTGCACGCTAGGAATAGGGTGAGCCGGACATCTGAGTTTGTTGCGAACTGCCGACATCGTGCTATGGATGTGAGATTGACCTGAGCATCGGGACGGGTTAGACGTTTCGCACCCCGAACCCGAGAAAGCCCTATATTTACTCTAAGTAGCGCGAGTAGGAAGGACTCCTAGCCGCTTGATAACACTATCTAATTCAGATATATCCTCGCCATCTCGGGCTAATTTGGTAAAGTTATAAAACTGTTACCAGCCTGTCGGTACGTTGTCTGAGAGCCAGTAGAGGCCTACCTTTGGATGAGGTACGAATTATTCTCTAAGACATTAGTGCAACTGATACATCGCATCACGACGGTTTCGTGTACTATTTTGCTTGACATTCAAGTATTTAGGGATTTACTGCGCAATTATGGAACTAGCCGCAATTTGAGATCGTAATATTAACCTGCCAAAACATTAACATATTACGTTGTCAGCCCATCTCCAAGAAACATTATCGCCAACTAAGCGCCTCTATGGAAGCAAGTTGAAGGCTTCTACGTGGCGTGGACGAACCGCAGAGAAATGGCGGTGGTCGAGCGTCGCTACGTCTGACACGCCCAACCTTTCAGCGAGAGCAATCACCGATGCGTCAACCATACCGAGGGGGAAGTCGGCATATTGACCGATGAGTTCACTTATCCGCTCGAAATCCTGGACCTCGACCGACTCGATTATCATCTCTTTCGCTATGAAAGAGCGAAGAAATGCCACTTCATGATCAGGCCCGCCCAGCCTCTCGGCCAGCTGGCATACCTCTACAATCACGCTAGAAGGTACGACAAGCGTCTCCGTTGTGGTTTCAAGGAATTCTCGGCATCTTTCGTGGTCTCTATCGTTTGCATGGAGCACCGCGAAGCGGCCCTGTGTCTACGAGAATCACGCAGGAAGCTGAGCCCGGAGGATCTCCTCGCCACGCTCAGCAAAATCGGCCGGACCACCTTTCATAGCGCCCGCGAAACTGAGCCGACGCTTAGGGGCTAGGTAAGCAATCACAGCTTCAGCTGCTACTTCTTCGTCACTTGCTCCACGAGAAGTCGCCACCGCATGGAGTCGCCTAACTGTTTCTTCGGACAGCTCTATATGTACTTGGCTCATGAACTCATATTAGTTCAGTTGTTAGCGACACGCTATCGAGAGAAGATCTGACAACAGAATTTATTGAAAATTTGTTACTTTTCAGAGGATAAGACATGCTTTCTGCCTGCAAGTTTAGCAGCTTTTGAGGGAGCAAACCCACCAACCTACTTTGGAACTAACAATAATCTATCGGGATACTTGGGGTTATGGTGGGGGTAGGCGGAATCTTAGTGAGAATAACCAGGATTTTTATAAGAGTGCCCAGGATTTTAGTGGGAGTAGCCAGGCGGGAGCCAAGGCTCCACGGACCGTGAAGTCGTTGCGCTCTAGATTGGAAACCATAGACTGATAAAAACTGGAGGAAGTTACTGTGAGTATTTGCCCATGCACTTATCGCGCTTATAAGATTTAGGTTTGCCTGAATATGGGTCGGTCGCTTGTCGAAAGTGGGGTGAATTTAGCGCTGAAAAATTCGCACAGACCAACGCGAAATAACCCTCGCTGGCTACAGCTTCTGCTTACCCTAGCCTTAGTGGCTGTGATGCTAGGTATCGACCAGGGTGTCCATACACCCAATGCAGGTGCGGCATCGCCAATAACATATATCGCTTCAGAACTCAGTGCGCCCAGGATGATGGCGCTCGACTCATCAGGCGACCTCTTCATTGCTGACTACTCTTCCAATACAGTGGCAGTGCTAGCCAAGACTTCGGGCACTATCTTTGGAGTCCCGGTTACCGCCAACAAATTGACTACGATTGTTTCCTCGGGGTTGAGCGGACCGGAAGGGATTGCTCTTGACACAGCCGGGGACCTCTTTATAACTAACAATACCGCTGGCACGGTTTCGGTAATGCCCGCTGCTTCGGGCACTATCTTTGGGGTGTCGGTTACCGCCAATACCTTGACAACATTAATTTCTTCGGGATTAAGTGCACCGATTGGTTTGGTATTGGATTCAGCTGGGGATCTTTTTATAGCCAACAATACCGCCAGCACGGTCTCGGTAATGCCCGCGGCTTCAGGCACTATCTTTGGAGTGTCGGTTACCGCCAATACACTTACAACGATTGTATCGGGATTGAGTGCTCCGTCAGGTCTCGTGTTCGACTCAGCAGGAGACTTGTTTATCTCAAATGTTGGTGGCAATAGTGTCTCGGTAATGCCAATAGCTTCTGGCACTATCTTTGGAGTCTCGGTTACTGCCAATACACTAGCCAGCGTTGTCTCCTCAGGGTTGAGCGGGCCGGAAGGACTCGCATTCAATATATCTGGTGACTTATTTATCGCAAATAATTCGACCAACAAAGTTTCGGCAATAGCGCCGTCGGGAGGAAGTATTTTTGGAGTGGCCGTCGCTGCAAATACGTTGGCATCTATTGTGACCACTGGGTTGAGCGCACCGGAAGGACTCGCTTTTGACGCAGGTGGAGACCTGTTCATTTCAAACTCTACAGCCAACAACATCTCGGCAATGCCAGCAGCGTCTGGAACCATCTTTGGAGTTTCAGTTACTGCCAATTCACCTGCCACTATTGCATCGGGGCTGAACGGACCTGGAGCCCTTGCAATCGACTCCGCGGGAAATCTGTATGTCACTAACGAAACTGGCAATTCCGTCGATGTAATGCCTGTAACATCAGGCACCATTTTCGGCGTGCCAGTCACTGCTGGCATTCTTGCCACCATTGTTTCTTCGGGTTTGGGTCAGCCCGATGGGCTTGCTTTTGATTCGGCCGGAGACTTATTTATTGCAAACTTTACAGCAAATACTGTTTCGGTAGTGCCAGCAGCATCGGGCACTATCTTCGGGGTCTCGGTTACCGCTAACGTACTTTCCGTTATCGCGTCAGGGTTGAGCGGACCAGCTGGCCTTTCCTTTAATTCGGCCGGAGACTTGTTTATAGCGAACAGTACTGCAAGTAGTATCTCGGTAATGCCAATAGCTTCTGGCACTATCTTCGGGGTCTCGGTTACCGCTAATACACTGGCCAGCGTTGTCACCTCGGGGTTGAGTATCCCAAATGGCCTTTCCTTTAATTTGGCCGGAGATTTGTTTATAGCGAACAATTCTGGGAATAGTGTCTCTGTAATGCCGCAGGCTTCGGGCACTATCTTCGGGGTCTCGGTTACCGCTAATACACTGGCCAGCGTTGTCACCTCGGGGTTGAGTGGGCCGGCTGGACTTACCTTTGACTCGGCCGGAGACTTATTTATAACGAACAATTCTGGAAATAGTGTCTCTGTAATGCCGCAGGCTTCGGGCACTATCTTCGGGGTCTCGGTTACCGCTAATACACTGGCCTCGGTTGCTTCCACAGGACTCAGCGCGCCTTTAGGCATTACAATTGATTCGGCTGGAGACTTGTTTATAGCGAACAATACTGCCAATAGTGTCTCGGAGTTGCTGGCATTTCATCCAGTGCCAACAGTCACGGCGGTGGACCCTGCGATAGGTTCTACATCTGGAGGCGATGTAGTTGATATTGTCGGATCCGGCTTTGTCGCTGGTTCAACCACGGTCGACTTCGGCACCGCTCCCGCGACCAGTGTATCATTGGGGTCTGGAGATCAACTCACAGCGGTGTCGCCACCAGGATTTGTAGGCACTATAGACGTGACGGTAACCACACCTGGAGGGACATCGACGACGAGTTCCGCCGACAAGTTCGAATATGTGTCGAGCGTGGCGACCGCATTTGTGACTAATCAAAGCTCCGGCACGGTGACTCCGATCAGCACCGCTACCAACACTGCTAGCTCGTCCATAACTGTCGGGACCAACCCCGAAGGCATTGCCATTACCCCCAATGGGACAACTGCATATGTGGCCAACAACGGCTCTGGAACAGTGACCCTATTCAATACCGCCATTGGCTTTACTGGTTCGCCCATCACTGTCGGGGCCAACCCCATCGATATCGCTATCACTCCGAACGGGGCTACTGCATATGTGGTCAACTACTCAAGTAGTACGGTGACTCCGATCAATACTTCCACTAACGTTGCTGGTTCGCCCATCACTGTAGCCACCCAGCCCTACGCAATTGCAATCACACCCAACGGAGCGGCTGCATATGTGGTGAGCTACGGCTCTGGAACGGTGACTCCGATCAGCACCGCTACCAACACTGCAGGTTCACCAATCACGGTCGGGGCCACCCCTGAAGGAATTGCCATTACCCCCAACGGGGCAACGGCATATGTAACTAACGCTGGCTCTGGTACGGTAACGCCGATCAATACTGCCACCAATACTGCCGGTTCACCAATCACAGTCGGGAACACCCCTGAAGGAATTGCCATTACCCCCAACGGGGCAACTGCATATGTGACCAACTACGGCTCTGGAACGGTGACTCCGATCAATACCGCCACCAATACTGCTGGTTCGCCAATTACTGTAGGAACTTCGCCCGTGGGCATAGCCATTACTCCCGATGGGGCAACGGCATATGTAACTAACGTTGGCTCTGGTACGGTAACGCCGATCAATACTGCCACCAATACTGCCGGTTCACCAATCACAGTCGGGAACACCCCTGAAGGAATTGCCATCTCTTTCACCCCGCCTCCTCCCCTTCCAACTGTAACGGCTGTCGATCCAGCGATTGGCTCTACATCTGGAGGCGATACTATTGATATTGTGGGGAGTAATTTCGTCAACGGGGGAACTACCGTTGATTTTGGTACTGCAGCGGCAACGAGTGTGACAGTGAATAGTGCCACTCAGTTGACCGCCGTGTCGCCCTCCGGGTTAGCGGTCCAAGTTGATATGACGGTCACAACCGCTGGCGGGACGTCGACACCTGGCTCAGCTGACAAGTTCACATACGTTTCGGGTGCGGCGACTGCGTATGTGGCCAACCATACAAGTGGCAACGTCAGCGTGATTAATGCGACAACCAATACAGCGGGCACCGCCATTACGGTAGGAACGGGTCCATACGGAATTGCCATTACTCCCAACGGAGCTACTGCATATGTAACAAACGTTGGCTCTGGTACGGTAACGCCGATCAATACTGCCACCAATACTGCCGGTTCACCAATTACTGTAGGATCGGGGCCCTCCGACATAGCCATTACTCCCAACGGAGCTACTGCATATGTAACAAACAACGTCTCTGGTACGGTAACGCCGATTAATATCTCTACCAATACTGCAGGTTCGCCAATTACTGTAGGATCTTCGCCCGTGGGCATAGCCATTACTCCCGATGGGGCAACGGCATATGTAACTAACGCTGGCTCTGGTACGGTAACGCCGATCAATACTGCCACCAATACTGCCGGTTCACCAATCACAGTCGGGGCCACCCCTGAAGGAATTGCCATTACTCCCAATGGGGCAACTGCATATGTGAGCAACTACGGCTCTGGAACGGTGACTCCTATAAGTATCGCCACGAATACAGCGGGCACCGCCATTACGGTAGGAACGGGTCCATACGGAATTGCCATTACTCCCAACGGAGCTACTGCATATGTAACAAACAACGTCTCTGGTACGGTAACGCCGATCAATACAGATCGGAA
>JAKAVM010000033.1 GCA_021827485.1 Actinomycetes bacterium
TCCGATCACTTATGAAGCGCCTCAAGGAGGTTGGCAATCTCTCCCGCCACCGCTCCAGCCTGGCGCTCGGTTGCTCTCCGCAATGGGGTACGATCCGGCAACACACGACGTCGTGCTGTTCGGCGGTGCAACGGCAAACTCAGCGGGGAGTTTTAGCATCTTGGACGATACATGGCTATGGAATGGAATGAGCTGGGTTGAGGCTTCTCCAAGTGTGGAACCACCAGCGCGGGCGTACGCATCGATAGCTTATGACGCCAACTTACGGGAGATGATTCTGTTCGGCGGTATCTCACTTGTAAAGGGTGGAGGATATACATTTCTGAACGACACTTGGGCATGGAATGGGGCCAACTGGACCGAACTTAGCCCTCTCAATTCTCCACCAAGCCGCGCAGGAGCGTCGCTAATATTTGATTCGAGCACTGGGAATCTAGTTCTCTTTGGCGGGCTAAAACAGACTGGTGGTCTTCCTGGTGCCTACAATGATACGTGGCTATTTAGAAAAGGCAATTGGACTCAACAGCTTACTCCCAGTAGTCCACCAGCTCGTTCGGGAGGTGCAATGGTTTACGACAATCAAACAAATGCAGCTGTTTTATTCGGAGGGATGAGTTCGAGTTTCACTGCTCTTGGGGACACCTGGGTCTATAACGGATCATCTTGGCAGCTGCAACTACCTACGACAAGCCCTCCAGCCCGAATTGGTGCCCAAGCTTCATTTGATTCATCACTGAATCGTTTGGTCCTCTTCGGAGGCACTTCAAGTTTTCTTTCAGTCTCGCCGCTCTCCGATACTTGGACTTATGATCCGACGAATGATATGTGGACTCAAGTGTCACCACCATTACAACCAGCCCTAGCTCTGAGACTTGCTTCACAGACAGAAAATATGTCAAGTCCTCAAGCACTAGCGGGTGGGTCCTTAGTATTTGACCCAGCTACCAAACAAAGTATTTTGTTCGGAGGATTCGCGGGATCGTATGGGGATTTTGTCGCAGGACTTATTGCTTCGCTATATCGCAATGCGCCAGGATCACCTAAACTAGCGAATGAAATGGCATTGGACACTTGGGCGTTCAATGGTTCTTGGAGCCAAGAGGACGTAACCCCGATTGCCAGACAAGAGGCAGCCATGACAACGATTCGGACCGCTAATGAAAGTATCCAGTCAACTAGTCCTGATGGAAGTTCTGGCAACAGAAGCTTAATCGAATTCCAACAAAGCCATAATAGAAACAAAGGTCGCCAGGGTCTCTCAGACCATGAAGTCTTGCTCTTCGGAGGAAGATCCACATCCGGAGAGGCACTCGGCGATACTTGGATCTTCAACGGATTATCTTGGTCCGCGATAAGCAATCCCGGTGGTCCCACGCCTCGGTATGGTGCCGCTATAGCTTCGTATCCTGTAAACGGTGGAGCACTACTATTTGGAGGGATATCTCAAACCAACACAGCGTTGAATGACACTTGGGTCTTCAACTCCCAAAGCCAAACATGGATTCAAATGCACCCGAGCCAGTCGCCACCTGCACGCTATGGTGCTACCTTGGCAAGGGGCCCTAATGGAGAATTGGTTCTATTTGGGGGCGAAAATAATGCTGGGACCGTCTTATCTGATACCTGGGTATGGGATGGTACTGACTGGCACCAAGCCCATCCGCCACAAAGTCCTCCGGCACGTTTTGAGGCTGTCTCAGCTGGATTATTGGGGAACCAGCTGACTTTCCCAGGGGAAAGCGGTAGCGCCAACCCAATCCCTAGTACAAGTGACCCTACTAGCCATTCCTCTCATTTCAATAGTTCGCTTCGGAAATCTCATAGCGAAGCCCAGGGCTCGGTCCTACGAACCTTCGATCATCGTAATTCAACTGACGTAATCTTATTCGGTGGACGATCGTCCTCTGGGGCTCTCCTGGATGACACTTGGTCATGGAATGGTGTGGCATGGAAGCAACTTAGTCCTGAAAATAGTCCTCCAGCTAGTTATAACTCCGCTGTAGCTTCTCTCATAGGTCTATCGCATAAGAATGGAGCAGAAGATCAAAGTTCAAACTTGGTTGCAATCGTGGGAGGAACCGGGATCTCTGGTTCTACGCTGAGTGGCCTTTGGATGTTCAACGGAAAAACTTGGCAAGAAAGTTCTCAATCGCTTCCTTCTGCTAGTACAGGTTCGTCTCTTGCTTTTCTTAGAAATCTCAACGAACTTTTATTGTTCGGTGGTTCACAAGATGGCACTTTATTTGGTGTTACAAGCCAAACTTGGCTTATCGATCTAGGCTCTTCTTGTCCAGCATCAAACTCCAGAAAACACAGTGACGCAAGCAACAAGGAGGGCCAAAAATGTTGAGAGAGGAAAGTATCCAAATCGAGACAACTAACCTGGAAAACAATTCACCACCTCTCGGCCCTCCACCGCTCGAAGGAGCTAGAGTCAAACTTCGGCCAATGATCGACTCAGATATTCCGAGACTTCACAAAATTTGTATACAGTCAGAAGTTGCATGGCGCTGGCGATTTAGTGGTGCATTCCCAAGTCTTGAAGCCTTTGCGGCCACGTTATCGGGAGGTTCAATAGCACAGTTCACAATTGTTGGTGCAACAAGCGACCGAGTCCTTGGATATATTAGCGCTTACAATGCCGATCTCAGAAATAGAACTGTCTATTTTGCAGTTGCCATCGACGAGAGTGTCATTGGAACAGGTTTCGGAGTCGAGGCTACCATCCTATTTGTAAATTACCTATTTACGACATGGGAGTTTCATAAAGTTTATTTTGAAGCCGTCAGCTTTGCACTCGATAAATACAAGTCAATCTTGAACAAACTGTTTGCTATTGAAGCAGTATTGAAGGAACACTATTACTACGCAGGTTCTCGGTGGGATATGATTACCTGCGCGATATATAGGACAACGGCAGTGAACCATCCAATAGTGGATAGAGTGGTTGCCTCGGCAAATCGCAAGAGTAAATCAAACGAACTGAGAATGCGTGAAGGTTATCTTGCGGGGAAGAAAATCGTATCCGGGAACAGATATTCAGGGACAATTGCAGCGAAAGCCTCAGTGCGAATGAACGGAAATTCTCCCCTTCGTCCAATAGGTGTTCCAGGAAGTGAAGCAGTCAGAAATATTATATCCGAAGGAGACTCTTTGAAATGAAACGACAAATAATACAACGAGTGGCAAGAATTGCAGCAATCAAGCCTTTTGTTGCATTTGGCCTATATGGGATTGACACAGGTCAAGCAGGTGCGTCACAACAAGTAGTTCAACCTAACGCGTATCCGTGTAAAACGGTCGTTTCGGAGACAAATAATGCATTCGATGGCATTTTAACATCGAATGAGACACCATCAGGTGCCAAAGCTTACATCAACGATTACTTTCCGGCTATTTGCGATGGTTCGGGTGGGATACCTGGAAATAGCAGCGCATGGGTGATGATTACTGACGATTCAAGACCTTATACTGCTCCTGGATGTACCTTAGCCCAATCGGGTTGGTTGTCAACAAGCTCCAATAGCTATGGAGGAACTCCCTATTATGCAGCACCTTTTTATGAATACGGAAATACTTCGGTTTGCAATCTACCAGTACAAGTTCCTAATGCTGCGACTCTTACTCCAGGTGGTACTCATGAATATCAAGTGTATGACACAGTTATAAATCGAACGCCATGCACAGCTTTCTACGTTGATACTGTGCTTATGGCGTGTAAGAACACGGGCGGGTGGACTGCGAATTCAGCACAGTTCTTAGCGGAACGACATCATTCAAATGACCAAATACCTGGCGATACGGGAACAGAGGAAAAGTTTTATTCTGTTGAATCGGACATAAGTGGAGCGTGGTACAACGAGCCAGCAAATTTACCGGTTAATCAGTCTCCCGGTGATGGAGGATTCACACCTGGCCCTTCTAACGATCCGAATAAGTTCTTTGTTTGGGATCCTAATTGCAATCCTACCTGTAGTTACTGACAATGATTTCAAAGTTCAACACAGTCTAAAGTTTGTTGAAATGGTACCGGAACATGAGACAGATCAATCTGGCACTAGTGATGATTTTGATAAAGCAAATATCTCCACGAATGAAAATATGCTAAGTACAGGGACGCGTGCGAACCACCTTTCCAAAGTGGCGATTGGACTAATTATCGTTGTTTTGATTGCCAGTGGAGTGTTTCTAATCCTGGCGAAACATCGGACGATGATAGATCACAAGTCGCAACATTCTAAGCGAGTATTTGAAACAGCGGTTCCAGGAACTATTCCGCCAGGTGGGGTCGATATTAATCACCAGGTATTACTTTCCCCAGTGTCTTTTGGCATAAATCCGAAATTCACCAGGGCTGATGCAATTCGGGCCGCACAATTAAGTCCTAGCACGGAAGGGATGCCTGTAGTTAGAGCTGTTCTATCTCGGTTCTGGATGGTGGGAACAGTGGTACTTGATAATTATAGATACACCGGACCTTTTCTAGCATGGATAGTTGTGCTTAAGATGGCGCCAGCTCCATTTAAAATGGTATTCGGTTGCATCCCGTCGAGATTGCAACCACCTAATTGTCATAGCCAGTTAATTCAATACGAGAATGCAGTATACGATGCGAATACAGGCTATTACGTTTTGGACTTTTTCTCATAAAATACCTTCAAGAGGCATGGGTGCTTTGGACCTTCTCCAAGAACTCGGTCATATTTATTATGCTACTTCCTCGAATATCTGTACTCCAAATACTACCAGTAAAACATATCCCAAAGGGCTATGACTCCTCTTAGAGTTACACCAGTTGATCCAGATGAAGATAGTATGCTGAACTCAGGGCACAAAGGGAAGTTGCGACTCCCAATGTGTCTCGGAGTCGAAAGATCTATTGGGCCGACAAGAACAACCCCAACTTTACATAATATATATTATCGGCGGGCGATATATAGGGTGAGAACGCATAAGTCGATTACCGACTTGGACTGATCACCCCTAGCGAAGCAGAGGCGAACCATTTTACGCAAATGTGTAATAGTCAAATCTTGACATGACAACCCGGTCATTGACGCAGAAAAAAGTGTGCATGGGTTCCGGGGCGGTTCACTTTAATGTTTAGAGGTATACCTTGCGCTTGAAAAGGGCAGTTGGACTTTCGATTCGGTCAATAAATACATATCCATTTAGATGGTCTAATTCATGCAGTATTGCTCTGGCCTCAAATCCTTCGGTGATGATCTCCATAGGAGCACCTTGGGGATCGTATCCTTTGAGGCATATCTTGCTTGGTCGCGTTATATCACCAGTGAAGTGAGGTACGCTCATGCAACCTTCTCTGAGGGTGACATTGTCGGAACCATCTATGAGAACTGGGTTGCATATTACCAACTTACCATGGCATGACGTTGTTTTGTGGTGTCCAGAGACATCGAGAGCAAAGATGCGCCTTGGAACTCCAATCTGGTTAGCAGCAAGCCCCACACATCCTGGCGAGGCAAGCATTGTATCGATTAGATCATTTGCTAACTGAATCTCCTCACTCCCAAAATCTGTGATCTCGGTCGTTGGATTGGACAAACACAGATGCGGAATTTCAAGTACTTTTTGAACTGTCACCTAATGGCTGCTTTACGCTTAGAATGTCTCGTCTTCAATCGGTATTGCACTAATCTTTACATCGAGTTCCATGGAAACTTGATCTAGTGCTTGACGAAGCGTTGATTCGCCAAGTGAGTGTGGAGCTCGAATTTGTATCACCATTGCATATATCGGCTTGCTTGTCGCACTGGAGAGCTGCGTTCTTAGCGAAATTATATTTATTCCCATTTGTGCCAAACAAGATGTCACTCCGTGTACAATTCCAATTTTATCGGTGCCATAAACGTTGATTGTCCACTCACTGTCTTGCAATTGATTAACGTTAGGGCCGGAACCGTGGACGTTTGCAATCTCGCTACTTGTTTGAAGCTCGTCATCAAGGGGTCTGGCGATAATTGTCAGACAAAACTCAGTTGCAACTTCTGCCAGTGCAATCTCTACTTGTTGGGGATAAACATCGGTTGGCGATGTAAGGATTAGCATCATTGCAAAGTGACCCCGTAAAATTGCCATCTCCGAATCTTGGATTGAGCAATCTAGCTGCGACAATACTCCTGTGATACTTGCAACAATGCCGGGCCGGTCTGGTCCGATAACTGATAGGGATATAGAGTTCAACCTTTTTGTTCCTTACTAGTCTAAGGCGCTAAGTCCTTCTCAGTATATTAGCGTTGGTCCCTCCCCACGGATACGGCCAATTTATTTCAATCCACACTTCATTTACGGTGAAATCCCTAAAGGTTGCTGCACTTGGCACCGCCTATCAGTCTCGGACAGGGCATTTGAGGCGCAGGAAGTGGGCTTAGAATGCCTTGAATTGGGGACTTCGCCAGGTATGTCCGTTAGCTTGTGGAACTGAGACGTGGGCTTTGAATACTTATATTAGAATATTCAAATTGTCGGTTGCTTATTTAGTTGCGATCCTTTATCATTAGGTACATAATCTGGGGATTCAAAGATTGCAGCGATTTCGTGAGCAGTTACTTGTCTAGACCTGATTTGAGAAGGTGAGATCGTGGTCGGAGATTCCACTCAAGAATCAATTTTCATGTATTAGGTATTTTCGGGAGTACAAAAATTGGCGAGTAGAACTAAGGAGTGAAGTATGCAAGTTATAGAGAGAAGTATACCTAAAGAAGCTCTAAATAACGAGGTAGTGAGTGTAGCAGCACCTCAAACCGTGCACTGCAGCGAAGCAATTGCTCAACTGGAGTCTTCTTATGAAGGGTCGATAACTGTTGATCCTAATCTTCGTCAAGAGTTGGACGATGTAGTTGCTTCGATGTGCAAGGCGTTAAATGATCCGAAACGCTTAGTGGCGTTATACGCACTGCGAGATGGGCCGCACACCGTGACCCAATTGTGCCAAGCGCTTGGTGTTCCCCAAGCCAATACCTCTCAGCACTTAGCAGTATTGCGTGAGCGCGGATTGGTAGCAACTGAACGTCAGGGAAATCGAATTTTATATTCACTTAGGCACCCTAAGATTCTAGAGGCCGTCGATCTTATGAGAGATGTATTGGCCGACGAGGTAGCTCGCCAGCACTCCAGTATTCCCTCGCGCTACTCAAAATAACTAGCCTGGGTGGTCAGCCCAAGTATCCCGTGGGGCGCACAAGTAGGCCCTAGGGGCACAGGGACAGCCAGTCTTGCTCCAACCCACCTTTTAGCGGCGCAGGGACAGCCAGTCTTGCTCTAACTCGCCCAACTTAGTTTTAGGCGCAGCGCTGACATGTGGCCAAAGCTCTTCTGCAATGTCGCGCCAGTTAGCAGTAGCTCTTAGCTGAGCTAATAGTGCATAGATTCCAAGGTTGATGCGTTGGATAAGCACGAAGGCCGGAGGAACTGTGGCAAATTTTGCAACCGGACTTGAAGGGTCCATGACCGTTCTGAGTAATTTAGTCGAAAGCTCAGGAGTTACACTATATGGCTTAGGTTCCTTGACGAGTTCGTAGAAGGTTGAGAAGTATTCTATAACTTGCTCGGTAGAGACATTGGCTCCTTCTTTGAGCAGTCCAGCCCCAACGATAGTTTTTCGAAATCCTTCTTCATCTCTATCTGTAATCATCGTCCTCACCATTTCATTAAAGGTGAATGACTCTTCCGGGGTAAATCTCTTTACTAGCCCAAAATCCAAAAATGTCACCTTACGAGACTTAGTGAATAAGTAATTACCTGGATGTGGATCTCCGTTGAATGCGCACAGGGAGTATAAGCTTCGAAAAACAAACCGGAAAATAACTTCGCCAGCCCAATCCTTGTCCTCTTGGCCCCATGAAAGGATTTCGGAAAATCGAACTCCCTCTGCGAACTCAGTGGTCAATACTTTAGTGCTGGTAAGTTCGTCGACCACCAGGGGGATTGAAATAAAAGGATGTGAGTGGTAAAAAGTTTCGAATAACCGTTGGTTATCTGCCTCGATTTGATAATCGACTTCTTCTTTCAAACGAACGCTCAGCTCCTGCACAATTGGTTTCGGATCCATGTGCGGAAACATTAAGCCTATTGCGTGAAACAGCATGGAGGCATTTGACATGTCTGCGTTTAGTGCCTTTTCGATGCCCGGATACTGAACTTTAACAGCTACTGGAACCCCTGATTTAGTCATGGCTCGATGAACTTGACCAATAGAAGCAGCGGCAAAGGGCTCTTCCTCAAAGTAGCTAAAAATTCTCGAAGGGATCTTACCAAGTTGTTCATAGATAACTTGCGAAGTTACCTCATAGTCCATTGCGGGCATATCTGCCTGCAGCTGCGCGAGAGCGTTTCTAGTCTCTTGAGGTAAGCTCTCGTCAAGATAAGAGGCCATTTGTCCTAGCTTGGCAGCAAGCCCTTTCATCCCAGCTAGTGTTTGGGCAAAGTTTTCCGATGCTTTGCGGCGGTTTATCTCAATTTGTGCTTCGCGCTTAGCCTTAGGAAGTAGCTTTACGCGTGTTCTTCCATATATAGCTCTTGCTGCGATCTTAAGTGCAGCTACTGATAACTTAGCTGACCTGGATAGACGCGACGTGGATGAAATAATTTTTGTATTTGATTTACGTTGGGGAAGCATTGAAAAAATAGGAGATCAGCTATATCTTATTGACAGATTGTTGAGGTGTAAAAGAGTTGTTTCTTGTATCATTTTGTTGAAAGAGATTTAAGGTGTGAGATGGCTGTATCTTTCATCTTCTTATAGTCGATTTTTCCGGAGGGACTCCGTCCGATTGAATCGATAGCTATAATATTCTTGGGTGCTTTGTAGCCAGCCAGATGAGTCTTGACGAACTTGATCAACAACTCCTTGTCAAGCGATTCTCCGTCTGTCATTTGAACTAGTGCCCAGATCTCTTCTCCGTACTTGTCGCTTGGTACTCCAACAACAGCAGCATCTTGAATAGAGTCGTGTAGCTTAAGTGCTTCTTCAACCTCTTCGGGATAAACCTTTTCACCCCCCGTATTTATACACTGCGAGCCTCTACCTAATACTTGAACGGTACCGTCCGCATCTATAGTTGCATAATCACCAGGTACCGACCATCTCATACCGTCTATTATCGGGAAGGTCTTAGCTGATTTTTCGGGGTCTTTATAATAACCAATTGGAGTTCGGCCCCGTACTGCAAGCTTTCCAACTTTGCCCGATCCAGGAGCGATCTCGTTCCCATCTTCATCAATCACTTTTGCAAATTCGCCAATGGAAAATGAGGCGGTCTTGGCGCCTCCTCCGGCTGAGGAAACTGACTGGCCAAGGCCCATGGCTTCAGAAGAAGAAAATGCATCTACCACTAACATGGCGGGGTGATGCTTTAGCAGCCTCTGCTTAGACTGTTCACTAAACATAACCCCTGAGGAGACAATTATTCTTAGAGTTGAAAGATTCCACTTGTTTGGGTTCTTGTCAAGAGCCTCCAGGATTGGTTTTGCAAAGGCATCTCCCACTAACGAAATTACGTTGATCCCATTTTGTTCCACGCAGTCGAGTAATTCTTCTGGGTAAAAAGTATTTGACTCTAGTGTGACAACGCACCCACCAGAATTCAAGGCGACAAATGCTGTAAAGCAACCAGTTCCATGCATCAAGGGGCAAGCTGACAAGTGAACTGGCCCGGGACCACTTACAATAGCTGCAACATCGTCCAACGTTCCATCTTCCGGAAATCTTAGCAAGGAACCGTGATTGAGTACTCCAAAAAGATCATCCTGGCGCCACATTACCCCCTTAGGCATCCCTGTTGTTCCACCGGTATATAACATAATTAGATCGTCACCGCTTCTTGGAACGTTGCCAGTTGCATTATTTATCGATGCAAGAGATTGAACGCTCTCCTCGTAGGGAATAGCCCAACTAGGACACTGGCTTGATTGATCGTCAGATACCCATATCCAAACTTTAACTTGAGTCAGTTTGTCGCGTAACTCACTAACTTGCTCGATAAAGGATGCCTGAAAAACAACTGCACTTGCGTCAGCGTTGTCCCATAAGTATTGCAGTTCAGAAGTTCCATATCGATAATTCGTATTTATGGGGACTATAGATACCTTCAGACACGCATATAGTGTCTCAAGGTATTCCGGGCGATTGAATAAGTAAATTGCAACTTTATCCTGGTGGGAAAGTCCATGGTTCAAGAGCAGCTGTGCAATACCATTGGCGCGTTCATTAAACTCTGACCAAGTTCTTTTTGCTTTGCCATGGCCTAAAGCTGGAGATTGTGGGATTTGACGTGCAATAGTTTCCCATACGCTAGCAAAATTCCAGTCGGACATTTCCCCTCTTTCGGATTATTTCGAAAATCAAATTCGCCACTAACGGCACTTACAGCCTAGTCTTTGATCTTGTAAATAGGAAAAATTAAGGGGGAAGATCCAGTGGATTTCGAACTTCCTGGCGAATCAGATCCGGTAAGGCTATCGATCAAGAGATGGCTTGATGAGCACAAAACTCCTTCAGGCAAGGAGCTGGCTAGAGCAGGTTACGTGGTGCCTCACTGGCCAAAACCTTGGGGTCTTGATGCAGATCCTTTGGCTCAGATAGTCATTGACCAGGAACTTCGACTGGCTGGCGTCTCTCGGCCCAATAATCCGATTGGCATTGGTTGGGCTGGTCCTACTTTGTTGAACGCAGGTACCACAGAGCAAAAGGAACGATATCTCTTTCCGATTATCTCGGGAGAAGAAATTTGGTGTCAGTTATTTTCTGAACCAGATGCTGGCTCGGATTTGGCATCTTTGAAGACAAAAGCAGTGTTGGATGGGGATGAATATGTAGTAAATGGGCAGAAAATCTGGACAACTTTTGGGCACGAAGCTCAGTTTGGGATTCTCATAGCTAGGACCAATTGGGATGTACCTAACCAGGAAGGAATTACTTATTTCATATGTCCGATGGATACGCCAGGAATCACGGTTACCCCAATATTGGATATGACCGGGATGCACGCCTTCAACCAAGTATTTTTCGATAACGTTCGTCTTCCTATTGGCAATATAGTCGGTCAAGTCAATGCGGGTTGGAAGTTAGCTAAAGTTACACTTGCCAATGAACGAGTGTCGTTGTCCAGCGAGGGGGCAATTTGGGGCTCGGGTCCCACCATTCACGATCTGATAAAAATGATCAAGAAAGCAGGGGGCCTTGAGGATAAACTACTTCGTCAAAGGGTGGCCTCTGTGTATACTCGTGCAGAGATACTTAGATTGATAAGACTTAGAACCGTAACTTCCGCGATCAAAGGAAGTCCTCCAGGCCCAGAATCTTCTATTAGAAAGGTTATGTCTGATGAGCATGGACAGGAGCTGTTGAATTTAGCTAAGGATATGTCGATGGCTGGCGGTATGCTGCAAAACTCTGCCCCATTATACAACCTTGGCTTGGAAGGTTCCGAAGGGGTAGGACTTATGTGGGGATTTTGTTATCTTTTTTCTCCAGCCCTAACTATTGGTGGTGGTACTGCCCAAGTACAGCGCAACATCATTGCCGAGAAAGTATTAGGGTTACCTAAGGATCTATGAGCTTCTCAGCAACCTTGTGCCCGCCAGCCGGTGCGGGCCCGCCGTAACCGAAGCAAGATTGGAATCTTCGTGTCAGCGGAAGATAGCAGGCAGGTATCAAATAAGAAGCCTTTAGTATCAAGCTGTTATGACTTACAACTTGATGGGATACTGTTACGGGTTGGTGTAGTACCGGGGGCTTCGAAAACTCAAGTTAAGGAATTGGCAGGGGATACATTGAGGATTAGAGTTGCTGCTCCGCCAATTGATGGTCGAGCCAATCTTGCTTTGCTGCAATTCTTGGCGCGAATCTTTGGCGTAAGGAAGAGTGATGTCGAGTTGGTATCAGGCGATAAGTCTCGTGCTAAGAAGGTCAAGATCTACGGGGTCGAACCGGACCAGGTTGAACAACTTATCGGGAAACTTATTGAACTAAGTTAGCTGGATGAACTTCAGGTGGGTACCAATACCCATCAGAGGCAATCCACCATCCCGGGTAAGGGGGCGTGAGCTGAGATAGATCAGGATCAATAACGTCCTGGTACGATAGATCTGTTTGGTGGTCTGAGTATCCGTTTGCTTCTGGTACGACTATTGTTGATCCGTTGCTGGCCATTGGTATATCTCCTAACTGATTTGGTTGAAAGTGCTCTTCGTCATTGGTTGGGGATTCTTCTGACGTGAAGTCTTGAGCCGAAACTGAGTGGGCCTGATGAGGCGGGGCCCATGGGGAAGGAGGAACACTTTGGTGGGGCGGGGCCCAAAATTGGGGCGGGGGGCTCAGATGTGGGGGTGCCCAACCACTTGGTCCAGACGTACCGTTCTGTGGTTCAGTTTCCCATATCGGTACTTCTCTGGGAGTAGCGCCAGTTGGTGGAGCCGATGGTGGAGAAGGTGGAGTTCCCGACGGGCCAGTTGGTGGAGCAGGGAGAGGCATTGGTTGTAAGTGCGAGGTCGCAGAGTTCTGACCCGGTAAGGATGGCTGAGTGGGCACCGAAGTGTGAATTCCTTGAATGGGGTGGCCAGAAACCCCTGGGGGTGCCTGCGGAACTGGGGGTGCCTGCGGAACTGGGGGTGCCTGCGGAACTGGGGGTGCCTGCGGAACTGGGGGTGCCTGCGGAACTGGGGGTGCCTGCGG
>JAKAVM010000058.1 GCA_021827485.1 Actinomycetes bacterium
TCCGCGGGAGAATCACAATTAGCCTCGCCAATAGAGTTACGAATTTCTTCCGCGGGAGAATCACAATTAGCCTCGCCAATAGAGTTACGAATTTCTTCCGCGGGAGAATCACTATTAGCTCCGTGATCAAAGTCTTGAATTTCTTCCGCGGGAGAATAACTACTAGTCTCGCCGTCTGACAGGCCCCTTGATAGTGGCTTGGTGGAAGAATCTCTTTTGAGTTCAGCTTTGGCTGCTTCTAGGGCCCTAACAAAAAGAGCGCCACTCTCTGGAGGCAGTCTAAAAAAACCAACCAGCGATCCATCGTCATCATAGCGATAGGTAAGATACCTTCTCTTATAGCGAATCTCTTCGAGTTCAAGATCTTGGCTCTGGAGGGATCCAGAAAAGCAACTCACGATCTGGTCTAATTGGCTGCCAGTTGCAAGCTTTGCAAGGTCAACTAATAGTTCCTGATTCCCCTGCGTGGCAACCCTGGTAATGGCCCTTAGCTTAGAGTAGGAGATCTCTCCATTGGCAAAACACTTATGTATTTGAGGAAGTGAGATCATTTTACGAGCTACCCTGACGTGCTCATAGCCGGTTGAAAGAGAGATCCCGCATTTGAGAGAAAGCCAGTGAGCGCTTGATTTGCAACCCCACTGGTTATAGAGCCCCCGTATATCAAATTCAGCTATAAGCTCTAGCCACTTTGAGCTAAGAGATGACAGATGTGCACACAGCTCTATAATGGCCTCCTCCAGATCGTTACTGCCTAAGCCACCTAGTTCAAGGGGGCTGGTAGAACCAATCAATAGATCGACAAAAGGCGACTTACCTTTATTAGAGAACATGTGTTCTACACTAGTTCAGAGTAGATGATACTTCAAGTGGATTTCTAAAATTATTGTGATTAGCAACCCGACGCCTGTCGAGCGCTGTTGGTATGCCGTGGCCTAATGGATACAGGAATCTCAGTGTTGGAGGTATCGCCGACGGTTGCGCAATATAAAGCTACGCAGCGCAATATAAAGCTACGCAGCACAATATAAAGCTACGCAGCGCAATATAAAGCTACGCAGCACAATATAAAGCTACGCAGCACAATATAAAGCTACGCAGCACAATATAAAGCTACGCATTAAAGCTGGTAGAATCGCCGACAGTTATATGAAACTACTTCGAACTCCCGATGAACGATTTGAAAACTTGGATGGATTTTCTTTCACGCCAAACTATGCCGAAGTTCCATGCTTGGATGGAACTACTGACAAGGCAATCCGCGTACACTATGTCGATGAGGGGCCGCCTGATGCAGCCGAGACTCTCCTTTTGATGCATGGTGAGCCCTCATGGTGCTACCTCTATCGTAAGATGATCCCAATATTTGTCGAAGCAGGATTTCGAGTTATTGCTCCTGATCTAGTTGGATTTGGGAAGTCGGACAAACCGGCTAGTAGAGATGACTACACCTACTCCCGCCATGTTGAATGGATGGACGAACTGCTATTTGCAAAGCTCGACTTAGTAAACATTACTCTTCTGTGCCAGGATTGGGGAGGTCTTATCGGGCTTAGATTACTTGCATCTGATCCCGATAGATTTGCCAGGGCAGTGGCGGCCAATACTGGCCTCCCAACTGGCGAAGGAAAAACCTCTGAGGCTTTTATGGCATGGCAGAAGTTTTCCCAGGAGACTCCCGAAATGCCAATCGGAGCTATAATTGCAGGGGGCTGCGTCAACAGACCAAACCCTCAAATTATCGCTGCATACGATGCTCCCTTCCCTGATGAGAGCTATAAAGAAGGAGCTCGTCAGTTTCCTATTCTTGTCCCAACCTCAACTGATGACCCAGCAAGTAAAGATAATATTGAGGCCTGGAAGTCGCTTGAAAGTTTCACCAAACCATTTATGTGCGCCTTTTCCGATGGCGACCCGATTACTAGGGGAGCAGATCGGTTATTTGTTGAGCGAATACCCGGAGCGCAAACGGTCAGCCATGTTACTATCGAAGGCGCGGGCCACTTCCTACAGGAGGATCAGGGTCAAACTCTAGCGAAGGTGACGGTAGATTTTATCAAGCAGTACTAGCATATACCGAATAATTATCTAGTTCCCGCAACATATCGTTATGAGATCCGGAGGATACTCGGAGAACAACTTCTGTTACTCCAATGGAACGAAAATACTCAAGCTTAGGTTCCTCTGGGAATATTCCAAATGCCACGATTTGAATCTCCGACCATCTGCGATTGGCCTTCTCAACCTCCCTCTTGAGCAATGGGATATTAGCGCCTAAACCAGTTCCACCTATGGGAATCCATCCATCGGCCATCCCGGCTATCGTAGAAAAAAGTTTTTCGCTCGGGAACCCACCAAAAAGAATCGGTATCGACGGTCTCTGAATTGGCTTTGGTCTAGACCAACTTTGCGGCATCTCTACGTACTTACCCACATAACCAGCTGGCTCGTTTGCCCAAATCTCCCTCATACAGGCAATCTTCTCGTTTGCAATTGTTCTTCGCTTTGAAAAGTCTACTCCGTGCGACTCTGCCTCACGCCGGTTCCATCCATATCCTACTCCGAGCGTTACTCTGCCGTTAGATATAATATCTAACGTAGCCAGTTCCTTTGCAAGAACTATAGGATCAAGTTGGGCAACCAATAAGACCCCAGTGCCAAGTCGTAAAGCTGTGGTCTGGGCTGCCATAGCCGATAACGCTATCAGCGGATCAACAATTGAGCGATAGTCATCTATATTGACCCCACCGACAAGAGCAGGAGGAGCGCCTTCCTCAACTGGCAGGTGCGTATGATGAGGTAGATAAATAGATGAAAAGCCTCGTTCTTCAACTGCTCTTCCAAAAGCCACTATATCTGAATCTGGATGACTAAAGGCTGTGGTAATACCGACTTTCATTTGTTTACAATGACTTCCTAACGACACTAAGATTTTCGACCTTCAAGACCTTACCTCGAAGTTGCTCGACGACAGATTACCCCAGTGTATAGAGATATCAGAAACCTTAACGCTTTTTAGGAGATAATCCAACAGCTCTCACTACTTTGTTTATCTGTCGATTACCCTCTCTATATATTACTCTTCGAGCCTGTCTCTCTGCTTCTCCTTGGACACCGCCAGCTAGTCCCCCTTGCTTGTACCCATGCTCAAATGCTTCAACATTTCCTAGATCTCTTGCAAAACGATATAACTGTGATCTAGTTGTGCTCATCGTTTGATCTCACTCCTCTCAATAGCCGCCAGCTTAGCCGTATGATCTTCAACAACTAGCGCCTCCACTAACGACCGGAGTTCATTAGCATCTTCGGTATTTTCCATTTTCTCAAGCAACTCCATCGGTACAGCTACGCACCCAAAACCCCCATCTTCATGACTCGAACGCCACGCAAGCCATTGCGCACCGTCACGATCTAAATCATCTTCTTCAATAGCATTGATCAAGGCAACAATTTCGATCATGCCCTCTTGATCTACGTCATACTCTACAAAAAGCATAACTCCCCCTGCACAACTCCTCCTTATGAATGGACCTTACGCGCAAGACCCGGAACTAGTTTACATCTCTCCGGTGCTAACTCAACAAGCGCTTACTTGGCCACAAGTTTAGATCAAAACCAATTATCCCGCCCCATCTTGAAAACACGTCAAACACGTCTTGAGAACACATCTAAACACATCTTGAAGACACATCAGCTGTGAAACCAAGCGAAAAGCTCTATATAGTAGTGACATGGACAAAATAACTGATAGTAATTCGCCTTTAGATGTCGATGTTGCTGAAAAACTTGAGTCACTTCGATCCCAATTCAAGGACGGTGATACAACCGGAGCATGTCTTGATGCCTGGAAGTGGCTTGATAGGTTAGGTGCTCAAAGCAAATCCAATAGAACTCAGAATCTTCAGCTCCTAAATCAGTTGTTTGTCGCTGGTGACGTTCCAAAAAATCTTGACGGTCCAACCGAAGGCAAGCTTGTCACTTGGGCAGCTAATCCAGGACTCGATAAGGCACTTTCGAGTTTCACCTCAATTTGGCTGCCGTGGGTAGGCAAGAAATTTGACGCTGCTAATAACTCAGGCGTAAATGTAATGACTCGTGAAGTATGGCTATTGGGAAGGCTTATCTGGCCAAGTTATTCTTTTGGGAAATCTGCAAAAAACACAATCGGATTCGAATTTACAACTCGCGTAGAACCAGCAATTATCAACTCCGACAATGAAGTTCTAGTTATTGATTATCAGACCGTTCCAAGAAATCCGCGCTTGATAATTCGCTCTGTGCGCGATGAATTAGTTGCTTTGCTTGACGGGGTTTACTTAGGCAGAATGCTTCTTCAAACCAAAGCTAACTCAGAACAAAGTTACCGATTGGTGAACTACTTCGCACTTCGAAGCCCGCAGGTATAACTAAGAGGCCGAACGGAAAGCGCTGCGGAAGACGTCGCCCAGAATACGCAGCAGCTTAATACTCATGCTTGTTTCGCTTGTTGTGATTACTGCTTTCCTTGGGCTTGCCTAAGATCAGCATCGGCCTGAGCTTTGGCAGCATCTGCATCGGCTAACGCACGTGAAGCAATAGCTAGATCATTTTCTATCTGTGCACGATCGTCTAGAATGGTGGAGCGCTCACTGTCAACGGCACCGCCTGGATCGCCGTACTTTGGGCTAGAGTTGGTAACAAATGCAACAGACTCGTGCAGTCCATCTCGATGAAACTGCGAATCCATACTCTTGTAAGCATCGTCAGCTTTATCTTTTGCATCTTGTGCCTTAGCAAGAGCAGCCTTAGCGGCATCGACATCAGCTTGCGCTCGCGCAACTTGAGTTCGTAAATCTGCCAGTTGAGGCGCTGAAGGGTTCGTACCTTCAACTAGCTTTACGTCAGATTCGATAGCTTCCTCATCATCCATAACCATCGACGCCTCAGCAATAATCGTAGGCACAATTTGATCTTCTTCTTCATCTGCAAAAGATGCCTCCCCGCGTTCAAATGCTTCGTGAACAAACTCTTTATTGGAAGCTCTCCAGCGCTGAAAAAGTGCCATCAATACACCCTTATTAAGCTAAGGCCTAAAATCGTCACAGAAGTCACTCGACTAGTATATCGCTCACCCTAAGGCGAAACAAGCGATTTCTCACCTCTATCGCCGATTAACCGAATGCTGCTGGCGGTCTAAAACCCCTCGTCAACGTCACTCTTGAGTAGCCTCTTGCCACGATCTAATACCCGGTACAGCAATTAGCACGATAATTCCTGCTGCGCCAGCAACTACTCCTGCATAGCTATACGCAGCTGACGCACCAATCCCATAAAGCAGCCCCATCATGAGGTTTCCAACAAATGTCCCGACGCTCCTGGCAGCCGACAGGCCAGCAAATCCTCTACCAGCCCTGAGTCCAGAACGCAATACTGACATTGCAGCGGGTTCCAAAGTCTCTACTATCCCCAGGCCGAAACCAATCACAGCTACTCCGACGAAAAGCCAAGGAGATCCCCCGCGATTCCCCGAGCCGCCGAGTGCTAACAATCCCGCCCCGATAGCTGCTCCGAAATATCCCAACAGTCCCAACCACCTAAATTGGGTAGCAATGTCGCTGCCAAGTCGTCCTCCTAGGAGGTAACCGGTAATTGAGGAGACAAGTTGTAATATCAAAAAGGCCGCAATTCCATAAACAAGCTTGCCTGAGCCCTTGGCAACCGTGAGCACGGGAAATCCAACACTGTATGCCGTAAATCCATAGAGGCTAGCCGCTATTAGAAGGGGACGAACGCCTTTGGGAGGATCAGACTCCACTTGTTTGTGCTCGGACGACGCTTCCGTAGCTTTACGCTTTCCTCCAGTAGTCGCCTTAGACAGAAACAGAGTCGAGATAACTAAGGGTATTCCTGCAATTAGAAATATCCATCGAAATGCGAGATGTATTGTCAATGCCCCGATTACCCATAATCCAGCTAGAGCTCCCCCGCCTACATCAATTGCATGTAGAAAACCGAAAGCTGACCCCCGATGCTTTTCGTTAGGAACAGCTTCGGCAAGCATAACTCTGCGCGAAGGAGAACGTAAGTTCCTAAACCACCATCCTCCACACAAGAACCCTATGGCCCAGGCCGGACTTGCCACCAGAGCACTTAAGGCAAGAAGTGGAATTAGTGAATTTCCTATTAGAGCAAGATGTTTATGACCAATTCGATCTCCAATACGGCCTCCCGCCCACGAGAAAATCGCGCCACCTCCGTAGCTTAGAGCGCTAGCAAGGCCAAACTCCCAGGTCGGTTGATGAAGGGTGATTACCAGGAATAAAGGAAAGCCAGCCAACACCGCTTGATAGCCTAGATCGGCAAAACCAGCCGAGAACGATATGAGCCAGATGTCTCGAGTGCGCCAACTGTGAGCTTTGTCTGCTTTGTCTTGGATTGAAATAGGTTAGTCCTTCCTGGTTTTGAAGTTATTGAGTTGTTCTGCGATTCTAACCGCTTTCGATCTATAAGCTTCGCCAAAAAGAATAGTATGTACAAGCAACGGATAAAGTTGCCACAGTTCGACTCTTTCTGGCCACCCATCCTCAAGTGACCTTATCTCTTGATACGCTGCAATCGTTCGCTCAGATATTGGAGCAAAAAGGGCTAACATGGCCAGATCTTCTTCCGGATGACCATAGTGCTGAGAAGGATCTATCACCCATACGTTGTTAGCTTGACCCCACAGGATATTTCCCCACCACAGATCACCATGAAGTAGCCGAGGGGAACCAAAAGGTACGAGAGAGTCTAACCGTTCGACAATCGGGAGAATTTCCCCTTGCATCCCGCATCTTTGCGCCAACTCGACTAGACGATAACCATAAAATTTAGCCCCATCTAAGTCTCTTACGGGATCAACCTCACAATTGCCTATCCAATGGGAACCGCCTCCCCAGTAATCTCCTTGACGATTATGAAGATTTGCAAGGCACCTCCCCAATTCCTCTTCATGGCCTGGCGACCTAGAAACTTGGTCTATCCACTCTGTTAACAATATCTCATTATCCGATATAAGTATTCTGGGAGTGATGGGACCATTTGCGACTTGACTTATCTCTCGAAGTCCTAATGACTCATCTACAATTGCCGGGCCAAACTTTGCTAGGCAGTTAACGCTGTCCAGCTGAATTTTGAACGCATTAGAAGACAACTGCGTGACTGAATCAATTGCAACTGTTTGATTCGAGTCTTTAAGTTTCGCCTCTAGAATCTTTAGCCAAGCTGGTGAGTAACCCATTGCACGATCTTTCAATTATTCTAAGTGTTCGGTCAAATTCGTACTCGCCCCCGTAATATGGATCTGGGACATCCAAATCACTGTCAGTCGACTCCGGATCGAAGGAACGAAGGAGTTTTATCTTCTCCTTATTGTTCGGTGCTATTTGCATTAGGGCCCTGAGGTTGGCACGATCGGCACACAGAATAAGATCGGCCTTTTTGATAGCATCTATTGTGATTTGACGAGCTTGATGGCTTGGAACAGACCAGCCTCGCTTCTTCAGCGCTGCCTCCGCTCGGGGATCAGCACCCTCACCACGGTGATAACCTGCGGTTCCATAAGATTCTATGGAGATTTTATCTCCCAGTCTTGCCTTGGCTACTAAATCACTGGCAACGGCTTTAGCCATTGGAGAACGGCAGATGTTGCCCAAACAAACCATAAGAATTTGCACGATAAACCAATTCTATATGTCTCACCCCTGCCAAGTTTACTCTTGTCCGTTGTGAATATTAGGGCAAAAAAGGATGAGTGAATAAAGGCGGATGTTGAACTAACCCAATGGGGATTTGCAATTGTTGAGTTTCAACAGGTGGCCAACTAAATTTCTTATCAAGAGGTAATTATGAGCTATGGTTGGTTACGGTGATAACGAAGATAACAAGATGTCAGCTTGAGTTCACCATTGATATCAACAGACGACATGCCAGACAGGTGGGCCGTGGTTGACCCCTCCGCCTACCTTGGGCCGGAAAGCTGGGCCCGCCTGGAGATTGATCGGCAACTCGTTGCCTGTGGGTGGGTGGTCCAGAACCATCGGGAAATGGCCCTCGGCGCCGGGCTCGGGGTGGCGGTTCGGGAGTTCCCCATGGCCAAGGGCCACGGCACCTCCGACTACGTGCTTTTCGTCAACCGGAGAGCAGTCGGGGTCATTGAGGCGAAAAAAGTAGGCGAGACACTCACCGAGGTCGAGTGGCAGTCGGCCAAGTACGCCACGGGGCCGGCCGAGGACGTGCAGGCTCCGATGTCACCGCTCCCTTTTTGCTACGAATCGACGGGGGCTGAAACGAGGTTCACCAACCTGCTCGACCCCGAACCGGCGAGCCGGGAGGTCTTCAGCTTCCACCGACCTGAGACCTTTGCCAGCTGGTTGCGGGTCTGGGAGGACCTGAGCCTTGGCGGGCCCGACCGGGCGACGCTGCGCCAGTGCCTCCAGTCGATGCCGCCGCTGGATCACAGCAACCTGTGGGACGTTCAGTACCAGGCGGTCGCCAACCTGGAGGAATCGCTGCGCTACAACCGGCCCCGTGCTCTCATTCAGATGGCGACCGGTTCGGGAAAGACCCACACCGCGGTTAGCGCCACCTACCGGCTCATCAAGCACGCTAAGGCGTCCCGGGTGCTCTTCCTGGTGGACCGGGCACACCTCGGCAAGCAGGCTCTGGCCGAATTCCAGTCCTTTGAGACTCCTGACGACCATCGCAAGTTCACGGAACTCTATGCCGCTGAGCGGTTAACCTCCAACACAATCGGCGATTCCTCAAAAGTAGTCATCACTACAATTCAGCGCCTTTTCTCGATTCTAAAAGGCGAACCGGATCTTGACGAGGAGGTCGATGAGCGCACAGGGTTCGACGTCGAGCCAGCGGCCCCGGTCGAGGTATCCTATAACGATACAGTACCCCCGGAGTTTTTCGACGTAATCATCGTCGACGAGTGTCACCGCTCGATCTATGGGGTGTGGCGCCAAGTGCTCGACTACTTCGACGCGTTCATCATCGGGCTGACCGCGACGCCGGGCAAGCAGACCATCGGCTTTTTCAACCAGAACTTTGTCATGGAGTACTCCCACGAGGCGGCTGTCGCCGATGGCATCAACGTGGACTTCGATGTCTACCGCATTCGTACCGAGATCACTGAGCATGGCTCAAAGGTGGATGCCGGACTCGTCACCAAGTTCCGCGCCCGTCAAACTCGTAAAACCCGTTACGAGAAAATCGACCAAGACATCGCCTACGCAGGTGCTGACCTCGACCGCTGGGTTGTCTCCAAGGACCAGATCCGTACAATCATCCAGACATTCCGGGACAACCTCTTCACCGAGATCTTCCCCGGTAGGTCCTGGGTGCCCAAGACCCTCATCTTTGCAAAAGACGACTCCCACGCCGACGACATTGTCCAGATCGTGCGCGAAGAGTTCGGCTGGGGCAACGATCGCGCCGCCAAGATCACCTACAAGTCGCGCTCTGCAGGAGACAATCCCGACCAGCTTCTCAAAGACTTCCAAACATCCCCTACGCTTCGGATCGCGGTAACCGTCGACATGATCGCCACCGGCACCGACGTGAAGCCTCTTGAATGTGTCATGTTCATGCGAATGGTGCACTCCCGCAACTACTTCGAGCAGATGAAGGGGCGGGGAGTGCGGGTCATCGAGCCCAACGATTTGAAAGTCGTGACCGGCGACGCCGAGGTGAAGGACCGCTTCGTCATCGTGGACGCCATTGGAGTCACCGAGGCGGACTTGCACGATACGGTGCCCCTGGAGCGAAAGCCTAGCGTATCCTTCGACAAGATGCTCCTTCGCCTGGTGCACGGGCGCTTCGACGAGGACACCGTTTCCTCGGTTGCCTCCCGCATCGCCCGGCTCGATCGTTCCATCACGAGCGACGATCGTGCCGATCTGGAAAAGGTGGCGGGAGTCTCCCTGATCGAACTCTCCCACCTGCTACTCGACTCCCTGGACCCGGATCGACACGTGGAGGCCGCCCGGCAAGCAACGGGTCTGGCCGATCCGAGCGAGGCAGACGTGGCGGCAGCGGCCCAGTCGATCATCGAACTGGCAGTGCGCCCCATCGCCGACAACCCGCAACTGCGCCAGAAGCTGGTCGACGTACGGAAGTCCTACGAGCAGTTGATCGACGAGTTCTCCGCCGATCGAGTGATCTCCGCCGAGCTATCGCGCGACGCCACGGACCGGGCGCGCTCCATCGTGACGTCCTGGCGGGCCTATATCGACGAACACAAGGACGAGATCACCGCGCTCCAGGTGCTCTATTCCCAGCCCCACAGACGCAGGCTCTCCTTCCCCGATATCAAGGAACTGGCGCACGCGATCAAACGGCCGCCGTATCGCTGGACGCCGGAGACTCTGTGGAACGCTTATGAAACACTCGACAAGTCCAAGGTGCGCGGGTCGGGAAGCCGAGTGCTCACCGACATTGTGTCGCTGGTGCGTTTCGCACTCTCTCAGGACTCCACGCTGGTCCCCTATACGGATCGGGTCGAAGAGAAATTCGCTGGCTGGCTTGCTCAACAGGCACAGGCCGGTCGTGTGTTCACACCGGACCAGGAGCGGTGGTTGCGGTGGATCGCCGAAGCCATCGCATCGTCGCTGACTGTCGATACCGACGCCTTCGAGTACGAGCCCTTCGTCCAGGACGGCGGAATCGGGCGGGCGGTGGAACTCTTCGGTGACGACTTGGGGCCGTTGCTGGACGAGCTGAACCGGGAGCTGGCGGCGTGAGCGAGCTGCCGACGGGGTGGGTGGAGACGACAATTGGTTCGGTCATTTCGCCTGCTGGGGAGAGGTCTACCCCGGGTGCTGATGATGCCCGACATTACATCGGGCTTGAACACATCGAGGCTCACACCACTCGAATTCTCGGCTCGCAATTAGCGAGCCAGATTCGAAGCTCCGCTGTCAGCTTCCAAAAAGATAGCGTGCTTTACGGCAGAATGCGGCCATACCTAAACAAGGTGTGCCTCGCCCCGTTTGATGGGATCGGATCACCGGAGCTTATCGTTCTTCCACCCTCATTGGGGATCCGGCCGCGATTTCTCTTGTATCGGATAAGCCACACCGATTTCGTCAGCTTTGCAATGAAGCACATCGAAGGTGACCGACCGCGGGTCAAGTGGAACCAACTTGCAGATTTTCCGATCGATTTGCCGCCGGTCGCCGAGCAGGACCGCATCGTCGCCGCCATCGAGGAGCAGTTCTCCCGGCTCGATGCTGCCGAGGCGTCGTTGCAAAGAGCGAAGCGGAATGTGGAGAGGATGCGGAGGGCGGTGCTGGCGGAAGCCTTTCCGAGAGGAGACGAGCTGCCGACGGGGTGGGTGGAGACGACAATTGGTTCGGTCATTTCGCCTGCTGGGGAGAGGTCTACCCCGGGTGCTGATGATGCCCGACATTACATCGGGCTTGAACACATCGAGGCTCACACCACTCGAATTCTCGGCTCGCAATTAGCGAGCCAGATTCGAAGCTCCGCTGTCAGCTTCCAAAAAGATAGCGTGCTTTACGGCAGAATGCGGCCATACCTAAACAAGGTGTGCCTCGCCCCGTTTGATGGGATCGGATCACCGGAGCTTATCGTTCTTCCACCCTCATTGGGGATCCGGCCGCGATTTCTCTTGTATCGGATAAGCCACACCGATTTCGTCAGCTTTGCAATGAAGCACATCGAAGGTGACCGACCGCGGGTCAAGTGGAACCAACTTGCAGATTTTCCGATCGATTTGCCGCCGGTCGCCGAGCAGGACCGCATCGTCGCCGCCATCGAGGAGCAGTTCTCCATTCTCGATTCGCTCTTTGCCGCGATAGACCACTCGCTCGTCCGCTCCGCCCACCTACGCCGGGCGATCCTGGAGCAGGCGTTCACCGGCAGGCTCGTTCCCCAAAACCCGAGCGACGAGCCTGCCTCGGCCCTGCTTGAGAGAATAGAGCAGGTCAGGCGAGACAATCTGGCCGCATCGAAGACCAAGAAGGGTAAGGTGGCGACGCCACGATGACACTTCCTCACACACTTTACGAAGTCGTCGACGGTAGGACGCTCTATGCCGGTCGCACCGTGGCCCAATGGCTGCCCGATGTCATACAGCGAATTGTCGATCGCTTCTCACCCTTGAAAATTGTACTTTTTGGCTCGCTAGCCACAGGGACGGACACCGGCGAAAGCGACATTGATCTACTAATAGTTCTGAGGAAACTGAACGGTCGCCATCACGACGTGGCAGTTTCTATTCTGCGCGAACTGCGCGACATACCGGTTCCAATTGATCTGTTGGTCACTGACGAGGAGGAGATACAGCGGCGTGGCGATTTGCCCGGAATTCTCCGAGTCGCCCTTCGTGAAGGTTCAGTCGTCTATGGTTGAGAAAAGTGGAACCTTCGAAACAAAGCATAATCTTCTTCAACTCTCTCAATTGGTTACCCGTTTAGAGATCGTGGCACGATATATTGAACTTTCTAATACAGGAGGGCATTAAGTTATGACTACCCAACTAGAAACCAATCTTAACAATCGCGCATGGATATTCCAAGCCAATCCCCTACATTTCGACATCGATGACGCATTGAAGTCGCTGGATCGCATCTGGTGGCGAGTTCCTCAGCATACATTCCATATCCATGTTGGTGATATTGTCGTGATATGGAGAAGTGGAAAGGCTGCTGGAATTGTCGGCATGGATCGAGTTGTTTCTGAACTACGGCTCAAGGCAATGGAGCCTTCCGAAATGGAGCTTGTCCGATCTGAGGCTAGCTATCGAGTCCGCAGCCAAGCTTGGCACCAAGGAAGTGAACAGGTCGTGATCCAGACGGAATCTGAAGAAAGTGGCACTTCGATGCAGGCAGCACCGGGTATTTGGCATGCGTGAATGGTCCCCCCATACCGAGGAGAAGATCTCGATCCTCGCCGACTACCTCGGTGAATTCACCGTGGCTGCCCGGACCGCGGTCAACCGGATTTACATGGACCTGTTCGCCGGGGAAACCGTCAACATCTTGAAGACGACGGGTGAGCAGTTCCCCGGTTCAGCGGAGATTGCACGGGCTGTCGAGCCCCCTTTCACCTCGCTCATCCTCTTTGAGAAGGACCACCAACGCGCTACAGATCTCCGCACTCTTGCCCGTGACCACGGTGATAGCCGGGTCACCGTCGTCGAGGGCGACTGCAATGCGAATATGCTTGCCGCTCTTCGGGCCGTTCCGACCCAGGCTCCGGTATTCGCCTTTGTCGATCCCGATGGCATGGAGGTCCAGTTCCGAACCATAGAGCTTCTCGCCGAGCACAAGCGAAACTCCGGTAAGCCCAAGATCGAGATGTGGGTTCTCCTTCCGACGAGCGGGCTGGTACGCATGCTCGGGGGGAATCGAAGCGAGGCCGAAAGGCAGGGTCATCCTGACAAGGTGGCCCGCCTCTACGGAGCATGGGGACCCTGGCAAGACGTGTGGGAGGCCCGCCTGGCGGGGACGCTGTCTCCTGGAGATGCGCGCCTGGCATACCTCCTCCTATACATGGACCGGCTTGCTGGCCTCGAATACACCTACCTGCTTGCGCGCCCGATCAAGAACTCCCGTGGCGAGCTGTACGTCATGGTCTTCGCTACCGATCATCCTGCCGGGCAGAGCATCATGCAATGGGCACAAGAGAAGGATCGGGTGGTGCGTCGTACTGCTACCCCACCTCTTTTTCAATACCCGGAGGCCCGTCCCGCTTACGAGGACATTCATACGGAGTGGCGCGAGCAATTCCCCGTTTCCCTGTCCGAATGGGTGGAGTACCAGTGGTGATCGAGCGACACACGACGAGAGGGTCCCTTCATGGCTAAGAGCTCGATCGAGTGGACCGAGGCCACCTGGAATCCGACGACCGGCTGCGACCGCACGTCGCCGGGCTGCGACCGCTGCTACGCGCTGACGCTCGCTAAGCGACTCAAGGCGATGGGTCACGAGAAGTACCAGCGAGACGGCGACCCTGCCACCAGCGGACCCGGCTTCGGCATTGCGCTACATCCCGAGACCCTGGGTATTCCCCAATCATGGGGCGCCCCGCGGGTCATCTTCGTCAATTCGATGAGCGACCTTTTCCATCCAGAGGTTCCGCTGGCCTTCATTCGCGATGTGTTCGACGTGATGGAGGCGACCCCTCGGCACACATACCAGGTGCTCACCAAGCGTTCGAAGCGCCTCGCCCAGCTCGCCGATCAGCTCTCCTGGCCGGCAAACGTGTGGATGGGAGTGAGCGTCGAGAACCAGCGCTACGCCTTCCGGGCCGATCATCTTCGGGAGGTCCCGGCCGCGGTGCGATTCCTCTCGGTGGAACCGATGCTCGGTCCGGTGGTTCCCGATCTCTCCGGAATCGACTGGATGATTGTCGGTGGCGAGAGCGGTCCGGGAGCCAGGCCTGTGGAACCCGAGTGGGTGCGGAATCTCCGCGACCTGTGCGTCGGCGCGAACGTACCCTTTTTTTTCAAACAATGGGGCGGAAGAACACCCAAGGCCGGTGGTAGGACTCTGGACGGGCGGACCTGGGACGAGTACCCGGAGCCGGAGGCCACGCAACGCCTGACCTGCGTTGGGGAAGGCTGAGATGACCGATCCCAAGGCGCTCGTCGCCAAGCTGTGGAACTACTGCAACATCTTGCGGGACGACGGTCTCTCCTACGGCGACTACTTGGAGCAGCTCACCTACCTGCTCTTCCTGAAGATGGCCGACGAACAGACCCGTCCACCCTTCAGCCGGGAAGCGGTCGTCCCCTACGGCCTCGACTGGCAGTCTCTCAAGGACAGAAGCGGAGACGAACTCGAAGCGCACTACATCCGCATCCTAAACGAGTTGGGCAGGCAACCGGGGATGCTCGGTGTCATCTTCCGCAAAGCGCAGAACCGCATCCAGGACCCGGCGAAGCTCCGGCGCCTCGTCGTCGAGCTCATCGACCAGGAGTCGTGGATGACGCTGAAAGCCGACGTCAAGGGCGACGCGTACGAGGGGCTCCTACAGAAGAACGCCGAGGATACCAAGTCCGGTGCTGGCCAGTACTTCACTCCCCGCCCGCTCATCCACGCAATCGTCGAGGTGATGGCTCCGGTGGCGGGAATGAGGATCTGCGATCCGGCGTGCGGGACCGGTGGGTTCCTATTGGCCGCCCACGACTACATCGCCCAGCACAACCCCTACCTCAATCCCGATGAACGCAAGGAGCTGCGCTTCGAGGCGCTCCACGGGTGGGAGATCGTTGATAACACCGCCCGCCTGTGCGCGATGAACCTCCTTCTACACGGGATCGCGGCCGCCGATGCCGAGAGCCCCATCAGAGTAGATGACGCCATGAAGTCCGACCCTGGTGCACGCTACGACATGGTGCTAACTAATCCACCTTTTGGGAAAAAGTCCTCGGTAACCTTGGTTGGTGCCGACGGCGAATCCCGCAAGCAAGATCTGACCATCCTTCGGGATGACTTTTGGGCGACGACATCCAATAAGCAGCTCAACTTCCTTCAGCACGTACGGACGCTCACCAAAGTCGGTGGATCGGTAGCAATTGTCGTTCCCGATAATGTCCTTTTCGAGGGAGGCGCAGGTGAGACGATCCGGCGCAAGCTCCTCCATGAGTGCGACGTTCATACGCTGCTGCGGTTGCCGACCGGCGTGTTCTACGCCCAGGGGGTGAAGGCGAATGTCCTGTTCTTTGACCGTAAGGCTGCCTCGGAAACGCCGTGGACGAAGGAGTTGTGGATCTACGATCTGCGAACCAATCAGCACTTCACCCTGAAGGAGGATCCGTTGGGCTACGAGGACCTGGGGGACTTCATCAAGTGCTTTTCCGCTGGTGACCGGCCGAAGCGGGTCGAGTCCGATCGGTTCCACTGCTTTTCTATTGATGAACTCCTGGCACGAGACAAAGCAAGTCTGGATATCTTCTGGTTGAGGGACGAGTCACTGGAGGATGCCGACAACCTGCCAGCACCAGAGGTGATCGCCGCGGAAATCGTGGAGGACCTGGAGGCGGCGTTGGCGGAGTTTGCAGAAATCGCGGCGAACCTCGGGGCGCGGGAAGCGTGAAACCGCTGAGCCAGTCCCCTATTGCAATCACACAATTTAGGCTTGAAGAGGCTCTCCGGGGACGCCAACGAGCAGATGACGAAGCGAGAGTAGGACTTCACACGAATGAGAGGGAAGGCGGGTAGACAGCTATGTTAAGCAAAGACCCAGCCACGTTGAGCCCTCGTGAGTTGTTTGACGGACGTTACAGGGTCGAGCGGCTACTGGGGACAGGAGATCGCAAGGTAACCTACCTGGCAATCGACGAAAAACATGATCGTCAAGTAGCGCTGAGTGTTGTACGGCCAAATGCGCTTCCGCAAGATCCGGATGGCACAGAGCGGGAAGCAAAGGTGCTTGGGCGGATCGGCAGCCACGACAACATCGTTTCGCTGTACGAATCCGAGATCGAGTCAATTCCCCAGTACATCGTGTTTGAGTATCTTGCAGGGGGGACCCTCGCCACCTTCCTGCGCCAGTCGTGTCCGCTCCCAGCGGAGACAATTTACCGCCTTGCACGCCAGGTATGTCGTGGATTGGCCCACCTACACGATAAGGGTGTTATTCACCGTGACCTTTCGCCTGCAAATATCTGGCTAGACGAGCGCGGGACTGCCCATCTGGGCGATTTCGATTCTGCCATCAGGCTCGGGGATAGCGACCAGCGGTGCCCCATAACCACGAATACCTTCGCCGCCCCAGAGGAGAAGAGCGGTGAAGCCTTAGATGTTCGCTCCGACTTGTTTTCCCTCGGCGGGCTCCTCTATGTACTGGCTATGGGCGGTGACCGACTTGGAGATGTCCGAGGGCTTCGGAGCCAGCGCACCGATCTACCGTCATCTTTCTCTGACCTCGTTGAAGCGCTCGTGGCCTGGTCACCAACGGACCGCCCAGCCGATGCTAATGCAGTCTTGACGTGGCTTGAGCAGATTCGTAACGCTTCCAATCTCGGAAGCCTTCTCAAACAAGAGGAAAGCAATCACCTCGAGTTCAAAGCATCGCTCCTTCACCTGCACAGTCCTTTGCCAGAGGCGCTGAAGAAGAGGGTGGATAATGATACCTTGACGGTCGAGCAGGCACAAGGCGAAGCAAGGGGTGGAGTGAAGCGTGCCGCGGCCAAGACGATCTGCGCTTTCCTAAACAGCGAAGGTGGCACGCTCGTCATTGGAGTTACCGACGCTCGAGACGTTGTCGGCATCGAACCGGATTTTGCTTACTTGGGCGCGCGTCAGGATGCCGACGGGTGGCTCAACGAGTTCCAAATGTTAGTTAAAAGCACGTTGGGACCGGACACTTGGAGCTGCATCCGCGTTTCGCTTACACAGCATGAAGGTGCCACTGTCGCGCTCGTAGATTGTCCTCGGCGAGCCATCGACACATGGTTGACAATGGAGAAAAAGCAAGAGTTCTTTATCCGAGCTGCCAATGGAACCGAAGCGTTAGAGGGACCGCGCCTCGTCAAGTATGTACGCGAGCACTGGATGTCATGATCAGCGATCGGCGAGTAAGAGGGGGATTGAAGGCCAAGCTCGGGCGCAACTTCCATCTGCTCATGGCATTGGCCACCTACGAGCGCATTCCCTTTGATGGCAAAGAGTTGTCACAGGTTGGAGGTACTCTTTCCTGATGGCCGTATCTACGAGGGTTGAAGTAAAACCGGAGTTGCTGGCTTGGGCACGCGAGCGCTCTGGCCTCGACCCTAGCTACCTAGAACATCGTTTCCCGATGTTGAACGACTGGAAACAAGGAAACCGTCAACCTACTCTCAAGCAATTGGAGGACTTTGCTCGCGCTACCCACACCCCTATCGGTTTCATGTTTCTATCAGAGCCACCCGAAGAGCGCTTGCCGATTCCCGACTACCGCACGGTCGGTGATTTAGGTATTATCCGCCCCAGCCCAAACCTTTTGGACACTATCTTCCAATGCCAACAACGTCAGGAGTGGTACAAAGAGTTCGCACAAGTTACGCGCGAAGATGCTGTCAGCCTAATTGGATCGCTAACGATGTCGATGCGCGTCAATGAAGCAGCTGACATAATAAGAGAGGCGCTTGGGTTCTCCATTAGTGAACGTGGTTCAACATGGACTGAAGCACTTCGAATCCTCATCGATCAAGCCGAGAAACTCGGGGTGCTAGTCATGGTTAGCGGAGTGGTAGGGAGTAATAACTATCGCAAGCTGGATCCTCGGGAGTTTCGTGGCTTTGCCCTCGTTGATCAACTTGCCCCACTAGTGTTCATAAACGGTGCGGACACGAAGGCGGCTCAGATCTTTACCTTAACGCATGAACTTGTCCATCTCTTCCTGGGTGAAACAGCTCTTGATGACGTCGACCTTGCCTCAGCTCCCACGATCCCCACTGAACGCTGGTGCAATCAAGTAGCGGCCGAACTTCTCGTCCCGAAGGCGTTATTGGACACCGATTTCGACGGAGAAACCCAACCCACAGAAGAACTCGAGCGCCTTGCAAGGAAATTCAAGGTGAGCACCCTCGTCCTTCTTCGTCGTGTCCATGACATCGGTCGCCTGGATTGGGATAGCTACAAGCAGGCTTATCGAGATGAGCTAGCGCGGATCCTGCAGATATTGGGCGAGCGACCATCAGGACGTGGAAACTTCTTCAATACTCAGCCTGCCCGGGTGAGTAAGCGCTTCGCCCGAGCCGTCATCACGAGTACTTTAGAGGGTCAGACCCTTCATCGCGATGCGTTTCAAATGTTGGGCTTCAAGAAACTTTCTACTTTCGAGGAGTTAGTTAGTCGGCTTGGTGCTGGCTAATGGCGTATCTACTTGACACGAACGTCTTTATCGACGCTAAAAATCGCTATTACGGATTCGATTTCTGTCCAGCTTTTTGGGAATGGATCGATCAAGCTCACGTCGACGGAATAGTGTTTAGTATCGACAAAGTAGCGAGTGAGCTAAATATCATAGATGACGAACTCTCCACCTGGGCCAACCAACACACTAATGAGTTTTTTCTAGAGGCTGATGCCGCATTGATTCCGAGCCTTCGGATCACCAGCAACTGGGCAAACGGTGCAGGCTATGAGCCTGCGGCAGTCGCTACTTTCCTCCAAGACGTCGATTATTACCTTGTAGCGCGTGCTCACGCACTTGGTTATGTAGTGGTCACCCACGAAGTAGTCTCGACCTCCAAGAAGAAGATAAAGATTCCCGACGCTTGCCTTGGCATCGGCGTGAGATATCTAACACCGTTTGAAATGCTTCGGATCGAAAGAGCTAGATTTGTCATCTCATCGTGAGATCCTCCGACGGATTACGGAATAGTGATGTCGCACCCTTCTGTTACCCTTCAAACATGAAACACTTTTTGAAGTTCGTTATGCGGCTGGTACTTATTGTGGCTTTAGGCATGCTCTTTCTCGTCCAAACCTTAGCCTCGCCTGTCTTTGGCGGCTCATATGGACCAAAATCTTTGGTGGGGCAATCTGACCAATTAGCTAGAAATCACCTTGTAAGAATGGAACCCGCTCTTGCGCCCGATGCAAGGGTGGTGGGCGTACCGCCCATGATTAGGGTGGACATCACTTTGAAACTGTCTCATCCGGTTCAAGCAGCCCGCTTTGCCTACGAGGTATCGGATCCTAAATCATCACTTTTCCGTCACTTTTTGGCCAAAGGACAGTTCAACCAAGATTTTGGACCAAGCCCAAGCGAAGTTCATCGTGTGCAAGGTGAGTTGGCTTCACTTGGACTTTCCACGTCAGTGCAGCCTGTCGGATATGTATTAGAAGCTTACGCTCCTACCAAGACAGTCGACGATGCTTTCCATACCAGGGTTGACAATTTTATGATGCCTGGTAACAGAATTGCTCATTCAAATATATCGCCTGTGTACTTACCTTCTAACATATCGCCAGACGTTATGAATATAACGGGGCTCTCCGATGTATCCCAAGCGGTGCCGCAGGGTAATCTAAGTCCCTCCTTGAAGCAACCATATTCCAAGACTGGCAAGACTCGCTTAGCTACCGGAGGACCTCAACCTTGCCAAAGTGCAGTAAGCACGGGAGCACTAACTGCTGACCAGTTAGCTAGTGCTTATAGCTTCAGTGGAGCTTATCAAGCTGGCTATGAGGGCCAGGGAGAGACTATTGCTCTAGTTGAGTTAGGTTCTGGCTGGAATCCTAACGATATATACACTTATGAATCATGTTACGGGATCAACAATGACATCCACTACGTGGATGTAGACGGCGCGGACTATGAAACCATGAACAGTGGAAGCTTTGAACCTACTCTGGACATAGAAGATGCAGTAAGTCTGGCCCCTCAGGCTAAGATCATTACCTATGAAACGCCAGATCTTTCTATTCTATCGGAACAGGATGCCTTATCGGCTATTGCCTCAAATGATTCAAGTCAAATAGTAAGTATTAGCTATGGAGGCTGTGAAGATCCATATGGCGACCAGTCCATCAACACAATCCTCGAACAGTTAGCATCTCAGGGAAATAGTATCTTTGCCGCCTCCGGCGACACCGGTGCAAACTGTTCCGACATAACTAGTAACGGGACTACTTATAGTCTTGGGGTATCATTCCCTGCAAGTAGCCCCTACGTTACCGGCGTAGGTGGAACGCAAATGAGTTCAGTGGGACCACCACCTGTCGAATCTACTTGGAATGATGGAACGGGCTCCAACGGGGTTATTGCCGCATCAGGAGGAGGCTGCTCTAAGGAATTTTACCAACCACAGTTTCAAGCTAACTATTTTGGCGATACCTATCCCAATAGCACATACTGTAGGGAAGTTCCCGATGTATCGGCACTTGCGGGTTCGCCCGGATATTCCGTGTACTACTCAGGGTCTTCAACTAATGGCACTATCGGTTGGCAGATCGGGGGAGGCACAAGCGCCGCGAGTCCCCTATGGGCGGCACTTCTTGCGGTTAGCAACTCAGATTGCAATCGTGATTTTGGCCCTATCAATCCGTCAATTTACAAATACTCTTCGCAATACCTAAACGACGTAACCTCGGGAAACAATGGGTATTATTACGCCGGAGTTGGATATGACATGACGACAGGGCTTGGATCTCCCAATGGAAGTGCATTTATGTGCACTGTAGGAAGTCCAACGGCTACAACCACAACAACTTCGACAACTTTGTCACCAACTACTACAACAACGACTACTTCAACTACGTCGCCGATCATCAACATACCAACGACTACTTCAACAACATTGTCACCAACTACTACAACGGTGGCACCTACAACTACTCTCCCAGCGACAACAACCGCTGCCCCTCCACAAAATCCAGTCCCAAAGAACAACCAGCCTGGGTACTGGTTATTGGGCTCTGATGGAAGTGTCTATAGTTTTGGTTCTGCGAACTTTTATGGCTCAGCATCTGCATTGGGTCCGGCTAGCGCTATGGCTGCAACCGCCGATGGAGGGGGCTATTGGCTTGCATCTTCTAACGGTGCTGTCCAAGCTTTTGGGGATGCAATCGACTATCCTCTTAGCGCATTTCCAACAACTTCAGTTGTTGCAATTGCTTCCACCCGTGACGGCAACGGATTCTGGTTGGCAACTTCAGGAGGTCAAGTCATTGAAGCTGGAGATGCGCAAGCCTACGGTTCTCCTGCCCTACAAGGTATTTCTCTCACCGCTCCCATTATCGCAATGGCTGTTACTAAGAGTGGAGATGGCTATTGGCTGGTAGCTGCTGATGGTGGGATATTTAGCTTTGGCAATGCAAGTTTTTATGGTTCATCTGGTCAAATCAATCCTGCATTTGCCGCCGGTGGGTCTAACTCCTTTGTGCCCAATAAGCCGATAATCGGAATTGTCGCTACCGTTGATGGAGGCGGCTACTGGATGGTTGGAACTGATGGTGGGGTCTTTGCTTTTGGCGATGCAGGATTTGTTGGATCATCTGGCCAAATCAATCCGGCACTTCCCGCTGGTGGGTCTAACTCCTTTGTCCCCAATAAACCAATAATCGGAATTGTTGCCAGCGCTGATGGAGGCGGCTACTGGATGGTTGGGGCTGATGGTGGAGTCTTTGCTTTTGGCGATGCAGGATTTGTTGGATCCCTTGGGAACAACCCACCGGCCAATCCAATTGTTGCAATCGTAGGCGACTAACAACTTATCGTAGACCGATAGCTATGAGGTAGAACGAATATAGTTTATCTTAGGACATCCGAGAGTGCCTGGTGAGAAATAGTCCTATTGAAGCAAGAACTGGAAGTTATTACGAAGCCTCTCGATGTATGTTACGCAGATGACTTCGACGGTGTCGGCTTGCATGGCGGGAAACAGCGCACGCTGTGCCATGAGAACCCCACTACCTCCACGGCGGCCAAATAGCTCATCAAGATATTGAATCGCATTGCGAGTTGGCTCGCCGGCAATCTCGTTTTCAATGAGCATTGCGAATGTGGTCGCCATTTCTGACGGAATTGTTACTTGCATGAGACGAAGGACATCGGCAGCATCCTTGTCATTGAGCCGGTTGATTTTGTTGACGGCGACGCGGTCATGAATTTTGTGTGCCTTTGCGATCAAGAGTGCTGCGACTCCAGCGACATCCACCTCAATTGAACGCATATCCAAGGAATCGAGCGCTGCAATTATCATCGGCGATCTATCGATGAGCGCTGCTTCGAGACCAGCAGCTTTGCGAGCGGCAGAGTTACCGTGGCCACCGAGCCGCACTCCTCTCCTACCACCCCTAGGTGCAAACCCGTCAGGAACTATCAAGTCGACAGGGACCATGACCCGTTGGCCATCAATATCGGCCGGAGCTTCCCAGATCCCCGGTTGATGACGATCTCCAAGTTTCAGAGAGAAGTTTGCTGATTTCATCGCCTCTTCGAGCTGTGGGAATTCGGAAAGTAACGATGGATTGATAACCAAGTCGCCATCGATAGTAAACGGCGCGATGGCAAGATCAGAGTTACCACTACGTAGATATACAGCTTGGGCACCGCAAAGGATCACAGCACGGCCGTGAGGAGCAAGCGCAAATAGAGCATCGAGGAGTATTCGGCGCGCTGCGACGTATCGGGGATCAAACTCCATCACAACGCCCCAAGCGGGCTGAGGCTTGTATCGTCGAGGAAGTCACTTTATGAATTACTCGTTGCTTTTTGCAATGTTGCGATTGCGCAGCTGAGTTATCGACGCTGTCCGCCACTGCGCTTCATTTCGAAGCATCCAGTCGATAAGTGCTGATCCTTCCGCTGGCATTCTTCCGTTACCCGTGAGACAGTCGACGACAACTTGAGAGGGTGCAGCGTATTTAACAATGTCTATCTGTGTTACGCGTTCCCAAACGACAGGATCGAACGGGCGTAGAAGAATAACATTCGCACCCCGGTCCGCTGGTATGAGCCCGAGTGCTCGCGCAGTGTTGTCGACATCGCTGCAAAATGCAGCCAATAGCGTTGGGGCGGAGACAGGAGCCCAGCGAATCGCTGCAAATGAACCGGTTACTGCGACTTGAGTTTCATCAGGAATACAAGAAAGTTGCCCAATTACATTTTCAGGACCCATTGGTGCTACAAACATTGATGCATCATTTGAATTGAGTAGATCATAGGATTCTGCCCACCTCCGCAACAGAGCTGCGATGTCAATACTTTCCACATGTCCGGAGCGCGACCGCTCTATTAGAGCTTCGCTATTGAGAGTATCGAGCAAGCGAGAGACGTACCCGGGCGCAAGGCCAATCGCTTTTGCGATTTCGGTAACTCCATAGGGAGGCCTCACATCGACGAGCAGACGGATGAGTCTTGCTGCTTTAGGTCCTCTTACCCTTGCCGCACCACGTGCCAACGGCTCTGGATCGTGCGTTGCTCCCTGGGTACTAATAAAGAGAGTCGGATATTCGAGCCGAATCGAGACATTCCCGGTAAGGTCGAAGTAATTGATGCCCTGCGCTCTGAGTAGCTCCTGGGATCGCGCGCTAAGCCATGGAGCAATAACTAGTATCGGGATCTGGGGAGAGAGGTTCCGGACTGTTCGGGCAATACCGGAGAGGAGAAGTTCTGCGTCACGTGGAGCAAATGAGCGGCGAACCTCAATGGCAATTGTAATGAAATTAGTGGGTGTCGTGATATCGATTGCCGTGTCTGCGAAAGCCGTACTGTTCCGCTCGGAGCTGAGATCCGACCGGCTGGATCGCTTTATGGTCCACTTACTGGGCAGGCGATCTTGGAGCCAGGAAACAGCGGCGTTGATCAGCTCTGTTTCTTCTGTAGTCGGATTTGCGATCATGGCAATTTAGTATAACAGAAAAATATTGCCTGTAACTAGCCATTTGCTTTTATGACAAAACAGCTGATATAGGAAATCTTTTCTGCAGTACGTTTGGCCTCTAAGTGGTCGGAACTCCCGTTGAACTCATTGGCTGAGTTATCTGATTGAGCTGCGAACTCGATAGAGCAGGAATCTGCGAATAGGTCTCAGTCTGCGTAGAGATCTGAGAGTTAAGGGAGGCTTCCATTTGCGACAACGTCTCAACCTGTGATGCTGGCGGGACAACTACTTGAACTTGCTCTCCGAAGTTCGAGAATCCTTCAGTAAGGCTAATATCCATGGACATACTCATCGACTTGCTGGCTCCACTGGAAGTATTCGCACTTGAGCCAGAAGAAGGCAAGTTTCCAATTGTAACTACAACAGGTAAGTCGGCGCTATCTTGAATAATATTTCCAGCCGAGTCTATCCAGACATCAATGGTACCACCGTCAAACGATATATTTTCAGTCATGCCCATAGCCTTTGTTGAACAGTTCATATTGTTCAGGTCAAGCTTTGCATCGTAACGAGTGGCTTGCAACCCTCCAATGCTTTGGGTCCCTTGATCGGTTACTTGAGATGAAATTGAATTCAAAAGACCGAGCACAGATTGCGGGCTGCTAAAGGGACTAAGACTGCTCGCTTGCGTTGTCCCGCTACTAAATAGATTGCCGCCACTGCAATTAGAAATTTGAGAAGCCAAGCTAGCCGATGTTTGGGCAGGAGTAGAAATCCAAGACTTCCCCTGACTTAGTGGCAAGCTTGGAGCTTGAATGTAGACAGTAGAAGGAGTTTGAACAATATTCATCGATTGGGCAGTGCTGGTGATGCCAGACAACGATAAGCTTCCCGATCCAGTGTTATTTCCAAAGTTGAAATCCATGCTTCCACTAAAATCTCCAGTACCGAAATTGCCCGCTAAAGAAGCCTTTCCAAGAGAGATACCAACCTTGCCTGTCAATGTCACATGAGCTGTTTTCTCAGAGGTAGTTTGCTGATATGCAGCCAGCACTACCTTCTTATTCGCAATTCTTGAGTTACCGTTTACCAACACAACCGCAACTGCCGCCAAGATTAGAAACAGAGCAACTCCTTGAGCTACTAGCATGCGTCGCTTTTTGGAGTTCTTGTTAGCGACTTTCGGTAAAATTCGATCTGTCTGGGCCCATGGCAAACTCGGATCCATCCCCTGGGGACCCGGCAGTGAAACTGGCCAGTTGGTTGGTTCCCAACTTGCAAAAAGTGCCCACGCTTGAGACCAACCATACGCATCAGGGCTAAAAATAGCTACGGGAAGCTGGAATTGATTTGCGCTGTAACTATCCCATATCGCGTAGGACCCAGGTTCTACCCCAGCATAGCTAGCACCTGAGATGAGCTGTCCCAGTTGAAACCTATACCCTTGATAGGAAATGACATCAGGCATTTTTACTCACTAACATCCAATTCTAGATGAGATCTTGGCATAAGACAAGGGAAAATTATCCTGATAAGGAGATTAGTCTCGGAACATCTTCTAAACGTATGAGGTTCCTGGCACTCTTGGGACTCATACTCGGCGCAATCGGAGGCATTACTGCCTATCTCGTAGTTCACCTAATCGGATTGATTAGTAATTTGGCATTGCTTCATCGAGTTGGCTTCAACCTTCCTAACCTTGACAACTTCCACCCGAACTGGATACTCATACCAGTAGCCCTGGCTGGTTCACTAATTGTTGTAGCTTTGGCTCAATGGTGCCCAATTATTCGCGGCCATGGTATCCCTGAATCTTTGGAAGCTATTTTGTTCAGGCAGAGCAGAATTTCCCCTCGTTCAGCTCTCGCTAAACCAATCTCTTCGGCAATCGCGATGGGAACCGGCGGCCCTTTTGGAGCCGAAGGTCCTATTATCGTAACAGGAGCTTCTATCGGCTCTCTTATAGGCCAGCTTATTCCGGTCAGTCCGGCAGAACGTCGAATTCTTCTAGCAACTGGTGCAGCAGCAGGTATGGCTGGGGGTATTTGCCACTCCAATTGCCGCGGTGATCCTGGCATTTGAGCTTTTGCTGTTTGAGCGCTCTCTCAGAGCGCTACTTCCCTTGACCATTGCAACTTCGGTAGCAACCGCCTTGCACGAAGTCCTCTTAAGCTCCCACCCTCTGTTTCCGATACTTAAAGCGATCCGGCCCCCAGCGGCCCAACTGCCCCTCTTCGCCGTAATGGGCCTTGGAATTGGCATACTCGTGATAGTGCTAAATAAAGGACTTTTCCTATTTGAAGCAATATTTAGCCGTTTGCCTATCCCACAATGGTCCCATCCGCTTGTAGGCGCATTAGGCTATGCAGCAATTGGACTCGCAGTTCCAGGATCATTATCGGTGGGATATTGGGCAATCACTGATGCAGTAAATAATCGCTTTTTGCTTCCTGCAGCCGCTACTTTATTTTTTGCAAAAATGCTTTCGTGGTGGATTGGTCTCGGATCGAGTACTTCAGGGGGAACTCTTGCCCCGATGTTTTTAGTTGGAGCCACGATGGGCGAGATGATAGGAATTGGATTTGCCCAACTATTCCCGCATGCCCACGTCCAACCGGGAGCGTTTGCTTTAGTCGGAATGGGAGCAACTTTCGGGGTTGGTGCCCGTGCGCTCTTAACCGGAGTGGTATTTGCGGCAGAGGTAACAGGTGGCTTTCAATTCCTCTTACCGTTGCTTATTGCCACAGCAATAGCAGAGATTGTCGCTGAAATCGGCCTAAGTGAACGGATTATGACCGACAAGTTATTCAGGAGGGGATATCGAGTCGACTTTGATTCTGAGACAAACCCCCTGCGTATGAGGGTGGCTTCGGCGGTTATGGACCCAATAGATAGCCCACCGACAGACATTATATCTTTCACAGATAGAACCGCCGTTAACGGGAGCGCTCCTAAAATCGACCACAGTTCATTCTTGGCGGACGCTCTACCGTATCTTATGAATCCTGAGTGCTCGAGAGTCGAAGTTGTAGACGACGAAAGTGTGGTAGGTTATCTAACTCGCATTCATATTGACATTGAGCTACGCCGACATGCTAGCGATGAAATCATCGAACCTGCAACTATCAAATGGAGCCGCTCCAAATAAACTAGGTAATTTCAATACGCTGCAACTTTACGAGGCTTGTGAATAAAGGGGGGGTGTGCGTGCAACAGACCTGTTCCTATAGAACACAATGTCGCACGAACAAATCATGCGACCTAGCCCGGAGACGAGACTACTAGATCATTGAAGGGCTGAGGAATTACTTCTCAACCTCGTTCTTAGCCCGCTCGGCCAATAATTTCGCCCATTTCAGCGCTTCCCGCGCTTTGGTGGTCGATACGAAGACAACGCCATAGTGCGCTGCATCCTTGACATCAAGGAGACGAGCCAGGGTTGCAGAGAGCTTCTTCCCATCAGGTGTAGCAGTCCTGAGTAGATCTGTAGCGCCTCGGTGATCATCGCCTTTGTGGATCTGGTGTAGACGCGCTGCGCAGATGGCATCTGAGGCAGCAATTCCGGCAAGTACAGAAAGCCCGGCCGACACCGACAGGAACTCCTCTCGCTCTGGCTCTTCGAGGACGAGTCCGGCAACCTCGACATAGGCGGCAGCGATGCGGGCGCGCTTACGCGACTCTTGTCTATTGGATACGACCGCGTGGGAACCTCCACTCACAATGCACCATCTTGGCTGCTCGCTGCGAGGAGTGGCCATGTTAGCGGCTCGAGCTTACGGTGTGACATCAATTCCGTCTCTTCGAATGTCACCGAATACACCGTCGTCGTCCTTGTGAGCCAGCCACTCTGCCCACGAAAGGTCAATTACATGGGCCGGGTTCCCAGTCCACAAGTAGATACTATTCTTTAGCTTATCAATCTGACCAGACCACTTCTTGGCATCACTGATCGACCCTGGTGACGGTTCTGCCCACATTTGCGCAAGCGAGTCGCGCATCCGCCCCTGCTTCGGCGGCTTCGGATCGCCAGGGAAGGGAATGTGGACGAGAAGCACGTCAATGTCGCTGTGGACATCACCGTCTCTGCGCGCTAGAGATCCGAACACGATTGCAAGATGTGGTTTCGGCTTCCACCTGCCGAGTTCGGAGCGGATGCGATCAAAGAGTGCGGGGCGTAGTCCTGCAAGTATCTCTGCGACCTCGGCCGCCAAGTGCTCGCGATTGAGTTCATGCACTCGGTTCCTGCCAAGCTCGCTAGCCTTGACGATCCCTTCATCAACGAGACGCGCCAAACATCGCCTGACACCAATCTCCGATCCCCGAATTGTGTGTTGAGCGATCTCCCCGGCGGTCATTGGGTGCCCGGCAACTGCTAGAGCAGCCAAAACTGGGCCGTCCAAAGTCGGCGTAACGGCTCTAGTCGGATCGGAAATATCCATAATCACAAAGTATAGCATACTATCATATTAGATAGTAGCCTATATTATCCGATACTCTCGTGAGAATTACCGTTGCCCGCATCGGACTCTTGAAATAAAATTACAGTGCCTATATCCTCTGTGTGAACGCCATACGTTATCGTAAACCCAATTACTGGTCTTATTCACCACCTAGCTACTTTGGTCCGAGAGTAGCTAAAAGCTCCAGCATCCCGTCTATTACTTGATCTGGTGACGGAGGACATCCTCGGATCGTCAAGTCAACAGGAAGGATTTCTTCGACAGCACCTATAATTATATCGTTATCGCCCAGAACCGCCCCATCGATAGCACAATCTCCAAGGGCAACAACTTTACGAGGCTCGGGCATAGAGGAATACGCACGAAGTAAGGGCTCGCGCATCGTGCGAGTCACTGTGCCCGTAACTAGTAGGACATCTGCATGTCGAGGTGACGCAACAATCGAGAGGCCATAGCGTTGAAAGTCATAACAGGGACTTGATAAGAGCGATAACTCATGTTCACAACCATTACACGAACCTGCATCACAGTGACGAATTGACAAACTTTTCCGCATAGTTGGTTTATCTAAATCAATTAGTTTACGAACTTTACTTAGATCACGAATGAGTGTAAACATTACCGATCCACACACGCATAACACAGTTCAAAGCTCTTATTTATCAGCGGAAAGTCTGGAAGCAGGTTTCCGACACTGCAACATGCAACTCCAGGCCAATTCGCATAGGAAGCGCTTCGCAAGTGCAATCGACCAATCGAAGCACCGTTGCTTTCCACTACACAAGTTGTTTGACCTCTTGCTCCTTCAACAATACCCACCCCGACAGGCGCTGGAACACCTGTTGGATCACAATTAGCTGGTGAAATCGGCCTCGACAAGAGCCCATCTAGAAGATCAAAAGTTTGCCATAACTCTTCGATTCTTTGTTCAAAGCGAGATTTGACGTCTCCATTTCCCTCTCGGGTTAGAACAGGCTGAAAATCATCGTAGGCAAGCCAATCGCACCCATTTCGAGCGTCTTGTATGATTCCACTTGCACGGGCGCAAGGTCCTACAATTCCAAGCTTCAACGCCTTTTCCCGGTTCAAAATACCCACCCCTTGCAGTCTATCTTGAAACGATGAGTTGAAAGTAAGTTCGCGCCAATGACTTTCTACAGATGTTCTCATCTCAGACAGAAGGCCACTTAGCACTTCGAGTTCTTGCGAATCAACACTTATCGAGCTTGCCCCGACCCTAATGCTACCCGCAAGAAATCGGTGACCCGATACTTTATTATTTATTTGTCGAGCTTGCTCAACTAAATAGCAAAATGCCGCATTCCCGACAGCCATCCCAACACCTGCACAACCTTGAGCTAGATCGTTGAGATGATTCCAGAGACGCTCTAGCTCCAATAGGATCGTCCGTACTCTGCGAAGCTCCATTGAAGGCCTTAGCCCCAAGATAACTTCGCAAGCATGGGCATAAGACAAGCCATTAGCAACTGAGCAAGCCATACACGCACGCTTGACGTACTCGATTCCAGAAGTTAGGTCCTTCGTCTCGCTAGCTTTTTCTAGGCCACGGTGTTTATAGAATAACCGTGTATCTAGGTGAAGAATTCGATCTCCTACAACGTGAAATCGAAAGTGACCAGATTCAATTATCCCTGCGTGTGTAGGGCCAACTGCAACTTGGTACACGTCGCCCCCAGTGGTTGCCACCGTCCACTTCTCCAACCGTGAATCATGGTTGACAAGTGGTCTCAACGGTTCATGACCCTCAAATACAATGCCATAAAGATCGTGAGCTTCCCTCTCGTCCCATTGAGCTGCTGGCACTATATCGACAATCGATGGAACCTTTGCATCAACAACCTCACAAAGTTCCAACATAGCCTTTCCAGATTGGTCTACAAATACGGAAGCTACACTTTGGCCTTGGCCAGTGCCATAGAGCCCGGCGAATCGCATGCTATTACCAATTAGATATTCAACTCTTTCACGGTACGTAGATACCTTTGTATTACTCATCTGGCATCAACGCATCCTATAGATTATATCGTGTACTAATATACTAGATGGCAAGAAGAAGGCAATATAAGTGAGACCAAGCAATAACCCTAGGGATACAATCCCAGTCCGAAATACTCCTGCCACCCGTACTTTAACTAAACTCTCCGCGTTGTGATGATGGCTATCACCAGTGATAATTGTTAGAAATGCCTGTATAAGGCCGATAAATCCGAAAGCCAGTAGTAATGCGGCGATTGAAGCAACTACGCCATGGCCAGTCTCAAACCCTCCCGCCATGATAAGCAGCTCACTTGCAAAAAGTGGAAGGGGGGGAAGCCCACTAAGAGTTGCAAGCGATATGCCCATAGACGCACCAAGCTTTGGACAGCTGCGCCCAATCCCACTTGGACAATGTTTCGAAGAGCGTGGATCATGGGCAAGCAGTGGAGTTGCAGAATAAAATCCAAGCGATTTTGCAATCGCATGTCCTACAATATGAATAACCACACCGGCGAGCGCTAATGGTCCTCCAAAACCAATACCGAGTGCCAATATACCCATATGTTCTAAACTTGAATAGGCGAGCAGGCGCTTCCAAGGCAGTGGTTGCCATAGGAAAGGTACGGCGATTGTCAATGAAACAAGTCCGAATGCGATAAGGACTTCGTGAACGGCTTTAGTACCAATGACATAACTCACAGCAGCACTAAATCTCCATGCAACTAATAAGACTGAAGGCAAAAGTGCAGCTGATAGCAGACCGGAGATGGGAGGAGAGGCCTCTGAGTGCGCATCAGGTAACCAGTTGTGGACCGGAGCCCACCCAATCTTGCTGGCGAATCCCACCAAGACCAAAACGAAAGCGATAAGCGCGTCGCTATGACTTGTTCGAAAAGTCCCGAGCGCTTTCCAAGTCAGTCCCCCAAGACCTCCACCGTGTGAGCTATCAGCGAGTAAGGCGATGCCTAAAAGTGCAACACCCATGCCTACTGATGTGAGGATTAGATACTTCCAAGCTGCCTCCAACGCGCGTCGTTTGCCGCTAAAACCAACCAACAAAGCAGACGTTGCAGTCGTTCCTTCAACTAGGAGCCAGGCAGCTCCAATGTTGCCAGCCAATGGAACCGCATAAAGCATCGCCAAGAATATGAACAAGATACAGAAAAAGACTCTATCTCTATTGCCAAGCGTGACAACACTAGAGCTAGTATCTCGAAGATATGAAGGGCTAAGCAAGATACTTGCCGTCCCAACTGCTCCAATAATAGCGACAAAAAGCCCCGCTAGTGGGTCCAGAATCAGCCACTTCCCCACCAACTCGGTCTTAGGGTGACATAGCAGCGATATTGAAAGAAACATAGCGGTCAGACCCGATAAAAATGCGCCTATACGTGAAGTACTTGGAATTGCCTGAGTGGGAAGGACAATAATTACCATTGCAAACAGCAAAGGCACACCTAAGACCAGATACGAGAGTACCAAATTACTAATCACGTAAGTCACTCAACATTGAGATATCACCCGCCCCAAACTCCGCGAAAATTCGATCGTGAAAAACAGATGCGACAACCGCAATAAGGGATAGATCTAGAGTAACTCCTAATTCGATAATCAACGATGATCCATTCGTCAGTCCGAGAGCGGCTAACGCTAATCCATTTTCAACAAAAATTATCCCAAGTATTTGGAATAATGTAGCTCTTCGTGTCGCAGCCATTACCATTCCAAAACCGACAAGTGAAAGTGACACCTGAGTGATGCCCATTCTGCTTTTATTCGCTATTGGAACCAACCACACCAGTAAGAGAGCCATCGCAACAGCAATGCCACAACGAATAGCTGGAGGGACCGACGCGCGGACTGGTCGAGTTTCGCGCGTACGACTAACCAGCAACACAAGTAGAGTAGCTAAAGCTACTGCCCTAATGCCAAGCGCTGCAGCGGCTATCGCTTCGTTTATCGACTGGGCTTGATATATCGCAATTCCGGCCAAGGCCAAAGCCTGACCTGTGGCTAAAGTAACCGCTGTTGACCGACGTCTCACTGCAATAACACCGAGGCCGAAACCAACCATCAACCATTCAGCCAGTCCTATCATCGACCGTCCACCAGCCAATATGAGACTATTGCTAGCAATACCTTCGTGCTCATAGGGCCATTTTCCAAGCAACGATCGCCATCAATGCGGTCAGCGTTCCAATACCTAACAACCTAGGTACAACAAGTACTCGCATCTTTACAATGACTGTCTCAATGGTTGCTATCACGATACATAGGATGATCAGCTCAACCGGTAAGGCAACAAGCTGTAAAAGTGTACTTTTGGCATGTGGCAGAAATACTTCAACCATTAGAGTAAGCACTACCCAGTGGCGAGCTGACGCATTCCACTGCAAGTAAGCCAGGTCGCGACCCGCATATTCTAGAAGCGGTCCTTCATGAATCATTGTTAGTTCCAGGTGAGTGTCCGGATTATCAATCGGCTGCCTACCTACTTCTGCCAGGGCAACGAGGCAAAAAGCCATCAGTGCAAGCGGCAAGACAGGGCTGGCCCAATCACCTCCGCCAGCACTAGATTGAATGATGACCCGAAGATCACTACTCCCACTTTCCAAGGCACACGCAGTCAGAGAGAGTACAAGGGCTGCCTCGGCAAAGATTGAGATCGTCCCATCTCGACTCGCCCCCATCAAGCCAAAGCCATTTTGAGTATCCCAAGCAGCGCCAATCATAAAAAATCGCCCTAGAGCAATAATGCCGACTAGCAAAAAGGCATCGTGGCCAATCCCCCAGGACGGCGAAACATTTGAAATCGGCACAATTAGAACTGCCATCACCATAACCGCGCAAGCAATCGAAGGGGCTAACTGATAAATAAAGGTGGTACCTTCAACCTTTACCGTGCTCTTACCCCATAAACGTCGAAGCTCTCTATAGGGCTGAAAAATATCAGGTCCTTGGCGCCCCTGAAGTATTGCTTTCACTTTCTGAATCAACCCTGGAAGAAGTGGACAGAGTAAGATTCCACCTACGAGCTGTATTATGCCCGATATCACTGAATAGCTGCTCATCGTACTAAACCAACATGGACCGCTAAGAGGGCTGCTAGTACAAGACCAATCAAATAGAAAACGTAAGTGCTTAGACTTCCACTTTGCATGCGCCTCATAGTATTAGCAACCGCGAGCATCAATCGATGGATGGGAGCATAAATATGTGTTTCAAAGTGGTGGGGAAGATGGCCAGAATAGGCTACTTTTTGTGTGATGCTTCCCCGTTCGCTAAACGCTATCTCTCTCGTTGGTCGTAATATCGTCTCAAGAGTCATTTTCAATGGCTTGCTAAAACCAGCACTTGTCCACCTAAGGCGTGGTGATTGGTCTTGTCCACAAATCCATGTTGGCGCTAATTCAGCGCTGGAATGACCCCTCAGCAACAAGAAGATAGCAGTTAAACACGCTAACACCCCCACGATCCACAGAGTTGGCAGAGAACCCGTCGTTGGCAAATGAAGTTCGAGACGCGACCTAACCTCTAAGTTCCAAGGAGCAATTGAAGCCATTCTTGTGAAAACAACGCCGGGAATAGCACCTAGAATTACGCAACAAAGCGCCAAAAATCCTACCGAAATATCCATTGATCTTGAAGGCAGCCTGGATGCTGGTGGGTCGTGGGTGCGCGCACTCCCTAGCAGCACAAGACCAATGACCTTCACAAAACAAAATACTGCAAGTGCAGCGGTTGTTGCCAACAATGCTAAAGCAATCGCTCCACTTATCGAATCGATAAAACTCCCAAAACGAGATAGATGAACTAGAGACTGAATTGTTAACCACTCCGAGGCAAATCCGTTCAAAGGCGGTAAGCCAGCTATTGCCATAGATCCAACCAAGAAGCACCCACCAGCAATCGGAAGACGGCGTAATAAACCTCCAAGATGATCTATATTTAGCGCACCTATATAACGTTCAAAAGTGCCAGCCCCCATGAAAAGGAGTGATTTGAAAATTGCGTGGTTCATTGAGTGAAAAAGAGCCGCACCGAGAGCAAACGATGCCCACAACATTTCAGAGTTTGAACGTAACAATAAACACGCCCCGATACCCAAGGTGATAATCCCAATATTTTCAATTGAGTGCATTGCGAGGAGCCTCTTGAGTTCGTGTTCAAAAATTGCGTATGTAACACCTGCGACAGATGAAAGTGCGCCAAGCGCTAGTACAAGAATGCCTATCCAAGTTGGTAGCGGTCCGATCCAATCGATCAATATACGGATGAGGAGGTAGATACTTATCTTGATCATTACTCCGCTCATTAGAGCCGACACTGGCGCTGGAGCTATTGGATGAGCACGTGGCAGCCATATATGGAAAGGCATTAATCCTGCTTTGGTACCAAGACCAACAAGCGCGGCTAGCGCAACAGCAATCTGTAAAGCAGATCCACTTTGCATGACAACGTGGCCGCCAATTGCACCTGCATGTGCCATTAATAAAATCGCAATCCAGGTTCCCGCCCCACCGATATGAGTTACCCCCAAGTACACCCATACAGATCTACGAGCTTTTGCTTCCCGATCATGAGCTACCAAAATCATTGCGGCGGGAATCACGGTCATCAGCTCCCAACCTCCAAGTAGTGATACCGGATCACGGGCACAGATCACCATAATTAGAGCCAATATGAAAGCACAATTCATTACGACAATCGCACGTGAACGAATAGAACTGTCGTAATAACCCTTAGAAAAGATAAGTACGGGAGTAGCTACGATGGATAACATGGCCAAGAACAAACCACTGAGAGGATCAACCCCAAATCTTGGATGAAAAGCATTCGTAAAACTGGCACCAGTTGAACTACCAGTTGCAAATATTGCTAAACCAGCTACTCCGATTCCAAACGAACCTAAGGCTTGAATCGACAATGGTAACCGAAGGAAAGGTAAATAAAATCCGGATATACCGCCGAGTCCAAGAACAGCAATACTTATGCCAACAAGCGCTCCAAAGCTCATTAACTATCGAGTTCTCCGAGCAAGCTCTGTTGATCCGATAGGTTTGCTGCTACAATATCTCGCCCGGCGGCGAGCAAGTCAAACACCCTTTTATTCGCTACACGATAGAATACAGTGGTGCCTTCTTTGCGTGAATCAACCATTCCGATTCTGCGCAACGCTTGAAGGTGTTGCGAGGTGCTACCAGAGTCTAAGTCAAGTTCGGCCTGCAAGGAGCCAACCGACAGCTCTCCTTCACGCAACAACTCAAGAATCCTTACCCTGGCTGGATGGCCTAGTACCCGAAAAAGCGTGGCTTTTACTTGATAGATCGGCCCTGAAAACGGTGACATAAGTGCGAGCTTATCTTAGAATACTCCAAGATTGCAAGATTCAAACTAAGGAAGATTCTTCCGCCAATGTTAGACTCAAAAAATGTCTGAAACCCTAACGAGATACACAGCCATTGCAGATGATTTTGAAGGCCGTCTACTGGGTATATCTGACCAAAAATGGTCAGCTAAGTCTCCTTGTGAAGATTGGTGCGCTCGCGATATAGCTGTTCATGTAATCAATGTTCATCGAGCAGTAAATGCCTCCCTTGAAGGCTCTACCCCTGAAAACATCAATTCGGACACTCCAGATTTGATCTCCAACTGGAAAGAGGCCAGAGAGTCCATCTCTTCGAGCCTGGCCGATCCACAGTTAGCATCGAAAACTATAAGCGGTATGTTTGGTGAGCAACCTTTTGAGTCGCTAGTAAGCCGGCTGTTATGTACTGATACTCTCGTCCATACGTGGGATATTGCAAGAGCTACTGGCCAAGATGAGAAATTAGATTCAGATGCAGTAACCAAAGCATTTGAGTTCTTGCTGCCGATAGACGAGGCAATTCGCAGGCCTGGCGGCTTTGCACCCAAAATTGAACCTGCTCCAGACAGTGACGAGCAAACTAGGTTTCTTAATTTCTGTGGGCGTACAGTTTAGAAGTTGCAAAGCAACAACCTACTCGAAAGCCCAACCGTGTTCGAAAGCCCGCGCTTATTCGAAAGCCCAACCTTGATCGACTAAGATTTGGGACTATTTTAGTCGGCGAGTTCTAAGATATGCTAGAACTGATTTCCTAATGCAAGTAAGACGTATTGTCCGCAAACTGCTTTTGGCCCCAAGTTCCAACTCCGCATCAACAGGCGATGACTCTCTAGCCACCAGTAACGATATTATATGGTGTTATCGGCTTCTCCTTGGACGGGAACCCGAGGCCCATGGACAGCGCGGATACGAAGCGTTACTCGATAGTGGCAGATTGACCAGGCGCGAACTGGTCGGTTTTTTTCTCTCATCTCCTGAGTTTACCAATCGGCTTCTTAGTACTTATCAGTGGGCTGTTGGTGCACCAGAGCCAGTAGAGGTTGGCCCTCTTACTTACTACGTTGGGGCTAACGACACTTCGATCGGTTCTCACCTTCGACAAGATGGGGAGTACGAACCTCATGTGACTTTCCAAATTCGCAACCTCCTCAAACCTGGACAAAGATTTGTGGATGTGGGTGCCTCCTTTGGGTACTTTGCCACTTTGGCTGGAAGTATTGTGGGGTCAGATGGGGAGGTTATAGCTTTCGAACCTGGACCACAAAACCAGTCTCTGCTATTACTCAATCTTGCAAAGAACGGCGTAACACAACCTGAGGTGCATCCAGTAGCGCTAAGCGACTCGCCGGGATTTCTCACTTATTCCAGCTCCGGAGCAAATGGCTTTGTAACTCCTTTCTTAGGTGACCCGTCCGAATTAGCTACTCGCACTCTTGTACGCTGTGAGACACTCGACAAAATCATAGGTGATCGTCAAGTCGATATGATGAAGATTGATGTTGAAGGAGCTGAAGGTCTCGTGCTCAGAGGAGGAGAAGCTACTATCAAGCGTTGCCACCCTATACTACTTATGGAGTTCTCCCCGCCTAGCCTTAAATCCACTTCGGGGATGAGTGGTGAAGAGTTCCTCGATCTTCTAGAACCCAACGGATACAAATTTGACATTGTTAGCTTGTCTCCCCGAAAAGCGACAAGCCCTGCTGACATAATGAAAGCATTTTCTTCCACTTCGAATGACCATATCGACATTATTGCCTGGGTGGACTAAAGGCTCGACGAACCGTAGTGGAGAGTAGGTCTGTACGGAAAGTACTAAGAAAAAATCCCAATCCTTTTGAAAGTTACCCCGCTATATGCATTTAGCTCGCTACCTGTATCATATGTTTTCACATGTCAGAAAATGAAAATCGGTTGGCTAAATACAACAAGCCTGGTGGCGCAAAGAAGCCGCCCAATACAGTTACTCGTCGGTCTTTACTCAAGAAAAGCACAATAGGACTTACTTCTGCCGCGATCGTTGGAGCCGGAGGATTTGAAGCATGGTCGCAAGTTATTAGACCCGCTCTCAGAAAAACAAAAGCAACTCCACCAAAGCGCCATAACGTACCGACTACAACTGAGCCAGCAGTGTTTTCTACCACTATGGCAAACGGGATGCCGCTTCCAACTGCCACATGGGTGGCTAAAGAAAACTCGTTACAGGGATCCACTGGTTGGATGGTAATCGAAAGGAAAGTCATTCCCCATGCCATCGAAGGATTTGCTAGCCAAGTCAGCGCAGTGCAAGGCGATACAATATCACTTTATGTAAATACGGTAGCTCCAAGTTTTTACGTTCAGGCATATCGTATGGGCTGGTATGGAGGTACTGGTGGGAGGCTCATCTGGACCTCTCAAGAAATACCCGGCAGGCAGCAACCACCTCCAACTTTCACTCCTGGCATAAATATGGTCGAGTGTCATTGGGAGCCATCTCTGTCGATAGATATAACTGCCGAGTGGGTTCCAGGCGTATACCTTCTAAAAATGATTGGAGCAGATGGCCAAGCACAAGTAACCCCAATAACGATAAGAAACGATGCTTCAACCGCAGCTTTCCTGTTCATGAATAGCGTAACCACTTGGCAAGCCTATAATCTCTGGGGAGGATATAGTCTGTATTATGGTGATACTGGAAACTCCAAATCCTTTGCAAACCGCTCTAGAGTTGTATCATTTGACAGACCCTATCCATGGAACTGGGCAAGTGGTGCAGCCGATCTGATCGGCAACGAATTTCCACTTCTATTGCTTATGGAAAAGAATGGACTTGACGTCACCTATTGGACCGATATTGATCTTCACACCGCAACACCTTCACAACTTACGAAACACAGCGCTCTGCTTAGCTTGGGACATGATGAATACTGGTCTGTTCAGATGAGGGATAATGCGACAGCTGCTCGTGACGCAGGAGTAAACTTGGCTTTTTTTGGGGCAAATGCTTGTTTTAGACGCATTAGAATGGGATCTTCACCAATTGGACCAAATCGCCATCAGATATGTTACAAAGTAGCGTCTGAAGACCCTTATTACGGAGTGGACAATTCTTTGATTACTGCTAACTGGCCAGACCCTCCAGATGCCGACCCCGAAAGCTCGCTAATTGGCGATATGTATCAGTCAAATCCAGTGCTTGCAGACCTGGTTGTTACCAACCCTTCGGCTTGGATTTACTCTGGAACGGAATTATCTCAAGGTGCAAAACTCAAAGGAGTTGTTGGCAGCGAATATGACAGATATGACCCTCAGGTCAAGAGCCCAGCCAATCTTGAAATCTTTGCACATTCACCTCTCGTATGTAATGGCAATCCGGACCACAGTGATGTTACTTGGTACACTGCTCCAAGTGGTGCAGGGGTATTTGCCTCTGGAACCAATCTTTGGATTGCCAAATTAGTGGAGGCTTCTTTGATTCCGCCATTGCTTCTTCCTGGAACATTCCCTGGGGTAACAGGACCTTTGACCACGATGACGCTGAACCTACTTTCTGCAATTGGGTTTGGACCAGCCGGTCGAAGTTATCCATCTAATCCCAACTGGACGCAATACTACTAGTTTTTCCTGTGAACCAGCTACTCGAAATCCCAACCTTGACAGGTATCCTAGTCCGACTAGAACCACTTAGCGAAAAACATATTGACTCACTTACTTCGGCATCCATGTTCGACCGAAGTACGTATAAATATGCAAATGTCCCTGAAGGATACATTGGTGTTGAAGCTTATGTTCGTTCCTTGGTCGAGGCTAGTAAAAGGGGCGATACATTGCCGTTCGCCCAAGTTAGTATCGCGGACAATGTTGTTATCGGTGTCACTCGATATTTAAACCTGCGGTATCGCGAAGGCGCGACATTGCCATTTGCTGTCGAAATTGGTGGGACGTGGCTCGCCCTTTTTGCCCAAGGCAGCGGTGCCAATCTAGAAGCCAAATTACTTTTGATGAATCACGCCTTCGATAATTGGGCCGTAGAGCGAGTGGATATCAAGACCGATTCCCGTAACCTTCAGGCAAGAAGAGCAATTGAGGGGCTGGGAGCACATTTCGAAGGCGTATTACGAAGTTGGCAACCGTCACAGGTACGTGGTGAAGAACAACTCTATCGTGATAGCGCAATGTACTCTATTATTCGCTCGGATTGGGACACAACCCGTGAGGCATTGACTTATCGTCTCCAACAAAAGCTTGCTTCTATAAATCAACAATAGACCCCAACAAACTACCGACCGACTTTGTGTTCTCGGGAGGCTCGGCAACAAGAAGAACCGGCTTGTTAACTGGCTGCACCTTTGAAAGTAGCATCGCCAAAGGTGTAAACACCGCCATTGGAAGTTATCAGAATGTATCCTTTTCCGTCAGGGGTTGCTTGAATGGAGACAACAGGTCCGTTTACGTTCAAGTTTATTCCAGATCCATAGAACCCAGCATCGCCAAAAGCATAAACGCTGCCATTCTCGCCGACCTCCCAGTAACCCTTTCCATCGGGAGTAGATGCGATAGCGGACACCGGAGAGGTTATTAGCTTGCCCCCTTACCTGATATACCTTGCGCGCTCGGAGGGATTCGAACCCCCAACCTTCTGATCCGTAGTCAGATGCTCTGTCCAATTGAGCTACGAGCGCTGGTAGGCTGCCATTAAACGACCGAACACTAAAAGGTCCGGTGAAGCAACATTCAACTTGAAAGACTACCCTAATCTTCGCTACACATTCTAGTGAGGCCCAGGAAGTCCATGCATCAGATATTGTGAGGCCCAGGAAGTCCGATGGAACATATTTCAAGACCCAAGGCCCAGGAAGTCCGATGGAACATATTTCAAGACCCAAGGCCCAGGAAGTCCGATGGGACATATTTCAAGACCCAAGGCCCAGGAAGTCCATGCATCAGATATTGTGAGGCCCAGGAAGATCTCTGCCAAATCCTTTGCTTGATTATCAGGTAAGTTTGTTAGACATGCGAATGCTCCACAAAAACAGATAACGAGATGCAAATTGGACTTCTAACTGGTGGGGGTGATTGTCCCGGCCTAAATGCAGTTATCCGGGCCGTGGTCCGTAAAGGCCAGATCCAATACGGAGATCTACTCACAGGATTTCGAGATGGTTGGAGGGGTCTTATTGACAACGACGCCATTGAGCTTGACGTTGAGAGCTGTCGAGGGATCCTTCCTAAGGGAGGAACAATACTTGGTACATCCAGAACTAACCCTCTCAAGCTTGAAGGTGGAATAGAAAAAGTAAAAGAAACAATACGTTCTCGAAATCTCGATGGGCTGATTGTTATTGGTGGAGATGATACTCTCGGGGTAGCGCACGAACTATCTCTACACGATATAGAGAATGAACTACCTATTATTGTAGGAGTTCCGAAAACTATTGATAATGACCTGGCTGCCACCGAAGTAACTTTTGGTTTCCATACTGCCGTCCAGATCGCCACAGATGCAATTGACCGTCTGCATACTACGGCAGAGTCCCATGACCGAGTTATAGTCTGTGAGGTTATGGGTCGCCATGCTGGCTGGATTGCAACTTACGCTGGGATTGCAGGTGGGGCCGCTGAGATCCTCATTCCGGAAGAACCTTTTGACATTGGAGAAATCTGTACGAAATTGACTGAGAGGCACAAGAAAGGCCGCTATGCCTCAGTCGTAGTTATCGCTGAAGGAGCAATCCCTAAAGATGGTACTATGCAAACTGTCGCATCAGGACTTGATCAGTTCGGTCACGTTCGACTAGGTGGGATTGGGGCCTTATTAGCCGCTGAAATCGAACAAAGGACAGGAATGGAGTCCCGTGTAACTATCTTGGGCCACATTCAAAGGGGGGGTACGCCAACGGCCTTCGACCGAGTTCTTGCAACAAGATTTGGAGTCGCCGCGATCGATGCAGTCCATGATCGAGCAGCTAACACAATGGTTGCCCTTGAAGCTGGCTCTATTATCAGAGTTCCACTTGCTCAAGCCATCGCACAGCCAAAGACGGTAGATCCCAAACTGCTGCACGACGTTGCAGGATTGTTTTTCTCCTAAAAACCCTCGGCACCCAACCACAAGGCCCGGCACCCATCCACACAACACTTGCCGCTCTTCGGCACCCAACCACAAGGCCCGGCACCCATCCACACAACACTTGCCGCTCTTCGGCACCCATCCACAAGGCCCGGCACCCATCCACACAACACTTGCCATCCATCGCGACTCCATGCCACGACATTTTTAGGCTTTTTGCGCTTTAGAGTAGGAACTCGCCTCCAGCATCTGATCTCTCGTCATTCTCGCCGCCCGCTTGGCCTCATACATAGCTTCATCAGCTTGCTTTACCAGTTCCATTGGATCTGTTTCTGCCCCACACTGAGTTAGTGCTACACCGATTGACGCACTTAGAGATATAGTTTTGTCTCGTGCCACGATTGAGCGAGAAGATACTGCTTTGCTAATTCGATCAGATACTTCCTGGCTTTGGGCGCTGTGATCTGCACAGAGTACTAGGAGAAACTCATCGCCTCCAAGACGGCCGATTACGTCACAATCCCCAGTTGCTTCTACAAGTGCATTTGCCGTTGCTTTGATAGCGGCATCGCCAGCTTCATGCCCGTAAGTATCGTTAAAAGGCTTCAGCCCATCGAGATCAACAAAAAGCACCGCAACGGTTTCCCCTTGATTCCTACGCCTACTCACGTCATGATCAAGATAATCAAGCACAGCAGCGCGGTTGAGCAATCCCGTAAGACGGTCATGGGTAGCCGCTTCATGGAGTTGCTTGCGTTGAAGTTCGCGTTCACGTATTACCGAAGCCAAGTGATCAACCGTGGCTTGCAACGCCTCGCCGGTCTTACCGGGCAAGGGAACTTGTAAGTCGGGATGGCTTATATCCTCGGCAGCAAGAGCCATCGTAGTCGTCTCCACGGCTTTCAACGTAGACGTCATCTCATTAAATGCAATTGTCGTAAGAGCAACCTCTTGAGGTCCGGTCTCGGCAAGCTTTTCGAGGTTGAACTCACCTGAATGCACGCGCTGCGCAGCATCCGACAAGCCTTTGAGGGGTTTAGTAAGCGTTCTTCCGGCAAAAATGATTCCGCCTATACTTATGACCAACAGAACAAAAAGCAAAACAACTTCACTAATAAACTGGTTAGATGCACTAGCCGCTTGAGAGTTAGCTACATTGAAAAGGTCTAAGGATGCTGAGCGGACCAAGCTACTTAGCTTGTCCAGATATGTAAGGCCATTGCGCATTGCCTGTCCTGCGAGAGAGACATTCGAAGCAAAAGCGGGTTGGCCCCCATATAGAGCCGTGTAGATACCTTGGGCAATCGTGAAATTAAAGCTCTTGCTTGCTTGGCTTGCTTTGAGTTCTTGCCACGCTTTGTTTCCCAGGGGACCCAGGTTGTTCTGAAATTCCGAAGCGGCGCTAGCAAAAGTCCCTGCTGCCTGTATTAGCTCAAGCTTAGCTGGCGCTCCTTCCTCGCCTTCATTGACGTAGATCGCCCCTTCTATTTCATTGCCACCATTGAGAAATGCAACATAGGTTTGACGTAATGCATCCAGATGGATCGAAAATGACCCGGGAGGCTGCCAAGTCTTAATATTATCTTGCAGTTTTGCAAAATCTGCGTACCATAGATTATCAATATCTTGGGCATACTTTGTCATGAATGTCTTTACATCGTTGAACGATATTGCGTCAATTGGAATCTTCGGCAGTATCGAATAAAGCTCATTAGTATCAGCCCGCAACCTAGGAGTAGAAACGAAAACAGGATCGCTCTGTATGGAAGCTTTGCCTGTCTTCAAATAGTTGGGAAAATTTAGGTGGAGAAGTTGACCTAGCTCGGTTTCATCTACACCAATTTGAGCAGCGAACGATACTGCCATTGCCGGTACCCGAATGTCATTTACCTTGGCCCTGGCAAATGCGACCCTTTCCAACTGTTGTGCATCAAGTGCAGCGGCCCGAGCGCCTTGGCGATTGTTCCACTGGGTATATGCCGCCATCCCAGTCAAGATCCCCGTTGCTATCAACGGCAGCAGTACAACAAGCACCAAAATAGAGCGGACTTTGAGCCGAAATCGTGACCGATCTGATGGGTGGTCAGGCGTCGTCGAAGCCGTGCCAGCCCCTCGGCCAGTATCCACGGGTCGCGCTAAGTCGTCTGGTGGATAGGCTCTGTTATGGGCTTTAGGGTCTGAACTGGGAACTGACATCGCACTCTCAATATTTATTTACAGCTAATTGATCTCTAAAATTGTAATGGACCGTCAGAAAATGTCCAGGGCGATCTGCAAAAAGCTTCCCTTAGTGCAAAACTAGTAAATCAGAAAGCAAGGCTCCGAGGAGGATCCAGATGATTGACGTATCAAACCTATCCAAGAGCTTTGGCAACACTAAGGCGATAGATGGGCTTTCCTTCCAAGTTCAACCCGGACAGATAACTGGATTCCTTGGACCCAACGGTTCGGGAAAGTCCACAACAATGCGAATAATCATGGGATTAGATTGGCCTGATGCGGGCCAGGCGCTAATTAATGGCAGACCCTTTGCAAAGTTGACCAACCCGTTATATGAGGTTGGGGCGCTCTTAGACGCAAGAGCTTTCCATGGGGGGCGAAGTGCATATAACCACTTGTTGTACTTGGCTCAGAGTAACCATATTCCACCTAAACGAGTCGACGAAGTACTGGAGTTGGTTGGACTGTCATCTGTTGCGCGCAAAAAGGCCGGGACTTTTTCCATGGGTATGGGGCAACGCCTAGGGATAGCTAGTGCTTTGTTGGGTGACCCAGGAATATTACTTTTTGATGAACCAGTAAACGGCTTGGATCCGGAAGGGATCTTATGGGTGAGAAACTTTTTAAAGTCTTTGGCTAGCCAAGGACGAACTGTCCTAGTTTCAAGTCATCTAATGAGTGAGATGGCGCTAACCGCAGATAGCGTTGTAGTAATTGGCCGAGGCAGACTAATTGACTCTGCTCCAATCGATCAGTTCATAGGTAGAAGTACCCAGAGCTTTGTAATAGTCAAAACTCCTGATTCTTCGTCTTTACAAGATATATTGCGTCAGAACGGCGCGTCTGTAAAAGCAAGAGATGACGGCTCGCTTGAAGTAACAAATATGAATTGTCCGCAAGTTGGGGAGTTGGCTGCTTCAAATTCATTAGTTCTACACGAATTATATTTGCATGAACCGTCTCTCGAATCTGCATATATGGAACTTACCCAGGAGGATGTTGAATTTCAATCTGTGATTAGCACGCAAGCCGTGCATGCGTCGAACTAATTTTGTGATTACCTAGGTTGCATTGAAAGAAGATAATATAAATATGACCACAACTACTATTACATCGAATTCATCAAATACCGATTCCAAACAAGCATCTAGTGCTTTCCCTGATCTTCTTAGATCTGAATGGACGAAGTTCAGATCAGTCAAATCATCACTTTGGAGCCTTATTGTCGCCAACGGAATAACCATCGTGCTCAGTGTTGTCATCTGTCAAGCAATTGTAAGTCGTTGGAACCAACGACCACTTGCCGAAAGATTGATTTTTGACCCAACAGCTCGAAGCCTAACGGGGATCTTCTTAGCTCAACTCGCAATTGGGGTTCTGGGCGTATTGGTTATCACCTCAGAGTATTCAAGCGGGACGATTAGGGCTACCTTTACTGCTAGACCGCAACGGAATCTCGTATTGGCCGCCAAGGCTATCGTTTTTGCAGTGGTTACGTTCATAACATGTCTCATTGCAATACTTATTGCATTTGCAGTCGGCCAAGCAATTTTTACTCAAGTTGGCGCTGGCGCATCCATAACTTCGCCAGGAGTTCTGCGCTCAATTATTGGCAGCACTCTTTATCTGACAGTTGGAGGGCTGCTTGCGCTGGGACTCGGCACACTTGTGCGTCACACTGCTGGTGGAATTACTTGCTTTGTTGGAATGATTCTTGTGCTGCCAGGAATAGTTAATGCGCTTCCATCTCCGTGGTCTTATGACATTGGGAAGTTTTTACCAAGTGAAGCAGGTCTAGTAGTTACTTCGGTTGTTCGTGATGGAGCTGGCCATCTGTTGGGGCCTTGGACAGGATTCTTAGTTTTTTGTGCTTGGGCAGCAGTGGCTCTGGTTTTAGCGGGTTGGACGCTGCATCGCAGGGATGCATAGCAGCTAATTCTAGCGGGCTGGACGTTGCATCGCAGGTATGCATAGCAGCTAATCGCTGCTATGACGGATATCTGGCGGGCCAGTAGATAAACTTTGACGGTGACTTACCACCCACACTCATTAGACCAGAGACTTTACCTAGACGTAAATCACTTTGCTCGCTCTACCGCCTGGCTGCACTCGGTTGCAGCCCCTTTTGCGCTTTGGATAGGGGTTACCATCCTTGGTGTAATCCTTATTATCGGTTGCTGGATCTCTCGAAAAGCACAAGATCCTGTGCTAGCAGTCTCCAAGGCGCTATGGGTTGGTGTTGCGTGCTTTATCTCTCTAGGAGCAAATCAAATCGTCGCCCATTTGGTAAAGAGAGTCCGCCCTTATTACACCATGCCTCACGTCGAAGTACTGGTTGCAAAGGCCCACGACTATACGTTCCCATCGGATCACGCTGTAGTAGCGGGGACCGTCATCGCTGGAATGTGGCTAGTTTCGAAGCGGCTTGCGTGGATCGCAACAGTTGTGGGGCTAGTACTTGGCTTTGCCCGAGTCTATGTTGGTGCACACTACCCGTCAGACGTGGTCGCAGGCTTACTGTTAGGTGCTGCGATCTGCCTGGTGCTCGCCAAGCCAATGACCCGGTTAATCAAGTTTTTTGTATCGGCAATTGTCAAGACTCCACTTAGACCATTAGTTATAGCCAAACGCGATTGACCTGAGAGTTGTTATCCCACTTCACCTTCAGGTTGTTAGGCTGACGGTAAGGTGACACGCCACTATTTCTAGCTGTTAGCCCGCTCCCCCTATAGCGGGCTAACTAACCAAAATAACTCTACGGATTTGCATCCATTGCAATGTTTTCGGGATCTACCATTGCAGCAATAGTCGAAACAACTTTTTGCTTAGCGATATTTATGACACTTACGTTAGAACCGGTTAGGTTCGGAATATCAAAATTATCAACATAGGCAGTCTTACCATCGGGGGTGAATGCAATTCCTTCTGGGTTGGCTCCCACCGATACGGTTGCTTCGACGTTGTTGCTTGTAGTGTTGATAAAGCTGACCGAATTAGAAAACGCATTTGCCACGAGTAGTAGTGAACCATCTGGAGACATACCGCAACCAATTGGAACTAGGCCTACGCCAATTGTTTCGTTAATCTTTCCGGTCGCTACATTTATCACGCTCACGTTGGAAGAACCCGCATTGGGAACGTACGCAGTGGATGAATCAGGCGAAAAACATACAGCATAGGGGCCAAGACCAACCTTGATCGGAGTTCCCGCCGTATTAGTACTTGTATTGATTGGGATAATTGATCCCTGTACGAAAGGAAGAGTCGGGAAAGGTCCAACTAAGTTTCCGCCAAAATTAGCAATGTAAACGGTCTTGCCATCGGGACTACATGCAACCCCAAGTGGGAATAAACCAGAATTTATCGTACTGACTACTTTATTTGTAGAGGTATCAATTACCGATACTGTGCCAGACCCGAAGTTGGCTACATAAGCATTTCCGTTGGGACACATTGCAATACCAAACGGTAGGTTTCCTACTTTGATAGTGGTGCCTGTATTGGTATTTGTTGAAGTGTCGATAACAGATACGGTTCCGTCGAGTTTGTCAGTCACGTATGCATACTTGCCATCGGGAGTAATCGCAACAGCAAAAGGCCCTCTCCCAACTGCAATTGAAGCAAGCGCAGTATTATTTGCTGTGTCAATTGGGGTTACCGTTCCAGATCCAAAGTTGGCGACATAGCCCGTTGGGGTGCCAGCCGAAGCTGTTGCGCCCCCTGTATCGCCCGGATTCGTGCATGCTCCAACAACAATTGCACTACCGACTAGCAAGACAAGACAGCGAGGTATAAGGTTGCGCTTTCTAGCCAAAGATCCTTGGCCTTTCCCTGGTATCAACTTCGAAACTAAGTTTTTCTTCATGTAATCCCCCTCAGGACTAGGATATTTATTGGCCGGACTATGAGTTTTGACTTTCCCTACCCAAGTCAAGACTCTGAACATCGTGCAGGTAGGCGCTAATATATAGCTGAGCTAACCACCCACGGACTTAGGTTACCAAAGGTAAACTGATAAGTCAATCAGTTTTACTGTTGAATTGACGCGCCCCTGCTAGTTTGCCGCAACCTCGAAGTGAAATTGACTAGGCTCTCCCAGATTTCCCCTGGAGCCACGCGGCTTTCACCAAAAAGGTCTCCTGGGCTGGAATAGTTTGGCAAGTGGTTAGGCTGCCAAGCTAGGAAGGCGCGGCTGGACTGGCAGCTTGGGCCTACGGAATACCTAACCATCAAATCGTGTTATACGTGCCATAAAGCATGAGTGAGAATTAACTCAGCTATTTCAAATGCTAAGGAGCACCGATGTCAACTACCACCTTAACCAAAGATAACTTCCAAGAAACTATACAGAGCAACGACATTGTGTTGGTTGACTTCTGGGCCAGTTGGTGTGGCCCGTGCCGACAGTTCGCCCCTATATTTGAAAGTGTTTCTGAATCTCATAACGATATTATTTTTGGCAAGGTCGACACCGAGGACCAACCAGAACTCGCAGGAAGTTTCTCCATTATGTCTATCCCTACCTTGATCGCATTCCGAGAAGGTATAGTGCTCTATTCTCAACCTGGAGCACTCCCGGCGGCAGCTCTCGAAGACCTTATCTCCAAGATTCGAAAGCTCGATATGGAAGAGGTCAAGAAGTCGCTCGCAGAATCAGCCGTTTGAGCTAATAAAACAAGCATTTGAAAGGATTATTTTGGGCGCTTACGAAATAACACTCCCGAAAACAATTGAGCAAACAGAAAATAAAGTACGTGAAGTTCTTTCCAACAATGGCTTTGGAGTTCTGACTGAGATCAATGTATCCAAGATTCTCAAAGAGAAAATTCAGGTAGATCGTACCCCGCTAAAAATCCTCGGTGCTTGTAATCCGGTTTTTGCTAACCAGGCACTTGAAATTGATCCTTCTGTTGCCCTACTACTCCCGTGTAATGTTGTACTAGAGAGCTTAGCGGAAAACTCAACCAGGGTTTCGATCGTAAACCCTCGTGAAATGATGGATAATCCGCTCCTCGAAGCGCTGGCTACCCAAGCAAGCGAGATATTGGAAAAAGTAGTTGGCGAACTCGATCTGAACTAGCAAGTCTCGTGCTGGCGAGTCGAGCACTTGTGAGTCGAATGTTGCTTGGACGATCAGAATATTTTTCCAAGGGAAAATAATTTTGACCGAAACCTCAAAAAAGATACCATACCGGAAATAAATCGCGAGCAATAGACGTTATATGTGGTACAGCACCAAACTGGTTTGTTCCTTACAAACTGAACAAGATGAAGTATTTGAGAAAATATCTTGTGAAAGTTCACACTTGGTAATGGATTTGTGACAAGATAACCCACGAGGCATATTCCACGTGGGGATGGCATTGTGGCATGCACTCATGTATGTCCAGTCTCACACCGTCCCCGCCGGCAGGCTGGCTATGCCTGTCCCCCAGCAGGTACCCGGTCTAACCGGCGGGGTCCTTAGGTACCGTGATGTCCCTCTAGATCACGGGGCTCTCTTGTCACACCTAAAGTGTATGGTGATACCATGCACCGAATATCCAATGTTCTAGTAGTAATGGCTGTCACTGTAATTCCTAGCATGGCTGCAAAGGGACCCACCGAAGCACGCCATGTGGGGCTCGCCACTTCCAGTTCCGCTTCAGGTTCCAGTTCCGCTTCAGGTTCCAGTTCCGCTTCGGGTTCCAGTTCCGGTGCCATTTCCAGCGCCGCTACCAGTTTCAATTCCACCGTCAATTCTGGCTGCTCATTGGGTCTCGCCCCGACCTCGGCCAGTGGCCCAGGATACTGGATGGTCGATGGACTGGGTAACGTATACAACTGCGGCTCTGCCCAAGTTTATGGGTCTGCGAACTCATTGGGTTCAGCCACGGCAATTGCTTCGACACCGACTGGTGGTTACTGGGTAGCCAATAGCCTTGGATTTGTTCAAGGATTTGGCAATGCTCAAACTTATAGGCTTTCGGGCACTCCTATTTCGGGTACTTCAGTAGTCTCAATTGCATCTACTCACGATGGAAAAGGGTACTGGATGGCTACTAACTTAGGACAGATCATAACTGCTGGTGATGCGGTAAATTATGGCTCCCCCCAAGAGTCGAATCTAACTCTGGCCGGGACGATTGTGAATATGGTGGCCACCTCGGATGGCCAAGGGTACTGGCTGCTCGGCTCTGATGGCGGAGTGTTTTCCTACGGGGATGCTAAGTTTTATGGATCACCTGGACAGATCAACCCTGGACTGGCCCCGGGCGGAACTAACTCGGTCGAACCCCTAAATGCTCCAGCAGTTGCTATAGCGCCTAGTGCAACTGGCAAAGGTTACTGGTTTGTAGCAGCCGATGGAGGAGTTTTTGCATTTGGAGACGCGCAATTTTATGGATCGACTGGACAGATCAACCCTGGAGTTGCTTCGGGTGGAACTAACTCGGTAATTTCCAGTCTTGTCAAGCCAATTATAGGCATGGTGGTTACTCCTAGCGGATCAGGGTATTGGATGGTTGCAAGTGATGGTGGGGTATTTGCTTTTGGTGACGCGCAGTTTGTTGGGTCTCTGGGATCTACTCCTTTGGTTAGTCCAATCGTGGGATTCGCTCCCGCCCCAATGTTGGCCAATCAGCCAGCGACAGGGTCCATTAATCTAATGACGGAACCAGCAGCGGGATACAGTTGGGTCAACAGCGCAATCAGCGGAGCCAGGTCCACTTTAGAACTGGTGATGTATGAGCTTAGCGATACAACAATAGAAGGAGATCTTGTAGCTGCTGCGGCTCGTGGCGTAAGCGTCAAAGTTCTTCTCGATCAGCATTTTGAACAAAGTTCCAACCAAGCTGCTTACAACTATCTATCAGCCAATGGAGTTATGGTAGCCTGGGCAAACCAAAGCACTACCTTTCACCAGAAAACTCTATGCGTGGATGGATCGACTTGTTGGATTATGACTGGAAATTTCACACCTCAGTACTACTCCACTTCAAGAGACTTCGTTGTAGTAGACACTCAACCTGACGACGTAGCTGCAATTACATCAACTTTTCTAAGCGATTTTGGGGGAGGACTGCCCACCAGCGCGCCAAGCGGTAACGATTTGCTGTGGAGTCCTGGCTCCGAACCAGCAACTGTTGCTCTAATCAATTCTGCTAAACAATCACTGCTCATAGAAAACGAAGAGATGGCTAGCCCGTATGTAATTAGCGCCCTTGAAGCTGCTGCTCAACGAGGAGTCAATGTTCAAATTGCGATGACCGATCAGAGCGAATGGGACAGTGCATTCAATGAGTTGGCTCAAAGTGGAGTTCATATAGCTACTTATGCTTACAGCGCCAACTTGTACATACATGCCAAAGTCATAGTTGCCGACAATTCTCAAGCATTCGTCGGATCAGAGAACTTCTCAGACGCCAGCCTCTACTACAATCGCGAACTAGGTATTGTTACCAGTAATAGCGCAATTGTAAGTGGATTGAGTTCAGTAGTTTCAAGTGACTTTTCACAAGGAACCACCTGGCCGTAAAGCAGAAGTTTTCAAGTGATGTATAAATTACGTTAAACTGACGGCTTGCAATCAGGTCGCCTCACTAACTGGTTCCTCCCTTCATGGAGTAGCCGTAATCTAAGATTAGTTTTCTTAGCCCGAATCTCAATGAGCGCTTCTCGTGCATTGGCTGCAATAGCCATACCTTTGTATCTGGCTCGACTGGGATATTCTGGACTTCGCCTCGGTGAACTTTTCCTTACCGGTGCACTTGTTGCACTAGTTATTTCGAGCAGTGTTGGACTAGCTTCTGACCGAATTGGGCGCAAGCCATTTCTGATATTCGTCCCATTCTTAGTCACTATCGCAGGAGGATTGTTTGCAACTGTAACCAGCAATTGGATTCTTTTTGCTGGAGCTGCGATAGGAGGAGTTGGTCGGGGCGCAGGTGCTGGTGCCGGTCAGGTGGGTCCATATCAGCCTGCAGAATCGGCCTATGTGACGGATAATATAATTTCAAAGTGGCGCAACGACGCATTTGGGAGGCTTTCCTTTGCTTCGAGTTTTGGCGCACTGTTAGGTGGGCTTATGGCTGTCTTACTCTCCCCTGGGCACATCTCACATGGACAGGCACTTTCAGACTACCGCCCTTGCTTTATTACAATAGGAGTTCTAGGAACCATTGCCGGGATTGTCGCAATATTATTATCTGAGGACAAGACCATTGCGCAACGCTCCCGAGCTACTCGGTCTCACCGTATTTTTCCTCGCAAGTCACTACCTGTGTTGCTTAGGCTGTGGGCTACAAACACAGTAAACGGTTTGGCGGTGGGAATGTTTGGGCCATTTGTAACCTACTGGCTCTATCGCCGTTACGGAGTTGGCCCTGGAACCATCGGAATTCTCTATTCAATAACTAACGTAATTACCCTGGGTTCAGCCGTTGTGGCGGCTCCACTTGCTAGGCGTTTTCATACAGTCAAAACGGTTACGGCAGTGCGACTAATCCAATCGCTACTACTAATTCCACTAGCGTTGTCACCGTTCTTCTGGTTGGCAGGTCTGATCTATGTGGTGCGAATGTTCGCCCAGAGGATCGGAATGCCGCTTCGCCAATCATACGTATTAGCTGTTGCCGACCCTGATGAACGTAGTAGCGTTGCTGCGCTTTCCAATCTACCAGCGCAAGCCGCAATGGCAGGAAGCCCTGTCTTGGCAGGTTATCTTTTTGACAACATCTCTCTGGAACTGCCACTCGAGCTTGGCGGATTGCTCCAATTCATCAACGCAATCATGTACTACTTCTTTTTCAAAGATCTAAGACCCGATGAAGAACAAGAATTGTAACTATCAATCTTTCTTTATAGCTGTGTTTTCTTCAGACTGTCTCTTTCGGGATCGCGAATACGCGTAAGCCTGCTTGCTCGGCTGCGACTGCTTGTTTCTTGTCGAGTGAAAGGAACACAACATCCTCATCGGTCGCCTCGTTGAGTAGCTGCGCCGACGCGATGTGGATAGCATCCAAAGTATTAACATCAGTATCCAATACGATACGACATGCGCGGTCTAGGATGTCCCGACTAAGCGGTGCAACACCGATTGGACCATCGTCGGCGCTATGATTTCGATAGGCATCAAGACGTTCCCCCAAACCCTGCGCGTCGATCCGTCCATCACGGTTTGCTTTGTACAGTACGTTCGCAATCTCTACGTCCACGATCTCTGAGATCACAACTGGGTCGGGAGAGTCGAACACGATGCGGGCAACCCATTCTACGTGGCTTTCATCTTCGACATAGAGTTTCGCAATTACGCTAGTGTCAGCGAATAGAATCAGCGCGTACCTCGTGATTCGATAAGAAGCGTCTTTACGTACTCCGCCGGTGCATCCCCCTTGGTGGTGGTTGTGAACTCAAAAGACTTCCTTTGTAGGCGTGTAGAGCGAGGTCGTCCACCAACTAAGAGTCCCGAGGCAATAGCAGCGGCTTTCCATATCTGGCGTGGCCCCTCTGAGCCTACAACGGCGACCCGCAAAAGCCTGTTTACGTACGAATTAACAGATTCGCCAGATCGTGACGCTCTTTCCTTGAGTCGCAAAGCAAGATCGTCGTCGACACGGGTGATTATCTGCTTCACGCCATCAATGATAGCAGATCTGGCATAATGATAGCAACCTTCTTGGCGGAGAGGCAGGGATTTGAGTTCTCCCTTCTCGCGGGACGCTTCACCGCCGCCGATAAACGTCGGATCTTGCCATAATCCATTCAACTATGACAGCGTGGTCGGACTCGTCGATACTGTATATTATTCGAAAAGTACCGCGCCTCGCCGCGTGTTTACCGGCAAGTTCGCGTTGGAGTGGTGCGCCGACCTGGATAGGATTTTGCGTAAGAGGGCCTGTGATGAATTCGATAACCGCAGTGGCAACGGCCTCTGGCAACTCCTCTGAGATCTGACGGCTAGCGGATGCAGAAACGCGCAGAGTGTAAACCCTATTTCTTACCACGCAAGGCCCTGACGGCTTCAACTCCTTCGGTATAGCGACCCTTCTCGATCTCCGTTTCCGCCCGGCGAACTCCTTCCATCGTCGCAGGGTCGGAGAGGATAGCAAGAGTCTCTTCAAGCGACTCGAGATCCTCGGGGCTGACAAGAACCGCTGCCGCGTGCCCATTCTTGGTAACGATAACGCGCTCGTGATTGTGCTCAACCCTGTCGACAAACTCAGAAAAGCGGTCCCTCACTGTTCGCAGTGATTCGGTACTCATAGCCACAATTGTGCCACACTTAAATGAGGTTCACAAGGCACTTGAGCAACAGCGGAGAGACAGGGATTTGAACCCTGGGACCAGGTTCCCCCGGTCAACTCATTAGCAGTGAGTCCGATTCGGCCACTCTCGCACCTCTCCGTTCAATATTGTAGTCGATCTATTGTAGCTTTGAGCAAGCTAGAAACCGCTTGCCTCCAAGGGCATCAAAAAGAACTAATCGACACAATTTTCGTTCGTTGCACAGTTCAGGTAGCTTTTTGCTACTGAATTAGGCTTGCGGTGGGTCCTTAGCGTTGCCTGCCAACCTAAGTAATAATTTCAAGGAGAAACTAGCGATGAAACAAATTTGGATCCCAAGATACGGAGATATTTCGGTTTTTGAATTGCGTGAGATGCCTGAGCCAACTCCAGGACCAGGTGAGATACAAATCCAAGTTGCTGGCGCGGGTGTCAACTTTGCCGACCTTTCGGCACGAGCAGGCTTATATCCGGATGCGCCACCAGCCCCACTAGTTGTTGGATACGAAGTCGCAGGTACAGTAAGCCAATTGGGAAGTGGAGTTAGTGAATTTTCGCTAGGTGACAAGGTAATGTCGGTTACTAGGTTCGGTGGTTACTCCCAAATTGTATGCGTTCCGGTTGCCCAAGCCGTCAAGATTCATGCCGACGCAGACCTAAAGAGTGCAGCCGCAATACCCGTTGCCTATCTTACTGCTTATCTTATGCTTATTCGGCTTGCTTCAATACGCGAAGGAGACACCGTCTTAATCCACTCTTCCGGAGGTGGTGTAGGACTTGCAGCATTGCAGCTAGCTAAAAGTCTTGGAGCGATTGTTATTGGAACCGCATCGCGCAAGAAGCATGATAGGCTAAAAGAGCAGGGCATTGACTTTGCAATCGACTATCGCACACAGGACTTCGAACGTGAAACGATGCATTTCACTGAAGGCCGAGGAGTAGATGTAGTCCTAGATGCCCAAGGTGGCAGATCTTTTAGAAAATCTTATCGATGTCTGGCGCCACTAGGACGACTGTTCTGCTTTGGGTTTGCAGCTGCAAATGCAAATTCACGACTCTCGGCTATTAAGACTCTGCCCGGTACTCTAGTCAAGACTCCGATCTTCCACCCTTTGGCACTGATGAACTCCAACAAGGGGGTTTTTGGGATCAACCTAGGGCACCTATGGGATGATTCAAAGCAGATCAACGAAGGATTGACAGAGTTAGCGTTAATGTGGTCCAAAGGCACTATTGACCCAATTATTGACTCTACCTATACCTTTGACGAGGTTGGACGGGCTCACCAGCAGCTCCAGCTGGGAAAGAATTTTGGTAAGGTGGTCCTCACCCCCTAGAGTAACCACCTAGACTAATCAATATGAAAATTGGTGATACAGCCCCTGATTTTACCTTACCACGCGAAGATGGGACAATGCTCACGCTTTCAGCCCAATTAGCCCGCGGGCCGGTCGTACTCTTTTTCTATCCCAAGGCGATGACAAGTGGTTGTACGGCAGAAAGCTGCCACTTTAGGGATCTAGCCAGTGAGTTCTCTAAGTACGATGCAATTCGCATCGGCATAAGTGCAGATAAGATTGAAAAACAGAAGAAATTCTCGGACAAGCATGACTTTGACTACCCATTACTTTCTGATACTGATCGTAAAGTTGCCCAAGCATACGGTGTAAGACGGCCAGGACCTCTATTCAATCGTAGAGTTACCTTTGTAATTGCTAAGGATCAAAAACTGGCAGCTATTATCGCCTCTGAACTCAATATGGACAAACATGCCGATGAAGCATTGAAGGTACTCGCACAGCTTGCCGGTAATAAATAGAGAAACTATAGACAAATATGAAACTTCGAAGGATTGTCTCAGTTCCCGCCAGAGGCGCTATACGATTGTTGGCTAAATCCGAGGCGGCAAGCAAGGTAATCGAACAATCTGCCTCAAAACTTGAGAGCATGATAAGACTTGCAAATACTCAAATCTCTGACATACTAGCTCAAAATGTTCAACCTTCGACACGGCCAGGCGATGTATCAGTTCAAGACTACCAAGATGACGGTCTCTATGGAGCTTCATATTTTGGTGAAGGACGCAATCCTCAGAGCAGGGAGGGTATATCTGGTTACGAGAGCTATACGAGAGAGTCATCAAATGCTAACCTTCAAGCCTTTACAACGTGGAGTGTCTTTGAATGCACAAAATCCCTTGACGTAGGTTGCGCTTTAGGGTGGTCAGTAGAGGCTTTTCGAGAAATAGGTTTTGACACTACTGGGGTTGAGTATTCGAAATTTGCCGTAGACCACTGTGCCCCAGGAGCCAGCGGCCATATTTACCAAGGCGACCTTATTCAGGGCCTTAGCTTTGGTGACGGAGAGTTTGAACTAGTAACAGCCTTTGAGATTCTTGAACATCTTCCTCCTGAATCAATCGACAAGGCCATATCAGAACTGCGTAGGGTTACCTCGCGTTATCTTTTTGCCACTATTCCAACATTTGGTCCGAACAAGTACGGACCAGATGGATGGCTGTATGGGAAAGTAAGAGACGAGAAGCTTGCGTACTACGATGCTCAGCGTAATACTTTCAAAGGCCCAGTACCATATAAAGACCTTATGCGAGACAAGAACGGGAACCCAGTTGAAGGTCATCTTACAATCGCAAGCTTTGACTGGTGGCAAGAGCGTTTTCAAGCATGTGGATTTGAAAGATGCGGGGCTCTGGAAGAGCGGATCTATCCTGTTATTGATGCTCTTGGACTCGTGGGCTTTTGGAATCTTCACGTTTACAAAGTTCCAGGTGTTCCAGACCCCCCAGTAGACCTCAGATCACCTACAGAAATTGCAGATCTGGAAGCTCGCTGGGCGATTGATACTCGCAAGCAAATTGTTGCAGATAACTTCTAGGTAGATACCCTAAGAAAATAGGTGCAGAAACTTCTTAGTAGCTCGACAAGATTTTGGTCAAGACACCTCGGACTTTGAAGTTTCGGCCGCAATCTGGGTATTTAGTACTGCACCGAGCAAAATCACGTAAGTTATAAGGTAGGTTGCAACCATTGCTATCACCACGCCTGCAAGAAAACCATAAATGACTACATAGTGAGTCGAAAAGTGTAGATATAAACCAAATACAGATACAAGAACAACAATGACCACCACCGAAACTGCTGCTCCGGGAAACAGGTGCCGAAAACCCACACGCGTGCCTATCGAGAAGCGATAGAGCCCACATATGGTACCCCAGATCACTATCAGAAAAGCCGGAACTCCCCACAGTATATTTAGCCCATGCGATACATCTTTGAAACTGAATGAAGCAGTACCTGCCGACATGGCTATTATTCCAAATAGCAATACGCCTGCGAACCCCCCAACAAAAGCCCGTGTTCGTGCACGGATATAGGTCATTCGACGAAGGCAGTATGCGGTGCGTATAGCTCGATCTAAGTTATATACTCCGGCAGACACACTCCACAAAGTTAGCAATAGTGAAGCGGCCAGCCCTAATGAGACTCCAGTTGGGTCACTCGATGCTACCTTCAGCAGCTGGGTTGAAATAGTCTTGCCCAAAGAACCGGGAACTAACCGCACCAAACTTTCGACATCACGACTAACCTCATGCGGGCTTAGTATCAAGCCAAAGATACTTATCACAGCACTAGCTAATGGAAGTAGTGAAATCACTAACCAGAAAGCCGCTCCAGAGGCCGCAAGACCAAGTTGCTGAGATGACTGTTCGGAAATAGTTTTACGAATAAGTCGAATCAAACGGGACAATCGAGGATGTTCGTCAAGACTAGAGTCCAAGCGTTCCTTAACCTTATCCCCTTCCTCAACTAGTGCCTTGCGTTCACGGACTATCGCATCTTCGAAATTAACCTTAGTTGACGCTTGGCGCGCAGGTATGGGTGAGTTACCTTCGCTCACATGCCCTCGAATGAGGTACTAGGAGAGTCTAACGAATCTACCTTCACTGGCAGAACCTCAAAAACTCTGGAACGACCCAAGACCAACAAACATCCCACAGCCATCAGAATAATAACCACAAGACCGATTAGTGACAGATACTCTGAAATAATCAAATATCTCGGTTGATATACTATCTTGATAAGATAGTGTCCCGGAGGTATGGTCAAGCCTTGAACTAGTCCGTCAGGCACGATGTTCTCGCTAGATTCGACTCCATTTGCCTGATTGATCAACAAGGCCTTCCAACCGCTCTGGTAGGCAACACTACGTACAAACTTCACTGGGCCTAAAGATTGTGTTTCTATGTCGACATTGCCGTCTAAAGACCCGCTCAGGATTCTATAGCTTGCACCTGGCCCAGCTGCTGGCAGTATGTATGCAGAGTTCTCACTTGCCTTGAGCGAGAATTGCTCATAGCCAAATGCTGGCCCCACCATCGTCCAATTCGACGGTTGAAGATATCCCGCCAGCGGCCCCTGCAAAGCATAATTTGTTGGGCCGTTATCGTAAATAATTAGGTTTGATACATGAATAGTTGCAGAGCTAGAAAGATTTTCTATTTCGATGCCGATAGCCTGAAATGGAGTTGTCAGTGAAAGAAAACCTGTACCAGCCTGGGACACATTCCAAGACTGCGGCCAATAAACATCTCCCGCAGGCCCGACTAATCCAACTTTTACACCCGACGATCCGCTATTGACACTTGGTAAGGGCATTGAATTGGTAAATTCAATTTCTTGCACCCCTAGCTGGGCCCCAAAGAACCATCCCCTGGTTTGAGAGATGGAAATCCCCCAAGACTGTTTTGAGTGTATCGTCTTATCATTTCTAATTGGTTTCATTAGATAGTTGCTAAGAGTATAGATGGAGTTCAAATCAATTTGGCGCGCCACTGAGGGGTTGAGTATCGAGCTATCGAATGTCGCTTGACCATGAGTTCCGGTTGCATGAGCGTAATAACCCGGTGCAATTGAACTATATCCTTGAATACTATAAGTATCCTTCAAGATATTAGTATCCGGTTGCCCTAGATGTACTAGTCCATATTTATTCAGGATCTCTGGATCATATATTGCAATACGATTGAAAGAAGGCTGCTGGAGCGGCCCTGAGGGCCCCTGGCTTGAGGGGGGCGGGACTGACGAACCCTGGCCTTGGGAACTTTGGGGGGGCGGGACTGACGAACCCTGGCCTTGGGAACTTTGGGGGGGCGGGACTGACGAACCCTGGCCTTGGGAACTTTGGGAACCTTGGGGACTAGTGGAGATAG
>JAKAVM010000025.1 GCA_021827485.1 Actinomycetes bacterium
TGTGGGCCAGCCGGGGAATATGGGCCAAGGTCCCATGTCGGCGGTTTTTGCGATGCCATTCGCAATCATGATGCCACCCAGTTATCCGGTTCAAAACCCCCACATGGGTGGTTACGCTGTACCGGCATTCCTCCCTCCTCAGCAGTTGGTTTTTGGCGCCCCACCGATGCAATGGCATCCAAACTATTTGCAAGATCCTCAAGCTGATAGCTCAGCGCAGTGGCACCCCAACTATTTGCAAGATCCTCAAGCTGATAGCTCAGCGCAGTGGCACCCCAACTATTTGCAAAATTCACAAGTTGAGATAGAGACCGCCATGCAAGCCATACAGCAAGACTCTGAGTTGGAAGAGGTGTCCAGCGATTCACAAACTACCGAGGTTTCAAGTGACCTTGGAGCGTCACTTGCCGAAACCGAAGTTGAATCTCCACCGCAAGTTGAAAACTCGGCAAATTTCTCGGACGTTGTCACGTTGGTAGAGCCCGAAGATGACACGATTACCCCACAACGACGCAATGGAAGCAATACAAGCAATGGCAACAATAGATCGGCGAGCTATGGGAGCTATGGCAACAATAGATCGGCGAGCAAACTAAGAAATCTTCTGTTCCGACGAGATGACCGCGGTCCTCTAGTCGCGCCCTCAAATCCGAGAATCGAAGTAAGCCCGTACTACCAGAGTGAAGTTCAAGATACTTCGAAGCTTTTGCCCGAAGAAGATCCTTTCGTTGTTATTTCTTCCGATACTTATATCGTGGAATTCTCAGATCCGTTTACGATAAACATTGAGTCGGCTGATGAACGAATAGGTACGGAGCCATGGGAACAACCACGGAACCTCGCATCAACCACTCCCAGACTCTATACAATGGTAGCTGGGCAGGTGCGTTTGGATGATTCCAATGTTGTCTCAGTTGCAGACGAGGAATCAGACGAACGTGATCTAGCACTCTATACCTGGTCTTCACAAAAACCAACTCAGCTTGATGACGAAATCAAACCTCAAGAGGTTGTTTCCGTGCGTGAACCGCTAAGAATAAATGGGTGGCTGCAAGTCTCAGCAAACAACGACATCCTGCCCTCTCTGGGACCAAAAGCAAAACAGAGAAGGAAGTGAGATGCCCGTTCCGAATTCAGGCGCAACTAAGGCCGCCCGATAGGGACGAGAAGCGGCGAGGTAAGACCCGGCCGCTCAGAGCGTCAAAGGGAGTTGGTAAATTCCGCTGAATCAGTTACGCGCAATCCGCTCAAGACTGTAATCGTGGCGAACCCTTGGCGAAGCAAAGCAACATCGGTTCCTTCGCCAGCCGTCTCAGTTGATGTACTCTGCAGCTCGACGTTCAATTTTCCTTGCTGCTTTTCGACGACTTGTGTCCTTAGCCCCCCAAAAGGTGCCAATTTAGCCGAACGAATATCCTTGATCTCATCCAAAGGTAGGTTTGGTACATTCAAATTAACTGCAATCCCATTGGGGAGTTGACTGACTCTCTGAATTACTCGAACTCCGATACTTGCTGCTGACTGCCAATTGTGAGGCCGACCTGCACTCAGAGATACCGCAATTCCTCGAATCCCAAAACTTGATGCTGTAAGCGCTGCCCCCACGGTTCCTGAGTGCATTACCGACTTGCCTGTATTGCTCCCAGGGTTGATTCCCGAAAGCACTAAATCAGGTGGCTCCCCAAAAGCCCCTAGAAGAGCAAGGATGACAGCAAGTGCAGGGGTACCATCAATCGAAAAAGCATCTAAATGCGATAGTCCATCAAGCTGGCATTTTTCAAAACTGATGATATTTCCGTGATGCAAAAGAGGACCAATGGCTGCTCCAGCCCCGCTCTTGTCACCCTGGGGGGCGACTATAAAGACATCGTCATATTCTGACGCAATCGCCGAAGCCAAAACAGAGATACCTTTGCTTGCAATTCCATCGTCATTGGTGACGAGGATTCTCAAAATCTGGAGTTCTCCTCTAGCTCCTCCACAACTCCCAGATCCCACTCAATAAGCAGATTCTCTCGCTCGGCATCTCGTGTAACACGCTCCTTGTTGCGCTTGAACTGTGGGTCATGTGGAGGCAAAAGCAGGAGGCGTGCCGTTGCTCTAATTCGAAATTCATCTATTACAGAAGATGGACCAAAGTCTGAGTGAACCTCCCAATGCGGCGCAACTGGGCCTAAGTACACTATTCTTACATGCCCTTGAGGTGCAACGTTTTCAAAGCGAGTTTCACTTGCGCCATTACTCATTCAATTAGAGTCCTCTCAATAACAGATATCTGATTCCTCCATCTTGGTTCATCCAATGCCGCCCAGTCCACCTGAGCCGCCCAGTCCACCTTGGCCACCGAGTCCGCCCCCTGGGCTTCCGAGACCACCTGAGCCGCCTGGGCTAATTGGACTGCCTCCCGGACTAGCACCACCGCAGAGATCTTGACCGGCTAATGGCAAGCTTGCGATATTAGATGGAGCAACACCCAAAGTAACATTTGCTGACAAGGTTGAACCTGCATTCCAAACCGATAACCTTACTTTGTCTCCAGCTTTGGAGCCCTGCACATCATTGGAGAGATCCTGGGCATCAGTTACCGTCTTTGAGTTGTATCCCGTGATAACCTCTCCCGCTTGAAGCCCAGCCGAATTGGCTGGTGACCCTGAGACTATTGCACAAACAAAAGCTCCGGAGAGACTTGATGGCAATCCAAACTGACTTGCCACCTGACTTGCATCTTGGATCTGTACCCCAAGATAAGCCGCTGTGGAAGGAACAATCCCGCCTTTTTCAAGGGTACCTAAAAACTGCTTAATGTGATTTATCGAAATTGCAAAACCAATATTTTGCGCAGGGGCGTTACCTGAACTCGACGAAGCTACAGCTGTGTTCATTCCAATAACTTGGCCGCTTGAGTTTACCAACGGCCCGCCTGAATTCCCCGCATTGATCGCGGCATCGGTTTGGAGCAAGTTTGAGAGTGTCTCGGTCCCCGATCCACTCGGATCGCCAGCAGTTATTGAGCGGCCAGTAGCCGAAATAATGCCCTCGGTTACGGTCAGTCCACCTTCTAGAGCAAGTGCGTTGCCTATCGCCAATACACTATCTCCCACAGATACTTTTGATGAGTTTCCTAAGGTAACAGTCGGCAAATTAGAGACGTTGGCAATCTTTATCACAGCAAGATCTTGAGATGGGTCTGTGCCTACTATCGTCGCCGATAGTGCTTTAGTTTGCCCAAAAAGATTGACCTGGACTTTCTGTGCACCATTTATCACATGGTTATTGGTGAGAACGAGGCCATTGGGGCTTATTATCATTCCGGTTCCTGCTCCAGTTACCTGTGTGGTTCCAACAATCCCAAAAAACCCGCTTTGATTCTGAAAACTCTCTGTTTGAATCGAGACTACTGCTGGCTCGACTTTTTGAATTATTGACTGCGGATCGCTCATTCTTGGTATGTAGCTCGAATTGGCCTTGAACTGCTCCACAACCGTGCTCTGTCCAACAGTGTGTGATGAAATCGCTCCGCCAATCAACCCTCCAATGAGAGCAGCCACTAATGCCGTTACCAACATTGGTACCAGCATTGGATTGGATTTACCCAGTCTCTTGGCTGGATTACCAGCCGGAAGAGTTCCCCATGGATGGCTTGGTGCACCTATGGAAGTGGAAGCCGGATCAGCACCTGCCCAACTGGTTCGGGTATCATTAGCCGTCGAACCGGGAGCCGGATCAGCACCTGTCCAGCTGCTCCTTCCATCACTGGCGGCCGAACCGGACGGAGCGTCGGCTTTTTGCCTCTCAAAGCGAGGATTGAAAAAACCTTCCGGTGAATCGGAATGTGAAATAGGCAATCCTGATGTTGGATCAATCTCCATAACGTCCTGCGGACTGGAATGGGAAATAGGCAATCCTGATGTTGGATCAATCTCCAGGTTCTCGGGCCAATTAGTCTCGTCTGTCATGTACTCCTCCTTGTGATTTACGGAAAGTAGATTGCTATTTAGGCCTTCCGCACATTCAAGATCTCTTATTATGTGTATTTTCTCAGTTTTGTTACTGCTCTTGGCCGCCTGATCTGATTCATCAAGTTCATTCAAGAACTGGCCACTGACCAGCTGATGCTACTCAAACGATCTGAGCTTTCACAATATTCAACTAGATACACCTTATCGCTTCCACCAGCTAAGCATAGAGCCAGCTTTTAATTTTCACAGTCACTTTCAAAAACAACCACATGGTTCTAGGATGAATTCGTAGGAAAGGTGCCGAGATTATGAAGGAAGAATTGCAGAATTCTAATCAATTCGAAGAACTTACGAAGGAACTTCGAGACACAGCTTGGATGCACCAGGGTAAGTGCGTCTCTCTTGATCCAGCTATATTCTTTCCAAGCGACGGCGCTGGAGTAGAAGTTGCGAAGAAGATTTGCCGTGACTGCGAAGTGCGCGACCTGTGTTTACGCTATGCCCTGTCACATCGAATTGAACATGGCGTGTGGGGTGGCACATCTGAACGCCAACGGCGACGGATTTTGAAGCAAGCAAAACTACTCTCTTTGAGTCAACCATAATTAGTGTTTGAGAGTGTTGTAAATCTTTCCGAAGGGAAAAACTCCGAATTAGTTCAGCAGTTAGTGGATCGACTAGACAACGTAGCCGACGTTCACAGCGACTCAATACATGACCGAACAGTTGTTACGATTCTTAGCACAAGTGCTGAACAAGTATTAGCTCAGACGCAAAGTCTTGCCCGATCAGTTGCAGAACTTTTGGATATATCGCAGTGCACTGGAATTCATCCTAAGATTGGCTCTCTGGATGTTGTGCCATTTGTGGCATTAGATAAATCGCAATTTACGCAGTCTATGGAACTTCGCGATACATTTGCTGAGTGGATAGCATCTGAATTACAGATTCCAGCCTTTGTATATGGACCCGAACGTTCGCTTCCTGAGATAAGACGTGAAGCCTATAAGACGCTTTTCCCCCAGTTCGGTCCCACTACACCTAATCACAAGCTTGGATCTTGTTGCGTGGGAGCTCGCCCCGTGATGGTCGCCTACAATGTTTGGCTGGACTCGGCTCATCCAGAAGAAGTCAAGAAAATACCTACTCTGCTTCGCGGCCCCAATGCGAGGGTTCTTGCATTCCAATACGAAGAGAGATTCCAAGCTTCGGCTAACCTCATCAATCCAATGATCTATCGACCAGATCACTTCTATGACGATGTCACACGTTTAACCGCGGCAGTTCACGTAGATGTACTAGGGGCGGAATTAGTTGGGCTGGTACCAGGTGAAGTACTTTCTCAGATTGACCCAGCCCGTTGGGAAGAGTTGGATCTTACTATGGGAAAGACTATCGAGGCTCGATTGGTTGCGCTCGAAGGATAGATTCTTGTATTGGAAAGATAGGCGTCGCCCCAGCGGCAGTGCGTGCAATAAATTTCAGCGCTTTTTGAAAACTTCCTAGCACTAATTGCTAGTATTTACGCGCTATGAATTGCGCCAAAAAACTCCTACTTGGTTTAGTGACAACTCTATCTTCCTACTCGATAATTACGTCTTTGGCCACCGTGCCCTCCTATGGGACAGCTGCAGTTAATCCAGGGCTTAATTGGTCCTCTCCTTTGCAAATAGATGCACAGGGTGGAGGGATAAATTCGATCTCATGTGTAAGCAGTACTTTTTGCGTGGCCGTCGATAATTCAGGTAATTGGCTTGAATATCAATCTGGGATATGGTCAAAACCTACTAACTTTGATTCGGTTCCAGTCATTGGGGTCTCATGTGTAAGCAGTACTTTTTGCGTGGCAATTGATTTGGCCAACCAGGCCTTGGTGTTCAACGGGACCAGCTGGGCTGCGCCGATTGTAATCGACTCCAGCAACAACGATATCTTAACCTCGATTTCCTGCATTGGGTCAGGTACCGGGCCACTGTGCATTGTCGGTGATGGCGAGCAACAGACCCCCAATACTTCAGAGACGGGTTATGTGATTGAACTCTCAAATAATTTATGGTCTCTACCAGTGCAAGTAGATCCTTTAGCGTCGATAACATCAGTATCTTGCGCGAGCGGTTCGGCTGGTTCGGCTGGTTCGGCTGGTTCGGCTGGTTCGGCTGGTTCGGCTGGTTCTGCTGGCTCGGCTGGCTCGGCTGGCTCGGCTGGCTCGGCTGGTTCTGCTGGCTCGGCTGGTTCGGCTGGCTCGGCTGGTTCGGCTGGTTCAGGGGCCACTTTGTGTATGGCCGTTGACGACCAAGGTAACGCTCTAAGCTTTGGCGGAAGTACTTGGACCAAGCCTGCCGCCGTTGATCCCGGAGCTTCGATTACCTCGGTTTCATGTCCTTCCATTCTATCGTGTTACGCTGTAGATAATTATGGCAATGAGATTTCCTTCAACGGAACTGCTTGGTCAACAACAAAGCAGATAATCCATGACGCAATCTCACTAAGTTCAATATCGTGCCCAGTGACAACTTTTTGCGCTGCAGTGGGGACTTCACTTAGCGATCCAGGCAACGTGGTTATATTCAATGGAACTAGTTGGGCGGTTGAGCATGCACAACTAGCCCAAGACCTTGATGTGATTTCATGTCCAGAGAGTCAAGTATGCTACGGGTTCGACGGTCTTGGTAATTTTCTCACCGGAACAAGTGGTGTTGCCGGGACTGGTTATGGGTTTATGGAACTGTCAGATACGGGTGAGGTTTACCCGTATGGATCAGTCTCTAGCGTCGGTGAACCGGGTCCTTTATATTCCCCGCAAAGCCCACCACCAGGCGTGCCATTGAATTGGGCAGCTATTATCTTGACGCACAGCGACACAGGATATTGGGTAGTAAGCTCATTCGGACAGGTTCGTGCATACGGCGATGCGACTACATATCCCATATCCGAGCCTATTTCGGGAACGGTAGTAGCCATGGCCTCAACGAGCGATTCCCTCGGGTACTGGATCTGCACCTCCACTGGCGGGGTCTATAGCGTCGGAGATGCTGTTGACTATGGTTCACCCTTACAATCTGGAATAACTCTTCACGCTCCGATCGTTGCAATGGTACCCACTAGCAACGGAAAAGGATACTGGCTCCTTGGGTCTGATGGTGGTGTATTTGCCTATGGTGATGCTGGCTTTTACGGCTCCCTTGCCGGAATGGTCCTAAACGCCCCAGCCGTCGGCATGTTTGCGACTGCCAATAACCAAGGCTATGTCATTGCTGGTGCTGATGGCGGAGCATTTGCTTTTGGTAATGCTCGGTTCCTTGGCTCTGCTTACTCAACGTCACTTCTTGACTCGACCCCTCAACTGACCCCCTTGAACCTATCGGTCAATCCAGTTATCTCGATTATTCCAAGTGCTACTGGAAACGGATATCTAATGGTCACGAGTGCGGGGGTAACCTTAGGTTTTGGAGACGCGTTTCCTGTTGGCATATCTGCCTCAAATCTTCCCCCAGCAAATGCAAACATTATTTCTGTTGCTGGTATTTCTTAGTTAGAAAGGATCATAGTTGAAGCCTAGAAAATCGCAAGGTGATATTCCGGATAAGTTTCAGGAATACATGGATGATTCTCGGAGGGAAAGTCTCTCACGTCGGCGAATGTTACAAGGCATGCTGGCAACCGGTGCTGCAATTGCACTAAGCGAAGGGATCAGCCCATGGAAAGCCCAAGCATTGCCCCGCAAGCAAGGTCTGGCCCTAACGCCTGAGACAAAGCCCTACCCGAGGTTGCCAGAGGGGACAGATACTATGCCAGAAATAGAGCACATCGTAATTTACATGCAGGAAAATCATACTTTTGACAGCTACTATGGTGTGCTAGGTCGCGGTGATGGCTTTACCATGGGACCCAATAACCAACCAACGAACTGGAACTATGACATGGATGGCAAACCGTTCCGAGTGTTTCACGAGACTAACACTTGTAATGCAATAACTGGTGATCATAGTTGGGATGGCGAACACCTTGCTTGGAACCATGGAGCAATGGATAACTTCATTAGGGCCAATAACTCTACCAACATTATGGGATATTACGATGGAAGCAATCTCCCTTTCTACTATGGACTCGCCAATACATTTCCTATCTGTGATCGGTGGTTTTCTTCAGTGCTTGGTCCCACCTATCCCAATAGGAGGTATTTGCAAGCGGCAACCTCTGTCGGAATTGTGGATACCAGCCCTCAGGAGGTTCTTGAATATCCAACGGCACCCAACGGAACAATATGGGATCGACTTGACACTTACGGAATATCTTGGACCGATTATGGGATTGGGGATGCATGGGATGTCTTGCTTTTCCCAACTTCGAACCCGGCAGCTTACCTGAGTTCGATTTCATCCCACCTCAAGCACTATCCAACTGATTTTCTTTCAGATTGCTTGAATGGGACCCTCCCGCAAGTCAGCATTCTGGCCCCTGGAGTTGATAATCAATACGACGAGGGTTCTCAAGACGTTCAAAATGGCGAGGCCTATAGCTACTCGATAATCAATGCAGTAATGGCGAGTCCGGTATGGAACAAGACGGTTATTTTCTTTACTTACGATGAAGCGGGCGGCTGCTACGATCACGTTCCGCCGCCAGCGTGCATAGCACCCGATAACATTGCGCCCCACATCACCGTTCCGCCAAATCAGCCAGGTGGATTTGATATGTACGGCCTTAGGGTTCCGGGTTTTGTTATCTCGCCATATTCAAGGACTAATTATGTTTCTAGCGTGGTTAGAGATCACACCTCAATACTGAGATTTATTGAAGCTAAATTCAACCTTGGTGCGCTTACCTATCGCGACGCTAACGCTGACGACTTACTTGACTGTCTTGATTTCACAAACCAAGCTTTTATAGAACCACCTATACTCCCCGCTCCAGGATTGCCAGCCGGAGGAAGTACTTGCGAACCTCAGCCAAGACCACCAACTAATCCGCTACCTAGATAATCTGTTGCCTAGATATTCCGCCGCCTAGGTAATGCACTGTCTGTATAATTTGCCGCCTAGGTAATCTGCTGCCTGGGTCATCTGCTGCCTGGATCATCTGTTGCTTGGGCAGGGCAGGTGATAATCCAGAAACTAGACGGGCTGGTCAATTATTCTCCCGCGGAAGAATCCACAATAAACTAGACGGGCCGGTCAATTATTCTCCCGCGGAAGAATAAAAGGTAGGAAAGAGCTCGCTTGGGTGCTTTGTTAAGCCGAAGCTACTCCGCTCGGTCTGCGGGCTGCAATAGCACGTGCTCGTCTAATCCTACGCCGCTCACGTTCGCTCATGCCGCCCCAGATGCCAAACTTCTCTCCGTTGGCTAAGGCGTATTCAAGGCAGTCTTCTCGAACCACACAGCCTTTACAGACGCCCTTAGCTTCTTTAGTAGAAGCCCCTCGTTCGGGGAAAAACAGATCGGGGTCAACTCCTAAACAGTTCGCCTTGGACTGCCAGTCGGGGTCTTGAATCCGACTATCAGCACCTGTAGTTGGTTGTTTGAGGATTTGGATAACTTGCTGAGGCACTTAGAGTAACTCCCCTCTAATATCAAGGTTGTAATTACATGGTTGTAAGAATTACAGCAATGTAATCTTGATACTAAATAAACGCAAATTCAAGAGGAAATTCAAAAAAGTGCTAACTATATCTTGCGAAACAGAGCGAAAGCCCTGGAAATTCTGCTTATCTTGCTAATTATAACTACCAAGAGCAACTGCCCCAGCTCATAGAGTGAAATTTTGCTGATTTTTTTGCTATTTCCCAGAGTCCCAATTCTTAACGATTTTTCACGATTTTTCTTGGACACCTAATTGGTGGAAGTATGTTTGCGCTTAGTTATTACAATTTGAAGACAACTGACACTACATATGACGAGATACGAAAGAGAACTAAGGAGCCACTAGATTGACTGCAGTTTCAGATCAAGTAAAAACGCCGGTTTCGATTGGTGTACCCCGAGGAGGGCCAGCCGAGAAACATCTGAGATCTGACAGATGGTGGCTACAACCTCTTGTTACATTTACTATCTTGACAGGATTTATTGTCTATTCGACTTGGGCGGTTTTTCAGAACGCTAACTATTATGTCGGTGCTTCCCTGCAAAGGAACCTTCTCTCACCGTTTTATTCACCTTGCATTGCAAATGGCTGTCCTCAAGGCTCACAGTTTTCGTTTGTGGCGCATTGGTGGACACTTTCGCCCGGAATATTAATTTTAGTTTTCCCACTCGGTTTTCGCTTGACTTGCTACTACTATCGCAAAGCTTACTATCGATCTTTTTGGCTATCGCCTCCTGCATGTGCCATTGAAGATAAACACAAGAATTATTCAGGCGAGACACGCTTTCCATTAATTCTTCAAAATGCTCACCGTTGGTTTATGTATTGTGCGTTGGTTTTCAATGTTTTGCTAACTATCGATGCGGTTGAGGCTTTCAGAATGGGGTCAAGTGGTTGGGGTATGAGTCTTGGAACCCTAGTGTTGTGTGCCAACGCATTATTTTTGTGGTTGTATTCAGTATCGTGTCACGCATGCCGACATCTTTGTGGCGGCGGAGTCAATAGATTTTCCGAACATCCACTTAGGTACCGGCTGTGGAAGGTTGCATCGAAGCTCAATAAGCGTCACATGCAATTTGCTTGGCTAAGCTTAGTTTTCGTAGCTCTAACTGACGTCTACGTACGACTTGTAGCAAGTGGGGCTATTCACGATCCGAGGTTTTTCTGATGGCTGATTTCGAGACACACGAACTTGACGTACTGGTCATTGGAGCCGGAGGCGCTGGTCTGCGTGCTGCAATCGAGTCAGTTGAACGAGGGTCAAAAACCGCCGTGGTTACTAAATCACTTCTAGGCAAAGCTCATACCGTAATGGCCGAAGGTGGTATTGCAGCCGCCATGGCCAATGTCTATCCGGAAGATAACTGGAAAGTCCACTTTCGCGACACCATGCGGGGCGGGAAAATGCTCAATAACTGGCGCATGGCTCAACTTCATGCCCAGGAATCACCTGATCGAGTCTGGGAACTCGAAGCTTGGGGTGCCGTATTTGATCGAACTAAAGATGGTCTGATCTCACAAAGAGACTTTGGTGGCCATAGGTATGCCAGACTTGCCCACGTTGGTGACAGGACGGGTCTGGAAATGATCCGCACTTTGCAGCAGCGTTCGGTCGCCCTGGGGGTTGAAGTTTTCATGGAATGCTCGATCCTTCAACTGCTACACAACGATGATGGAAGTGTCTGCGGTGCACTTGGTTATTGGCGCGCAAGCGGAGAACTTGTTGTATTCAAAGCTAAAGCGGTCATACTCGCAACAGGTGGTTTGGGGCGGTCGTGGAAGGTTACATCGAACTCCTGGGAGTGCACTGGCGACGGTCATGCCCTGGCATTGTGGGCTGGTGCAGATCTTATCGATATGGAATTTGTCCAGTTCCATCCCACCGGGATGGTTTGGCCGCTCTCGGTCAAAGGCCTACTTGTAACCGAAGGGGTGCGAGGCGATGGTGGAACTCTCAGGAACAGTGAGGGCAAGCGCTTTATGTTCGACTATGTACCGGAGATGTTCCGTGCCGAAACTGCCGATACCGAGGAAGAGGCCGACCGTTGGTACAACGATAAGAAGGGAGCGCGCAGAACTCCAGATTTACTTCCCCGAGATGAAGTGGCACGAGCAATCAACTCCGAAGTCAAAAGTGGAAGAGGATCGCCCCATGGAGGAGTTTTCCTAGATATCTTTTCACGACGAGATCCAGATTACATACGTAGGCGCTTGCCTTCTATGTATCACCAATTCAAACAGCTTGCTGGGGTGGATATCACTAGAGAAGCAATGGAGATAGGCCCGACATGCCACTACGCCATGGGTGGCGTCCGAGTTGATCCTGATAGCGCTGGATCAAGCGTTGCCGGGCTCTATGCTTGTGGAGAGGTAGCTGGAGGAATGCACGGCTCAAATCGCCTTGGTGGCAACTCACTTGGAGATCTTCTAGTCTTTGGACGAAGAGCTGGCATAGGTGCGAGTGAGTATGCCAGTTCAGCACCCAAGCCAGCACCAAGTACTGGCCAAATAGAAGATATCGCTAAAAGCGCACAGGCTATTCTTGAGCGCGAAAACGGCGAGAATCCCTTTGAGCTGCTTCATTCGTTGCAAGAGTCAATGCACGACCTAGTAGGTATCATAAGGGTTGAGTCCGAGCTTACTCAGGCCAAAGAAAAGCTTGCTGAGTTTCGAGAGCGGTCGGCTAATCTATCCGTACCAACCAATAGAAAGTACAATACGGGATGGCATCATAGCCTTGACCTGCGCTGTCAATTGACTGTCGCACAGTGTGTAGCATCAGCTGCACTTGAGAGAAAAGAGAGTAGGGGCGGTCATACAAGAGATGACTATCCACTACCAGACAAGGAACATTACGGGAAAGTCAACTTGGTGTGTCGATGGACCAACGGCGAAATCTCTGTAACGCAAGAACCCTTGCCGATAATGCCAAGCGAATTAGCTGAGCTTTTTGAGGAGGCCAAATAAACAATGGAAGCAAC
>JAKAVM010000036.1 GCA_021827485.1 Actinomycetes bacterium
ATCAAAACAGTATCTCCAGGCAAGACGTTGCTAACTGAGCCAGAAGTTGTCTGAGTAAAGGTAGCTCCGTTGGTCGATACCTCAACCGTATTTCCGCTCGATTCTGTTATATATAAGGTATTGCCACTAATGTTTGCAACTGTTCCGGTTACAGCACCGCCAAATCTAGCTGCAAAGCCTGATGCGCGACCTGCCCCTAACCTGGCACCTCCCGCCCTGGACTTCCTCGAACTTGAACTCGAAAGAGTACCTAACCCAAAGCGGCTTGCTTGGCTTGAAGCTCCTGGCGTAGTTGAGTTCGAAGTTTGACTCTTTTGATATCGCATTCCCGCATAAAATCCAATAGCCAATAGTAAGAGTGTGTAGAGAATCACAGTCGATGTTCGAAGGCGTTTCTTTGATTCAACAACAAACTCATCGTTGTCCTCAAGCAAATCCTGATCTTCAAGCATATCTGATTCCATTGTTTCTTTCCTTGTATGTTGGTAACTGAATTATGTAACTGACGATAACGATTTGGTCACGAAGCGATCGTAATATTTTATTATTCATATCGAAGTGCTTCTATTGGATTCAATTTCGATGCCCGGCTTGCGGGATAGGCTCCAAAGAACAGTCCGATCAAAACTGCAACGCCAAATGCCATAAACACTGACCATGTTTCTATTACTGGTTTTACGCCATCAATCATAAAGTGACTTCCTGAAATTGCGGCCACTACACCCAAGCCACCACCGATCACCGATAAGACAATTGCTTCAGTCAAGAACTGGATCATAATTGCTCCCCTCGTTGCACCAACTGCTTTGCGGATCCCAATCTCTCGAGTCCTTTCCGTAACCGTTACGAGCATTATATTCATAACTCCAATTCCTCCGACCAATAACGAAATCGCAGCTACCGCTCCCAAGAGTGCAGTAAAAGTCTTAGAGGTGGATGTGGAGGTTGTGAGCAAGCTTGCTTGATTAGCAATAGAAAAATCAATGTTCGATATGCTGGTAATTCCTTGCGCCTGCATTAAAATCTCAGTAGCTTCAGCCTGGGCTGCGTTTATAGAAGCGGAATTAATCGCTTGTATCGTTATTGATGAAAGGCTTCCAAACCCAGAGAGTTCTGCCTGAACTGTGGTGAGGGGAGCTACGATAATCGAGTCAAGGTTATCGGCGCCATTGGTTCCTTTGGTATTGAAAAGCCCTATTACTTGTAAGGTTGTACGGCCACATTGCAAAGATTGGCCTACTGGATTTTGACCTGGAAATAGTTCTGCGGCTACGGTTTGTCCAATATCGATAACTGGCAGTCTATCCGTAACATCCTGCGAAGATATGAATTGTCCAGCAGCCATTGAATATCCTCTAGCTTGCTGGTATGCGGGAGTGGTGCCAACGAAACTAGACGGTGAATAAGAGTAATCGCCAATTGCACAAGTAACACTTGCATTTACAACTGGAGCAACACTCTTGATTTCTGGGGCTTGCTTCCTATTTTCAAGAGCTGTAACGTCAGCCATCGTCAAATCCTGACTACTTGACCTTGTACCAATTCTAGCAGCGAATCTGCCTCCGATTCCTAATGTTGCGGCTAAGGCACCGAATCCATTTGTTCCCGGAGAGATCGTTAGAAAATTGGTACCTAGTTGGTTGATGGATTGCTGAATTTGTTGTGATGATCCGTTTCCAACGGCTAATAGTAAGATTACGGAAGCGACGCCTATCAGGACCCCGAGAGTTGTGAGCGCGGCGCGAAGTCTGTTTGCTGCAATCCCTTGCAGCGCGATATAGAGATTTTCAAAGATCGAGCCAATCATGAGACATTGGTTTTTTCAGGTGAATTGGCCGATCTATCTACTCGCCTCAGTTTTGGAGGAGGTTCTCCAACCTCTACAATTCTATGGTCTGAAAGTATTTTGCCGTCTCTGATCTCAACGACTCTTTTTGCATAGTCTGCTACGTCGGACTCATGAGTGATGACGACGATGGTTCTTCCTTCAAGGCTCAGTCGGCTAAATATCTGCATAACTCGATCTGAGGAAACCGTATCTAAGGCACCAGTAGGCTCATCAGCCAAAATCATGGCGGGATTTGTCGTTATTGCACGAGCAATCGTCACGCGTTGTTGCATCCCGCCCGATAGTTCCGACGGGAAATTCATCGCAAATTTAGCCAGGCCAACTGACTTGAGGCTCTGCATAGCGATGCGATGACGTTCCTTTTTCTTGACAGAGCCGTAGATTAGAGGAAGTTCGACGTTGCGCAAGGCCGTGGTTCGAGGTACTAGGTTGTAGCTTTGAAATACAAAGCCAATTTTATGATTTCTTATTTTGGCGAGTTCGTACTGAGTCAGGTGACGGACGTTGATCCCGTCGAGAAAATAGGTACCTGCAGTTGGAACATCTAAGCAACCGAGGATGTTCATCAATGTTGATTTCCCACTTCCCGAAGCCCCCACGATAGCAACAAAGTCACCTTGCTCGATACTTAGAGAGACACCCCTTAGGGCCTTCACTTTGATTGTCCCGGTATCGTATATTTTAGTTACATTGGAAAGTTTGATTACTTGATGCTGGGTCATGGTTTAGCCCCCACCTGCTTTGCCCAATCTTCCTCCAAGCCCCCCACCTGCTTTGCCCAAGCCTCCTCCAAGCCCTCCGCCCAAGGCGCCTCCCAAACCTCCTCCAAATCTGCCCGTTGCGGTAGGTGTAGTACTTGACGTGATTACCCCAATCAAGGCAGAAATATTGGTAGAGGGGAGCAGCACGCTTTCTCCGGCGGCTAGACCATTAAGGATGGCCGTGTTTGAAGTACCAATTAGACCGGTAACAACAGGGGTAACTGTTTTCTTATTTTTTGGACCAATTACAGTTACGGTTGATGTACCTCCAACCATATGAATTGCACTAGATGGAACTGTTATAACTCCGCTCTGTTGTCCGGTGATGATAGTGACATTTGCAGTCATACCCGGCTTTTCGTTTGGAATGAAACGAGTTAGTACTACAGTTACGTTATAGGTGACGACATTGCTCACGGTTGAAGAAATTGGCGATACTTCGGTTACAGAACCGGCTAGCTCTTTGTTTGGCAGTGCATTGAGCGTCACGACAGCGGATTGACCAACTTGAACATTTGCTACGTCAGATTCTGCAATACCTACTATAACTTCCATTGCATTCATGTCTACTAAAGTTATGAACCCGCTTGACGCTGCCCCGCCTCCGCTTCCACCCGTAGAGGAACTGGAAGTAGTTGATGAGAAGACACTCTTGCCGGTGACAGTTATATCCTGACCCACAATTCCATTTACTGCAGCAATTGTTCCAGCGACAGGTGCAACTAGCACGGTGTTATTGAGATTCTGCTGGTCTTGTTGGACAGTTTGCTCATCCTGAGTAACTGAAGCTTGATCTGAGGCGAGTACACTCGCGTTCGGGGAGGCTTTACTGGAGTTTGAAACTTCGGTCGACTGTAAGGCCAGTTGAGCCGATTGGATTGATTGCTGATCTTTAGCAGTCGCTGACTGCTGGTTTAGCTGAGCGCTATTTAGAGCATTTTGAGCATTGGTGATTGCGCTCTGATCTGACGTTACTTTGTTTTGGTAAGACGTCATATTCGAAGCATCGGAAGATTCGGTTGATTCATCAGAGGAAAGAGCAGAGTTAGCGGTGCTTAGATTATAGCTATCGGCAGCGAGAAGTTTCTGGTCTTGGGTAATCTGAGCTTGGTCATTGGCGACAGCAGTTTTTGCATTGCTTACTGCAGCCTCATCATTGTTGACCGCGTTTTGATAGACAGTCATATCAGAAACGCACTGAGCGGAAGTAATAGTATTTGTTCCCGTGCAGTTTGCGTCGGCTTTTTGTTCTGATGCCAAAGTAGCTTCATCAGATGTAAGTTGTGACTCATCTGAACTCAATGTAGAGTTATCGGTTGTTTCTTGGCTTTGATCGTTATCTTCTTTGATAGTATCGGCGTATTGCTGCGATTGGATCGAAGCAACTTGCTGCTTATCGGAGTTGACTCTTGAAAGATCGTTGTTGTAATTAGAGGTATAGGTCTTGAGTTCTTGTTGGTCAGAAGCTAATTGAGCCTGGTTGTTAGAGAGATTTAGTTGATCTTGTGAAACTGCTGCTGCTTGGCTGGCTGCATCAAGCTGTGCGTTTTGTTGGGCATTTGCGAGAGACTGTTGGGCTTGTTCAAGTGAGATTTGGTCTGCTTGTAAACCCTGCGGCGTTAGGACTTGTTGGTCTGAAACCAATTTTGCTTGAGCGGCGGCCAGATTATTTTGAGCACTCGTAAGTGCGGCCTGTGCAGTGCTGGGATCTATTGAGGCAAGTGTCTCACCAGCTGCGACCTGCTGGCCTACTGAAACGTCGACTGAGCTAACAGTGCCACTTATGGGAAATCCCAGAGATAGAGAAGTTACCGATTGGAGGTTTCCTGTAGAGGAAATGGACGTCTGGACAACCCCTAGTTGAGCCCGCGCTGTTTGGATCGCTGCGGGTTGAGCAGGTGCGCTGGAAGTAGATAAAAATGAAGCAATAATAACTGCAATAAGGAGAACTCCGAGAACGGCATCAGGTAAGTGTCGTCTTATGAGTCCAGAGTTGTAAACTCGCTTTACAGATGGCATCGGAGTTACTAAGAAGTTGTTGAAGTAGTTCCAGGCAAGCCGGACTTTATGCTAGCAGTGGGTCGAAGAATGGATTTACAGGCATTATTGGCATTTATGAAAGTTGAACTGTGCCTGTCTTGTTGGGTAACTGTTTGCAGCGCCTGGTTTAGTGTGGAGGGGATCGGGTATCCGTTCTTCCCCATGCAAGTAGAGTAATTAGCAAACATCTGCTTTGCTTGGGCTGGACTGACGAAACGAGATATTATTTTTGCTCCTAGACCGGTTGGTCTTAGATTGGCGCAGGCCTTACGAGCTGCTGCAAACTGCTGCGCAGTCACACCTGCCGGTAGGAATCTCGGTACAGACGATGAAGGACCCGATGGAGCTGATGAGCTAGCGCCAAAGCCACCTCCTCTGCCATAACCTCGACTGCCAAAGCCCCTGCCAAATCCCCCAGAACTAGCTCCTCTTGGAATTGATGGCAGTGTTATACCGTGTTGCGATAGACAATTACGATAGGCGCTCAATGAAACTGTTGTGGTTGTAGATTTGGGAGTGGTTGCAGAGGCGCTCTTGGAAGAGCCTCCACAGGCGCTTAAGGTGATCGATAATACGGCAATAGCACTTAGAGTTGTTAATCTGCTCATGTGAAGTTTCATGAAATAGATTATGTCAATTGTTAGCTGTGATTGGAATGAAGTAGATATGTGAGCTTTCAAATTAGATTTTGGTTTCATTGGGCATTGGCAACGATAGCCACACGGTCGCTCCACCATGCCCAACATTATTCAACGCTCCAACATACTCAACATTGTTCAACGCTCCAACATACTCAACATTGTTCAACGCTCCACCATGCCCAACATTATTCAACGCTCCAACTTGTCCGCCATGGGCTTCGACAATTGATTTAACAATTGCGAGTCCGAGTCCAGTTCCTCCGTCAAAACGGTCTCTCGCTGAATTTGGTCTCCGAAATCGTTCGAATGCATGGGGGAGAAAATCTGGAGGAAATCCAGGACCATTATCCCTCACCATGATCTTGATATATTGATTTCCCACATTATCTCGATCGCTCGTAACTCTAACAGTGATATCGGAGTTAGGCGGTGAGTATCGAATTGAGTTATCTAAAATATTGGCTAATGCTTGCTGGATGCGCGTGGAATCTAATTCAATCGATATGTTCCTATCTAAATCCTGATTGTAAATAATATGAGTAGTAATCTGTTTTTCCTCCAGGGTTGAATTAAACCGAGAGATGACTTCTTCGAGTTGTGAAAGGATCACTTTAGATTCAAGGCGAAGGTGCAAATGCCCTTCGTCACCTCGGGCTAAAACCAACAGGTCCTCTGAGAGTTGTGCTAGACGTTGAGCTTCGAAGGCAGCCTCTGAAATTGCTCTTTGTAACTCTTGAACGGTGCGTCCCGGTTTGAGAGCTAATTCTAATTCTCCTTGCAGGATTGCTAGTGGTGTACGTAGTTCATGACCAGCATCAGAAATGAAAGAGCGTTGGGTGGTAAGAGACTTATGTAAATTTGCCAACAAGTTATTCATAGTGGAAGCAAGACGAGCAAGTTCATCTTTGGTCTTGGGTACTCCGAGCAGCTTGTCGTCTTGATCTAGAATCTCTTCTGCTTGCAAGCGTAACTTTTCTACTGGTCTTAGAGCACTATGAGCAAGTATCCAACCTCCAATTGCGGCGAGGGCAACTACGGGAAAGAAAAAAATTAGTAATGCCGTCCCGACTGTGTTCTGTGCGTTGGGGCCTGTGCCAAGCGGATCGGCCATAACCAAATAAAAGTTAGGTAGGAGAGTATCTTTTCGAGCATACAGTCTTATCGACCCACCTTTGTGGGGTAAATTGATTGTTTCAGATAGCGATTTGCTTTCCAAATCTCTGAGCTCTGATTTGGCCAGAAGCGAGTGGGTGGAAGGATAGTCTATTGAAGCAATGACTGAATCTTGCCTATTGAGTAGTTGCGCAAAGATCGGAGACCCATGTGACCGAGGAACATGAAAGCCATTAGGCATTTCTGCTCCTGATACACCAGCAAACTCAGTCTCAATTACTTGTGCGAGCATTGCTCTTTGCATAAACGGGACTGCTTGTCGTAGATCGGAATCGACCGAAGTGTCAAGCCCGAGCTTTAGCTGGTGCAAGGATACAAGCGCTACGATGGCATAAATAATTGCCGTCCCACATGCAAATGCACCAGCCAGCCTTACTCGGATCGACATAGATTCACAAAGTACTCATTTAGTGCTGAAGATTTCTCAGGCGATAGCCTGTTCCACGAACTGTCTCTATATATGTCAGCGAGTTAGGTTTATCAAGCTTTCTTCGAAGATAGGCTACGTACTGATCCACAACGTTTGATGTACCGTCGTATGCAAAATCCCAAACGTGTTCTATCAAGCGAGTTCTACTAAATACCTCACCGGGATGCCTCATGAACATTTCAAGAAGAGAAAACTCTTTAGGCGATAAATTGATTTCATCTTGTCCTTTCCAAACCTGTCTCTTTCCGGGGTCCAACTTGAGATCGCCAACCTCAAGAACGGTTGGACGGGGAAGAGTTCCTCGCCGTATGAGTGCCCGAAGGCGAGCAGCCAACTCTGAGAAGGAAAATGGTTTGGTCAGATAGTCGTCGGCTCCTGAATCCAAACCTTTGACTCTTGCATCTATTTCATCTTTTGCGGTCAACATCAAGACCGGGCTCCATTTTTCAGCTTTGCGCATTTGCTGGCAGACCTCGAATCCGTCGATTCCAGGAAGCATGATATCGAGTACTACGACTGCGTAATCTGATTCGAGTGCCATCCATAGACCCTCTGGGCCATCAGTAGCCACATCTACTGCGTAACCTTCCTCCTCAAGGCCCCTTTTGAGTAGTGCTGCCATCTTAATCTCGTCTTCTACCACTAGAACTCGCATAGCTCTCCACAATAATCCTTAAATTATTTGAAAAAGATGTGAGATCAAAAAGCTGGCGAATTTGTGCTTTGAACATTGAGCTTGACCGCTCTGGACTTTAATTTGATACTTAGCTTGATCAGCCTGGACTTCTGGATCCTGGGCTCTTGGTAAAGTAATAACTGGACTATTGGTACAGTTATTAGTCATCTAATGGTAGTGTAGCATGTGGTCTTATGGTATAGTAGGAAGATGAACTATCACCATCGGATCGTCGACGATGAGCTTGACCAGTTGATGGAGGACTTACCTGCCATCGCACTTGAAGGCCCGCGTGCAGTCGGGAAGACAAAAACGGCCGAGCTTAGATCCGCTACGGCCATCAACTTAGATGATTTTAGTCAGCGTGAAATACTTGCGGCCGATCCATCGCGCCTCGATGCCATTAAGGGCACAATTTTAATTGATGAATGGCAAAATTACCCCCCAATCTGGGATTACGTACGACGCCGAGTGGACGAAGGTGCCAGCCCTGGTCGATTCCTCTTGACTGGAAGCGCAGTATCGGCTGATAAGCCAGCTCATTCTGGGGCCGGTCGTATAGTCCAACTTCGAATGCGTCCCCTCAGTCTGGCGGAGAGAAATATTGTTAATCCAACAGTCAGTCTGGGCAGCATACTCACCGGCGTGCATCCAACTATTTCCGGAATCTCGGAAGTAATGCTACTTGACTATACTGGTGAGATCCTCGCCTCTGGGTTCCCCGGAATTCGACCATTGCCAGAGCGAGCCCGACGAGCTCAGTTGGATGGCTACTTGGCTCGGCTGGTTGAGCGTGACTTTCCTGATCAGGGGTTACAAGTGCGCCGACCAATGACGCTTCACGGGTGGCTAACCGCATATGCGGCGGCTACTTCAACAACAGCAAGTTATACCACTATTCTTAACTCAGCTATGCCTGGAGAGAGCGACAAACCTTCCAAGTCCACGACGATTGCCTATCGTAATATACTCTCTCAGCTATGGTTAGTCGACCCGGTCCCTGGGTGGATACCGAGCGGAAGTCATCTAAAGAGACTTGCACAAGGCCCAAAACATCACTTGTGCGATCCAGCTCTAGCTGCCCACCTGCTCGGCGTTGACACCGAAGGTTTGCTAAGCGGCCAAACTGGTCATCCTAATATTCATCGAGGCGGAAGTCTCCTTGGCTCTTTGTTTGAGTCACTCGTAACGCTCAGTGTCAGGGCATATGCTCAGTTCAACGAAGCTTCAGTTCATCATTTGCGAACTAAGGACGGACGCCACGAGATCGATCTAATTGTGCAGCGTCGAGATCAGCGTGTAGTCGCTTTCGAAGTGAAACTATCCAGCGCGCCCGATTCCAATGATGTGCGCAACCTTCTATGGCTTCGAGAACAACTGGGCGAGAACCTTCTTGATGCTGGCGTGATCACATCTGGGACTCAGGCGTATCGCAGAGAAGATGGTATTGCGGTTATTCCCGCCGCGCTCCTCGGCCCCTGAATTAAATAGATTCAATTGCAGTTATTCCCGCCGCGCTCCTCGGCCCCTGAATTAAATAGATTCAATTGCAGTTATTCCCGCCGCGCTCCTCGGCCCCTGAATTAAACAGTTTCATACGGGCGGGTAAGGACCTTTGGCACTAATAATTACAAGATTGAATCAATAAGCTCCATAGTGAAATGTATGATCGCATTGACGGGGGACGGCTGTGCGCCAGAGCGCTGGCAAAGCACGGGACCTCCCAGATATTTGGCTTGCAAGGAGGGCACATAGACCCAATTCTTTATGGGTGTGTGAATGAGGGGATAAAAATTTTTGATACTCGTCATGAACAAGGTGCTGCCCTAATGGCCGAAGCTTGGGGATTGGCGACCGGGCAAACCGGGGTGTGTTGTGTTACAGCAGGTCCAGGCTTGACTAATGCAATTACGGGGATTGCTAATGCATATATGAATGGTAGCCCACTAATCTGCCTAGCTGGGAGGCGACCATCGAGTCAAGCAGATAGGTGGACGCTTCAGGACCTAGATCAAGTTCGACTCATTGAGCCTATATCTCGTTGGGCGAGATCTGTTGGTGATGGGGCTCGGATAGGTGAATATGTCAGGATGGCATATGCTCATTCGCGTTCAGGTAGTCCTGGACCTGTGTACTTAGACTTTCCGGCTGATTTGCTAGCAAGTCCAGTATCACAAACCCTCCTAGAGTCGACTGGTTTACCAGTTAGAGCAGATTTTCCGTCACCATCTGCAGAAATAGTTGATCGTGTTGGTGCGCTACTAGAGGCTTCGGAACGCCCCATAATAGTCGCAGGCTCCGGTGTTCACTGGTCGGGTGCTGGTTCGAGTTTGTCAGAACTTGCTTCAAGATTGGGGATTCCTGTTTTTACTATCAATGCAGGTCGGGGTGCAGTATCGGATGAAGATGAGTGGTGCATGGGTGCAGCTCAGCCAGTTGGCGGTAGTTTTCTCATGGCCGCTAGTCAAGCAGACGTTGTACTATGTATCGGAGTCCGACTTGGATATCTGTTTCTCAACGGATTGGTGTTTGGTGGAGCAAAATTAATTCGAGTTGATGTAGAACGGAGCGAATTAGCAAACGGTTCCCCGGCAGAGATCGAAGTACTTGCAGACGCTCACTCTTTCTGCATAGCTCTAGTACAGGCAAGTAAAGCTTCGATCAATGACTCTAGGCGACAATGGAGGGATAGGATTTACTCGGCCGGGCTCGAGGCGCGAGAGCTTTTTGATTCTCAAGATATTGGTCCAAGTGGAGGAATCCATCCAGCAGCAGCTGTACGCTCAATAGTTGAAGTTGCTGGGGAAAATGCTAGTTACGTTAGTGATGGTGGAGATGCCATGACGTTTGGGTTGGCTCGCTTTCCAGCGAATCGGCCTGGTCAATTGTTAGCAACAAGTATTTATTTTGGCGCTTTGGGCGTAGGCATACCCTATGCAATTGCGGCCAAGCTGGCATTTCCAAAAGAGCCTTGCATCTTATGGGAAGGTGACGGTGCTTTTGGTTTCAACGCATTTGAGTTCGACACAGCTATACGCCATAACGTCCCTTTTGTATGTGTGGTGGCCAATAACGGAACTTGGGGTATGTCGTGGCATGGTCAGGGACTTCAATATGGATACGATCAGCTTGTTGCGACAGAGCTAGGTGATAGGCCATATCACGAGATCGTGAAGGCTATGGGCGGTTACGGAGAACGGGTTGACTCGATTGAAAACTTGCGCCCAGCACTTGATAGAGCCCTGTCATCTGGCAAGCCAGCTTGTGTAAATCTCCAAATTGATAGGGAATCAGTCTCATTCGCCACACAGGCAATGGCGAGCGTGGGACTTTCTTGAAAACACACATGCAATGGCGAGCATGGGACTTTCTTGAAAACTGAAAATTCATACCGTAATCGCTACTGTTGGGATGGTGTGAAGTGGGCGACACATTGTGTCAACTGTTTGGCCAGTTGTACTTATCGGTCCTTTGCGTTGGACGGGGACCTCTCATTTCAAGAGCAAGCAGGGGTATACCCAGTTACACAAGAAGGTGTCCCGGATAGAAATCCAATGGGTTGTCAGAAGGGAGCTGCATGGGTCAAACAGCTAGTTTCCGGCGATCGCATTTTATATCCAATGCAACGCAAAGGAGAGCGAGGCTCAGGAAGCTGGGAGCAAATTAGTTGGGACGATGCGCTCGCCAAGATATCTGAAGTTGTGGTAAAGACAATTATAGAATCAGGACCTGAAGCGATACTTATTGATGAAAGTGCAGAAGGTGGCATTCTCGCGATAGCGGCCCACCTTGGCTTTGCGCAAGCCCTTGGAGCTGTATCACTTGATGGCATAGCCACAGTAAATGATTTTCCCGCAGGGCATTACATTACTTTTGGCAATATTGCTGGGGGGGCAACTGCGGACGATACATTCCATGCGGAATTAGTCTTGATATGGCATGCTAATCCAGCTTATAGCCGGATTGCCTATTTCCATTATTTGACGGAAGCAAGATATAAAGGAGCCGAGATTGCTCTAATTGCTCCTGATTTTAGCCCATCAGCTACTCATTGCGACTATTTCATACCAGTAAAGCTGGGGAGCGATGCAGCACTTGCGCTGTCGATGTGCAAAGTAATAATTGATGAAAATCTATTCGACGAGACTTTTATCGCAACTCAAACTGACCTTGCGCTACTTGTTCGGACCGATAATCGACTTTTATTACGCGACTCTGATTTACAAAGTGGTGGCAGTAACTTTGGTTTTTATCTTTGGAATTCAGATTCAGGTTTGACCCGTGCGCCGGAGGATAGCTTGAATCTAGATTTTAAACCTAGTTTGCGTGGACAATTTTCAGTTGAACTAGTTGACGGTAGCATTATTAAGGTAACGACAGTATTCAACCTGCTTCTTGAACGTCTAAAAGAGTATGCTCCAGAAGATGCTGGGAGAAAGTGTGATGTACATCCCAACACGATACGGGAGCTTGCCCGTAAAGTTGCGCGGAGTAAAACTAAAATTCTAGAGGGATTTGATACGCCGAAACACTATCATGGCGATTTAATGGAGCGTTCTATGGATCTTCTGCTTGCACTCAGCGGCAACTGGGGTGCACAAGGCCGCGGTCTTGACACTTACTGCGTTTTCCCGTTCGATGGGAGCTATATCCAAGGATTAAAGCAGTCGAGCGGTTTAGAAGGGGCCGATGCTGTGATTGATATGGCTCGTCAAATCTTTGGCGAGCTGCCTAGCGGGGCTGAAACTCCACCAGCGATGTCGCGCGAATCATTTTGGGAACTAATGTCAATGGCAGCCTTGACGGCAAGCACGACCCCTCCGTTTTTCTTTT
>JAKAVM010000057.1 GCA_021827485.1 Actinomycetes bacterium
AGGATCAAGCATGGCAAGTCTTCCGATGAAGAACTACACAGCGGACATGACGGCGGAGAAGCTGGCGGAGAAGCTGGCGGTGAAGGCAAAGATCTAGCGACGACCAGTTAGTAATGGCTGGACTGTTAGCTATCGCGCTCCAATATTTAAGGGGCCGCGGAAGCAGCGGAAGAGATAGTCGGACACGATAAACCCACTAAAGCGGAAATCGACTTATCAGGCTTGCAGACAACGCCAGTATAGGAGCTGTCGACTAAGTCGATTCCTGTTATCCCCACTACTGGGTTAAGACGAATTTGCTCTAAGTGACTCTTTGTAATAGTAGTACCCAGGGAATCCCCGATAGCCATAAATGCACCAGTTCCTCGCATTGTCTCATTGGTAATCGTAATGTTCTTTGAAATATCAGTGATATCCGGTGCGATCACGCCCCCTGATCCATACGTATCTATATTCGATAGGATAATATGTGAGGAGCCCGTGATTACCCAGGTATAATTAGGCGACGTAGTATTACTAGGTGTACCAATCAAATTTAGATTGCTTAGCTCGTCGTGCGAGCAATAAAAGATATCGACACCATTTCCTTTTATTGTAACATTGGTAACCTTAGAATTGCGTTGACAGGAAATATCGAGTTCCGTCTGACCGCTGGAGCCATTACCAGAAATTGTGACATTCTCCACAAGATTACCAGTACGAACAACATAAGCTTTATTTGTCGGATTGCAAATAGCAATAACTCTAACTCCAAATGCGTTTGGGTTATAAGCGTTAGATGAGCTTGGGGCGTCCACAACCAGATCTGACAAAGTTGTATGATTTGCAAAGTCCATAATTGACGTACCAGCGTTATAGGTTGCAGAGTCAAGTGTCATTCCTGATATAGTCGTTCGGTCACCGTCGCCTTGCTGTGTTGCGGGGTTGGTTACAATTTCGAAGATAGTTGTACTGACCAAGGCAGCCGGATTTAGTGCTCCAAGTTCGTTCACAATAACTGTCTTGGTCGGACCCGAGCCGACTATATGAATTTGTCTATCAATTTTAAAATCAACTTGGTGTTTACTGGGATCATCCAGCAAAAAATGGCCTGGCGGAAAAAATACCTCACTACCAGGCTGCGTTTGCGCCATGTTGATTGCATTGGAAATTGCTGAAGTAGAATCTCTTTTCCCCGAAGGATCAGCACCATAACTAACAACGTTTATCACTGGTTTCGATGTCACATTAGTTTTCCCCGTTGTCGAAATCGTGCCTCCCCCCGATCCTACTCTTGAACTTCGAGAGGTGAAGTTTGAACATGAAACCAATAGAAGGATTAGAACCACTGAGGCAGTTGCAGACTTGCTAAATTTCATAGGTTATCGACAATCTTCTAATACTTTTGCAATAAGCGCAACTGCCACTAGGGTAAAGAGATATGATGCTTGATTTTACCCATGCAACTCTAGTAGCCCGCAATATGCTTCGTGATTCATCCCACTTCGATTGGTCAACAATCATGTTCCTCGGTTTAGTAATTTATATCTACACACTTGAAATCGAGCATAGACGTTGGTCGGTCGTGTTTGCCGGGCTAGCTTTCTGGTTAATGGATTGGTTCAACGAACTTATCAATTCGGCTATTTTGCACATCTCTAAACATAGCGCACTGTGGACAGTAACAGGCCACACCAGTTATCTAATCTTGATAGGTCTTTCAGTAGAGATCTCCATGTATTTCGCTATAGCTGGAATTATCTTTGTGAAATTACTACCGACTGATCGAAATCAGAAATTCTTAGGCATTCCCAATAGAGTAGTATTCGTTGGTGGATTTTCAATTGCATCGGTGATGGTTGAGATCCTGCTCCATAGTCTCGGAGTGCTTCACTGGGGATATTGGTGGTGGAACGTTCCGTTCATTCCGCTTATTATTATTTTTGGCTATGGAACTTTTTACGCAATGGCCGCATGGGTGTTCGACATGGGAAACAATTTCCGAAAACAGCTCAAAGCCGTGGGCGCACTGGTGATTCTTGACGTAGTATTGGCAGTGTGTTTTGGACTTGCCGGTTGGCTATAAGAAGCAATTGAACCCAAGTATCGCCAGGAGGAGTTCGTCGGCGCAGACTTCGTTCTTGGCCATAACAATTTCAGCATTATTAATCTTAGTGAGTTCGTGTAGTTCACCCTCCCCTAAGCATGCTCTTAATAAAACTGGCTCTAGTTACATATCTTCTGGACCGACATCGACCACCCTTGCCACACTTAGCAATAATTGGCCAACCTATGACCGCACTATATCGCGCTCTGGAATAGATACTTCTTCACCTCAAGCCGTGGATACTTCACCTGCCTGGACTGATCCGATCGCATCCAAGGTTTATGCCCAACCCCTCATAGTAAACGGCCATGTGATTATAGCGGACGAGGGCGACAATGTTACATCCATCAACCTTTCGACCGGACAAGTAGTTTGGTCTGTAAATCTGGGCACTCCGGTCAATGGTGCTACATTGCCATGCGGCAATATAAACCCATCAGGCATTACGGGCACTCCGGTAGCCGACCCTGCCGCTAACAAGCTTTGGGTAGTGGCTTTTCTCTCTGGGCAATCATCTGGACAATCAGCGAATTCTTCAAACTCTTTAGGAACTGGCCCGACTACATCGACAACATCAACTTCTACAACATTGCCTCCAACAACTACATCACCTATCGGGCAAGGTCTCAGTCCTTCTACAACTGGGGTATATACTCCGCCCCCACATCATGAGCTTTTTGCACTTTCTCTCACGAATGGTTCAATTCTATCGCGCCAAAATATTGACCCTGCTGGAACTGACCCGAGTGTTGAACAACAAAGGGGTGCTTTGACACTCGCTAATGGTTATCTGTATATACCCTACGGTGGTCTTTATGGCGACTGTGGCGACTACCACGGTTATCTCTTGGCAGTTGCCATCAATTTCAAAGCACCGACACTTACTTTCCAAACGCCTGCTGCATATCAAGCGGGAATATGGGACCCCCCAGGAGCAATTGTTATTGGTGGAGGTGATATCTTAGTTGCCTCGGGTAATGGCGCCTCCACCAATACCTACGATGGTGGCAATACAGTTACGGAACTGTCTCAGCTGCTCGGAACACTTTCCACCTTCACCCCATCTAACTCCATGGCACTCAACCAAGATGATCTGGATCTAGGTTCGACAAATCCAGTACTAATCCCTGGAGGATATATTTTCATTGCAGGCAAACAAGGCGTCGGATACATTCTAAATGCGTCCAACCTAGGGGGGATTGGTGGCCAGCTATATGAAGGTGAAGTTTGTGCAAAGGGTGCAATGGGCGGTGCGATCTACTCTGGTGGCTATATCTATATCTCATGTAATAGTGGCTTAGTTGCACTCAAAGTCACCAAAACTACTTTCTCGATTCAATGGCAATCCGAGCCTGGATTAGCGGGCCCCCCAATTATTAGTGGAGGCAACGTTTGGTATGTTGATATAAGTAGTGGAAACCTTTACGGACTGAATCCTTTGACAGGTCAAGTAGTCAATGACTATACCCTTGGAGACGTAGTTAACTTCACCACCCCGGCCGCCTCAAACGGTTATCTGATAGTCGTAGGGGGTGGATTGATCCAGGCCTTCAACGAATAAAATACTTGCGACGCCCTTTGAGAACTTGTTGGGCGCCGTGTTTATCGCACTTGTATCGCATTGACCCCATCGTCGCAGGTCTAAAGACCCTGTAGGGCACCGTGAATATCGGCCCAAATGTCTTCGACGTGTTCTATCCCCACAGACATGCGGATCAATCCTCTCGGAGTCTTATCTTCCCAGCTCCATCTCTTGCGACGCTCAAGCAGAGTTTCAACACCACCCAAGCTCGTTGCATCAGTGCAGAATTTCAACCCAGCCAATAACCTCTCGGCCCCATCTTTGGCTTTCTGATCTTTTCCTCCTAGAACCTCAAATGAGACTATTGCGCCAAATCCGTTCATCTGCTTTGAAGCCAGCTCATGGCCGGGGTGGGAAGTCAAGCCAGGATATCTAACTGTAGAGACTTTGCTCTCGGACTCAAGACGCTGGGCCAAGATAAGCGCATTCTCCTGGCTTTTTTCCATGCGTAACGCCAAGGTTCTGATTCCACGCAATATCAAAAAGGCCTCCATTGGCCCGAGCACCGCCCCTCCAAGGCTCCGGCGTAAAGTTACTCTCTCGATCCACGAAGGATCTCGCGATATCACAACCCCGCCTAAAACATCGGAATGGCCAGATAAATATTTAGTGGCACTATGAACCACGAGATCTGCACCCAACTCCAGGGGGCGTTGAATCATCGGTGTGGCGAAGGTATTATCCACCACAGAAGTTATTCCCAGTTCCCTCGCCCCGCTACATAGCGCCCGAAGATCGCAGACATTCAATAGAGGATTCGTGGGTGATTCCAGCCAGAGCATGTCGGCATCTTTGCAATGTTCCAACACGGCGTGAGTATCGGTTATATCAACCGCGACCCAATTGATCCGACCCATATTTGACAACTCACTAAGCAGGTGTCTTGTGCCGTTGTAGCTATCTTCGGGCACAACGATCTTGCTTCGCGGAGCTAAGGTATCGATTACCGATGATATTGCCGCCATACCGGATGCAAAAACTCTGGCCTTACCTGCCTCAAGTGCACCGATAGTTTCTTCAAGGGCCTCCCAGGTTTGATTGGAGTCTCGACTATATGCAATCTCACCTCCATGATGATAGATGGAAGAGAACTCAACTGGAGTATTAATAGCTGTTCCAGGCGCAACTGGGGGCCTACCTAAAGATACGACTAAACTCTCTAGGTTCAACGGCGTTGATGGATTACTCAAAAAACCCCTTCAAGAATCTCTACAACTGCACTACCCTGCTTGTTAGCATCGGAAGTTGCAAAAGTAACACATGACACATCAAAACGAATTTCTCTAACAAAGCTAGGCGCTTCGTCGGCAAGCCACTGTGAGGCTAGAAATCTAATTCTCTTACGCTTGGCCATGCTCACTGCTTGCGCTGGCGAACCAAAGTGCTCAGAAGTTCGCGTCTTTACCTCACAAAAAACATATCTATGGTTGTTACCTAAAATTAGATCAATCTCGCCCTCACGCCTGCGCCAATTACGTGCCATTACTCTATAGCCTTGTGATTCGTAATGCGATACAGTTTCCTGCTCACCGAGCCGCCCTAGCGTTCGATTATCTGCCAAGTTTATACTCAGCTCTGGGCGTGTTGACTTCGCTTCTCTTTGACCTTGGCGGCCTTACCGATACGATCCCTCAGATAGTACAGCTTTGCCCGCCGCACATCGCCTCTTGTTGCAACTTCTATCTTTGATACAACAGGTGAATGGACCGGGAAAGTTCTCTCGACTCCTACTCCAAAACTGAGCTTTCTTACTGTAAAGCTCTCTCGCACTCCCGAACCTTGTCTGCGAATTACTACACCTTGAAAGATCTGAACCCTTTCACGGTTGCCTTCCACGACTCTCACGTGAACCTTGAGGGTGTCGCCCGGCCCAAAGTCAGGTATATCGTCTCGGAGGTAGTCGCGGTCAATCAAATCGGTGGAATTCATAGCCTAACTACAATAGCCGTATTTAACCATTAGATGCATTTCCGCTGGTGTCAGACCACCTCTCAACTCAATCAAATCTGGTCTGCGCTCGATTGTTAGTGCTAGTGACATGACCAGTCTCCACTCGGATACCTCTTGGTGGTTACCAGAAACTAGCACATCAGGAACCACCCGACCCCTAAAATCAAAAGGTCGAGTATAATGCGGATACTCCAGCAGCCCGGTCCTAAAACTCTCCTCCTCTAGTGACCCTTCATTGCCGATAACTCCCGAAATAAGCCTTGTTACCGCCTCGACCACCACCAGGCAAGCAACTTCTCCCCCAGCCAACACATAGTCGCCTATAGAGACCTCGTCGTCGATCAACTCGTCAATTACTCGTTGGTCAACTCCTTCATAGCGCCCACACACAATGGTCATACCAGCGCCTTGGGCCAATTTAGCCGCATAATTATGGTCAAACCTTTTCCCTCTAGGACTAACAAAAAGCCTCGGTCTTACCGGGTCCACCTCATCAAAGGCATCGAAGATTGGACCAGGAGCCATCACCATTCCCGCTCCTCCACCATAGGGTGAATCATCAACTTGTCCCCTCTCCCCTAGTCCCCACCTTCTTATATCGTAGACAGTTATATCTAACTCCCCGGACTCCTTAGCCTTGCCAATTAGGGAATGAGCAGAGAACTCCTCTAGCATCTTCGGAAAAATTGAGAATAGATCTATCCTAAAGCCCATTAGTAATTTCTAATCATCATCAAAAAGTCCAGCCGGAACGTGGACATGCACCATAGCGTCACCATCTAATTCGCCAACTATAAAACTTACCGGTACTAGTTTGCCGTTATCTAACACCATAAGATCACTGGCAGGATTGGCCTCGACCTGGGCAACAACACCGCGCACGACTTCGTCTTGATCAACAACTTGCCGACCAATTAGATCGTCGATCCAAAGAGTCTTAGAATCCTCAATTTTACTCGCATAAAGACGGGTACCACGGAGCATGTCTGCGCTGTTTCTAGTAACCCAACCTCTAAACTTCACGATCCATCTTGACGATTGCGACCAACTCGGACCCTTGGACGGGAGTTTAGTAGCCCGCTCTACCTCTAAACTTTCCCAGTGTTGAATGCCTTTTTCGCTTTCCTTGGCAGTATTTCCAACCCCAGTAAGGCCGCGCAAAACTGAACCTTGAGCGAATCTTTCAACTCTATCGGAGGTCAAAACACATATAACCTCACCAACAATTCCGTGGGATTTTGCTATGTAGCCTACTTCGAGTAGCTTGTCTGAACTTTCACCAGAGCTAGGCGTTAACTCTTCTTCCATTGGTTTAGGCCCTCAAGCAACACTTAATTGTAAGAGCGACAAGACGCGCCAGCTTGACTAATCGACGATATCGACTCTGGCGTCTATACCTTCACGAGCACCAGCTGCCCGTACAACTGCTCTAACCGCAGTGGCTACTCTGCCTCTCTTGCCGATAATCTTTCCCATGTCTTCTTGGGCAACATTTAGCCTCAGAGTAACTCCGTTACGAGATTCGTCGGTTTCTATAACAACCGCCTCAGGGTTATCGACTATAGACTTTGCCAAGTACTCTAATACGTTCTTGGGGATTGCTCCAACTACCCGATTTACATCGTTATCAGAGTCATTGGGCTCTTCTTTAAGATTTCCTGGTTCTGCAATAGACATATCAGTAATAACCAGATCTAGACTTTAGACTCTTTGGATATACCCGCGATTTTGAGAAGTTTGCTCACTCTCTCGGTGGGCTGCGCACCATTTTGAAGCCACTTGGTTGCCTTGACTTCATCTATTCTAAATTTGGAAGGTTCAGCCCTGGGATCATAAGTCCCTAGTATTTCGATAAAGCGCCCGTTGCGAGGAGAGCGCGCATCGGCAGCTACTAGCCGATAAGTCGGTTGCTTGGTTTTGCCCATCCTCATTAGACGGAGTTTTACTGCCACGAGTTTGTAAGTCCTTCCGGTGTTTGTCTTATTGCAAAGCAAGATTTTAGCTCAAGTTGAGCCAAATACCTAAATTGCCCAGTTATTCTGGCAATCTTAGCTTCGAAACATCCTCCAAAGAGCCGAGTTCCTCTAGCTGCTTGGAGAGCGCCTCGATCGATCCTGGCCCACTAATAAGCTCTCGGATACCCGAAATGGACGACATTGGCTTTGATGTAGGCAGTGAGGTTCGGGTGGGGCCTCTGGACTTTCCTTTTGACTTGCCACCCTTTTTGCCCTTACTGGCGCGGCGAATCTGGCTTGGTCCAAAGCCCATGGACTTCATCATTTTTTGCATCTCTTTAAATTGCTTTAGCAGATTGTTTACATCGGTAGTTGTGGTCCCGCTGCCTTTGGCAATTCGAAGTCGCCTTGAACCATCAATTACCTCTGGCCGCATTCGCTCTTTGGGAGTCATTGACCGGATTATGGCTTCAGTCTTAGTGAGCTGGCCCTCATCAATGTCAGCATTTTTTATCTCTTTTGGAATTCCCGGCATCAACCCCAGGACCCCTTTGAGAGGACCCATCTTTTTAATTTGCTGAAGTTGGGCGAGGAAATCCTCAAGGGTAAGGCGCCCCTCCATCAGCTTGGCTGCCGAGTCAGCTGCTACATCAGCATCAAAGGTTCTCTCCGCAGTTTCGATCAGGGTGAGCATGTCACCCATCCCTAAGATCCGACTCGCCATTCGATCTGGATAGAACTGATCAAAGTCGGAAAGCTTCTCACCTGTTGAAGCAAACGCAATCGGCTTTCCTACTACCTCCTTGACCGATAGACATGCTCCACCGCGGCTATCACCGTCCAACTTGGTGACTATTACCCCGCTCAATGATAGTGTATCGTTAAACGACTCTGCTGTTTGTACGGCATCTTGACCAGTCATGGCGTCTATTACCAAGAAAGTAAAATGTGGATTCAGGGCCTCTGATATCTGCCTTACCTGCTCCATCATCTCAACATCAATCGAAAGTCGTCCAGCAGTATCGACTATTAGAACGTCTCGACCCAGCCTTATCGCCTCTTGAAGCCCACTTCTTGTTACCGACACCGGATCGGTAGGTTCTGAGAATACTGGCACACCAACTTGAGATCCCAATACTCTAAGTTGTTCTACCGCCGCCGGTCTCTGTAAGTCAGCCGCGACCAACAAAGGATTTCTTCCCTGACGTTTGAACCAGTTAGCAAGCTTTCCTGCAGTTGTCGTCTTGCCTGATCCTTGGAGTCCAGCAAGCAAAATTATCGTAGGTGGATGTGAGGCATAGGTAAGCTTGAAGGCAGCACCACCGAGTATATTGGTCAGCTCTTCATTGACAAACTTGATCACTTGTTGAGAAGGTGAGAGTGCTTTGGATAAGTCTGCACCGATACACTTGACCCTCACCCGCTCTTGAAAGGTCTTGACTACATCAATGTTGACGTCAGCATCAAGCAGAGCTACACGAATCTCTCTTAGGACAAGCTCAACATCGGCCTCACTAAGCCTGCCCTTCGAACGCAGCTTGGAAAATATTTTGTCAAAACGGTCACTTAGCGAATCAAACACTCTAAATACTTTAGTGCCCAGCTATGGGTTCGGTCCTATCGAACCGATGAATTACGCATTAGGGGCCACCCTGATGAAACCAGGTGCCATCAGAACACCTATCTGGGACTGTGCCTTGAAGCCATCAGAGAAGTTACGTACCCCTTTGAACCTAAACTCTTATCGAGAAACCCACGATCTTCATTAGCACGAGAAATACCACAAAGACACTTTCAACAGGCACGGCCAGGCGATTATAGGGAAGCTCCCAGCCCTTATCGACTATCAGCGAACCAACTCTCGTCCCCCAGACTGCCAAGGCGAGAAAAATCACCAGGGTTAGAGCTTCTTGCTCGAAATGCACTTTGAGCATATAGGTCAAAAATCCACTAAGACCGATGGATAGTCCGCCGTAGTAGCAACGAACTTCGGTTTTGCCTGCTTGATTCATCCACTTGAGGCCAAGCTGATCAATTCTAGAGGGCAGAAAGATAAAAACAATCCCAAATCCCAAGAAATAAATTCCTGAAGCGATAACCCCTATATCCGCACTGTTTATTTTCATCGACTGCTATATATCTCTTTAGTTGATACTTACGATTGCTTCTAGATATTCTAGTGGCTCAAATGCAATAAGATCTTCAACGCCTTCGCCAATCCCAACCAACTTGATTGGGATCTTCAAATCTCTCTCGATTGCCAGCGCAATGCCCCCTTTGGCTGTGCCATCTAGTTTCGTAAGAACTATTCCTGTAACACCTACCGCCTGTGCAAACTCTTTGGCTTGCGTCAAACCATTTTGACCAGTAGTCGCATCAAGCACCAGCAAGACCTCCGTAACCTGGGCGGTAGAACGATCTGCAATTCTACGGATCTTTTTGAGTTCCTCCATGAGGTTGACCTTGGTATGAAGCCTTCCAGCGGTGTCAGCAAGCACTAAATCAAAGTCCTTGGCCGTGGCCTTCTCTATCGCATCAAAAACAACTGCACCTGGGTCGCCCCCTTCTGCCCCTCTAACAATTTGAGCGCCTGATCTTATCGACCAAGTCTCTAGCTGTTCGCCTGCTGCCGCACGAAAAGTATCACCTGCTGCAAGGAGTACCTTTGCACCATCTTTGATTTTCTGTTTTGCAATCTTCCCAATGGTTGTCGTTTTGCCAACGCCATTAACCCCAACAAAAAGCCACAAGTTTGTGGTCCCGGATTCGTATTTCAATGACCTGTCGCGTCCATCAAAAATCTCAGACATTGTTCCTATCAATGCCTTTGTTAGAGAATCAGGATCCTTGAGCTTTTCCTGCTTTACCCGATTTCGCAAGCCGTCAATTATCTCTTGCGTTACAGAAACCCCAACATCTGCTCTAATCAAAGCCTCTTCGAGATCATCCCAGGTCTCCTGGGTGATGGTACTTCGTGAGAAAATTGTGCCTAAGTATCCAGAAAATAAGCCTCGTGATTTCCCCAGTCGCTCTCGAAGCTTAGGAGGTTCCAGATCAGTCGGCTCGGGCTCGGCTGGCTCGGGTTCTGCTGGCTCAGGCTCGGCTGGCTCCGGCTCGGCTGGCTCGGGCTCGGCTGGCTCGGGTTCTGCTAACTCAAGCTCCGTAGGCTCGGGCTCGGCGAGCGTAGCCCGTGCATCTTCGAGTTGCTTCTCGGTAGGTCCTGATTCCGTTTGGCCTGGCTCGACTTGAGCCGACTCTTCAAGTGTTTGCTCAAGCGTTGAAGGCGACGGCGCCTCTGGGGTAGTTGAGTCAAAACGCCGCAGCACCATTACGGCAGTGGTCAGCACCGCAATGATGAATATAGTCGCTAGTATGGCAATTTCAGCAGTACCCATGCCTTATTGGTTATGCCAGATTGTTACCTAAATGCAAATTAGCACCGACAATGAAACAGTATATGGAAGGTGAGACTCTAATTCTGGACGAATCCCCGATCTAGGAATTTTGGGCTTGATTCTCGATAAGACTGGCTCTATGCCTTGTTATCGACCTTCCAAATCAAAACTATGCAGTGTAGGCATGTTCGGAATGTACTTCTTTGATCGACGGTCCTGGAACTATTACTTCATGCCCAATTTTCTATTCGAAGATCAGGTACACGACTGAATTCTTTTACATTGTTGGTTACGAGAATTGCGCCTACTGCTAGACAATGCGCTGCAATTATCATGTCTAAGGCTCCTATGACTTCACCCCTTTTTTCCAAAAAGGCACGCGTAGTAGCATATTCCCAAATTACTGATTCATCTAGGGGCAGTATCTCCAGCGGAGCAAAAAACATCTCAAGAGCTTGTCTATTTCGCTCAGATTCACTCTTGGCTACACCGTAGGCCAATTCGGCAGCCGTGACACTTGAGATTGCTATATCTCCAATTTTTTCACGACGAAATCTTTCTACCACATGTGCCGGTCTTGAATTTATTATATAAATACAAATATTCGTATCTAGAAGATACGTCATTTATTTTTGGATGTCGGTACGCAGATCAGATTCAGGTTGATTTCTCTGGAGTTGGAATTCCGGCTCAAACGCAGACATTGCCGATTCTAGAATTTCCCACGAACTCTCCAAGGGAAGCAATAGTAACCCATTACCTAGGTGGCGGACGACAACTTCTGAACAAGAAAATCGGAATTCTTTCGGTAACCTGACAGCTTGGCTCCGTCCAGTCTGAAAAATTTTAGCTGTAACCACAAAGCAGCTCCCTTCATTAGTGATATATATCAGTAGTATATATCAACTCAGGGCTCAAAACATTCTTTATGGGGAAATACTTCGATTTAGCTGGTCAATCTCAGTGACTATCTTGGAAACTGCCAAATAGGTATCGACGTTCAGATCGG
>JAKAVM010000062.1 GCA_021827485.1 Actinomycetes bacterium
GAGCCAAAGCTCCGGGCGGTACTGCTAATTGTTGGTGGCTTGGTTCTCGCCACCAGTTAGAATCAACTATACAACTGGGGTACGACATCGTCAAGCGAGCCTTGACCCACGACTAAAGTCATAGGCTTGCGGCTCGATTTTGGCCATGGCTAGCCTTCTCCGTAGTCCCCAAAAGGACGATCGCGTTTGCGCACTGCCTCCCTCCAGCCAACCGCCTGCGCGTTGGCAACGAAATCAAGACCTTCCTGCGTGTGTCGTGCTACTCCATCGAATAGGAAACCAAGAAGTCGACTAGTTTCGGGCTGGTACTGGTGGCGAGCAACGTCGTTGAGCATCCACTTCATCATCTGGAGCTGATTGAGCGGCAAGAGCGCCATCCGTTGCGCAAGATAACTGGCCCTCTCGGCTAATTCTTCATCGGGAACGCACTCAAGTATCATGCCAACATCGGCAGCTTCGCGGGCGGAGATCTCGTCACCAGTAAAAAGGTAGCGCTTGGCTCGCTCGAGGCCGAGGCGTGCTACCCACAGCCACGGCGCTTCCGGGACGCCCCACACTCGGGCAGGAGGGTATCCAAATCGCGCTGATTCGCTCGCAATTATTAGGTCAGCATTGAGGATCATGTCGGTTCCGCCAGCTATACACCATCCCTGCACCGCGGCGATAGTTGGCTTCGAGATTGAGTGAAGCTTTGCAAAGGTATTTCCAAAAAGGCTGATTCCCTGCACATCAGCAACGCTGTCCCACACACGGCGCTGTGAAGCCTCACCAGTAGCCTGGGAGATAGTTGACCAGTCGAGACCGAATCCGGCACAGAAGGCTCGTCCTTGCGCTCGGATGAGTACGACTTTTACATTATTGTCACGCTCGGCGTCGTCAAGCGCTAAGTCGAGCTCGTTGCGTAAAGCAAATGTGATTGTATTTAGTTCATCAGGCCGACACAGCACTAAATGGCGAACCGCGCCATCGTTGTCGATCCGTATAGCTTTTTCGTCTGGCATTATCTATCTTTCTCCGAGGACTTAGGGCCCATCTATCGCAAAATCACGTCCAATACCAGATGACGGAGTTGGTCCATCGAAATAGTTGCCAACTGCCATGCAGGCTCCAGACGGAGCGCAATCAATGCTATTTAGGAGACTAGCCTGGGTCGGCGAGGTGGACAGTTGGGGACTTGAATCAAGCAACCAGGTAGTTCCATTGAAGGTTGAGATAAAATTTTGTTCTGTCTGGCCAACAAGATAGTTTCCTGCTGCAACGCAGTATGTTTTTGAAATACAAGAAATCGAATTGAACCCGTTTGTTTGGTTGGGTGAGGTGGACAGTTGGGGACTTGAATCAAGCAACCAAGTTGTTCCATTGAAGACAAGCAGAAAGTTTTGCCCTGCACTTCCATTGAAAAATCCTCCGGCGGCAACGCAAAAAGTTGAAGCGGCGCAAGAGACCCAGTTGATAGCGCTACCCTGTGGTCCACCGTCCGGTACGGGGGTGCGCGACCAAGTTGAACCGTTCCAGGCGAGGACTAAGTTGTGGCCAATACTCTGTCGAGTCTTGCCGTCGTAATACACGCCTGCGGCAACGCAAAAAGAAGCGGAGGTACACGAAACGTTTATGAGATCGTTGTACTGTGAAGGTGACGTTGAAAGTGCTGGAGAGTCGAATTTCGTTAATTTCCCATTCTGCCATCTAAGCAAGAGACTCTGCACCGCACCCGAAGCGTCGGTATATCCACCGCTTGCAAAGCACAAAGTCGTTGTCGGACATGAAATTCCAGACATGAAGTTGTCTTGCGCGCGTGATGAAGATAAAACCGAGGAAGTTACGAGCTTCCATTTTGTTCCGTATTTCAAAGCCAATAGATTTTGTCCAGTCGAGTATCCGTAGTTGAATCCACCGACAGCTGCACAAAAAGAGACAGCTGGACATGAAACTGCTGCCAAGTAGCTAGATGTGCTGGTTCGCACGCTCAATTTAGATGAGAAATTAAGGTTCCATCTGGCCCCATTCCACTCAAGCGCGTAGTCACGAGTAGCTCCGTTAGATGGACCATGCGATATGTTTCTTGCATAACCTACCGCGATACACAAGTTAGACTTTACGCAAGATACCCCCATCAAGTTGTTAGTTGATAAAGTGGACGGGACTATCGATGTAGATGATTGCAGTGTCCATTTAGGAGTCGTTGGCAGTACGACAGGTACCCCTTCAGACGAGCTATGAATGTATCCTGCTGTGTTCTTTTGATGGGTTTGTTGATTTGAGCAGGCTCCTATCGTCAACACACCTAAAATAATTAGGTAACTCAGGTAGCGTTTAGATAAGAGCGAATTATGATGGATGATTGGTCTAGATTAGCACTATATCTAGTCCTATAGCGTCCGATAACCAAGATCATATGCGCTCAATGATTGTTGCATTGGCCAGTCCACCGCCTTGTCAGATGCGCTCAATGATTGTTGCATTGGCCAGTCCACCGCCTTCGCACATGGTCTGCAATCCAAATCGTCCTCCCGTGCGCTCTAAGTTATTGACCAACGTTGCCATAATACGGGCACCAGAACATCCAGTCGGATGGCCTAAGGCTATTGCACCTCCAGAAGGATTTACTCTTGACATATCGGGATTGTGCTCCTTCTTCCACGCCAATACTACTGATGCAAAAGCTTCATTGATTTCCACTAAATCAATATCCTCAAGAGACATGGATGCCATGTTGAGTACCATTGAAGTTGCGGGAATTGGCGCGGTAAGCATCATCACTGGATCATCACCAATAACGGCCATTGAAACTATACGTGCTCTTGGCCTAAGTTTAAACTGTGAGACGGCTTTCTCGCTAGCAATTAACACCGCTGCAGCTCCGTCTGAAATTTGCGAGGAGTTGCCAGCAGTGATGTCTTCAACTCCTTCAAAGGCGGGCTTTAGCTCAGATAACTTCTCCAACGAAGTAGCAGGCCTTATTCCTTCATCGGCTGTAACCAATTCCATCGCTGATCCGTTCTTGGCTTGATCTAAGTATTTAGCTTGAATAGGAAGTATCTCATTAGCAAAAAACCCTGATTCCGTTGCCGCATGAGCCCTCTGGTGGGACTCAAGGCTTAGCTGATCCATCTCCTCTCGAGATATTCCCCACTTGGATTGGATCATTGATGCCGAAATACCTTGATGAACAAGTTCATATCTGTGCTCAAACATCGGTCCGTATGGTTCTCCCGGTCCGGCAAGGGTAGTTGAGCCAATTGGCACCCTCGTCATTGACTCAATTCCTGCACCGATTGCCAAGTCCATACAACCAGAGAGGACTGCTTGTGCTGCAAAATGTATTGCTTGTTGGGCCGATCCACACTGGCGATCAACTGTGGTACCGGGAACGCAGTGCGGAAAGCCAGCGGCTAGTGCTGCGCTCCGCCCAATGTTCATGGCTTGTTCGCCGACAGTCATTGTGCAGCCCATTATGACGTCTCCAATATGTACGGGATCTAAGTCGACTCGTTCAACTAGCGCCCTAAGAACGGTGGCCGATAGATCGACAGGGTGCCAGCCAGAGAGCTTCCCGCCACGCTTGCCTACAGGCGTTCTAATGGCATCAATGATGTATGCGCTTGGGAGTGGCAACTAAAGCTCCTTAGTGATCGTCAGTCTATTTAGGTTATGCCAAAACGAGCAAGAAAATCAATAAATGTGCTCCTCCAGTCACCAACAATTGTCAAGTCGGCATGACTGACAATAGGTGCCTCAGGGTCAATGGAGAAAGCTACAAGTGTGCCGCAATGACGTACTCCGGCTAGGTGACTTGGACGCCCCGAGACTCCAAGGGCTATATATAGGTCAGGTGCCACAAAACGACCAGTGATACCAACCTGGCGAGACCTTGGCATTTTGGCCTTGTCACATACTTTGCGAGTACACACTAGCTCGGCATCTATTTGGGAGCAGAGGCGCCGAATCAAATCATAATCTGATACATCAACACCATCACCGATACAGATTAGTTTTCTTGATTGGGAAAGTCTTGATGTGTCGTCAAGAAGGCTGCGCTCTACGATATTTATCGTATCAGGGCGCTGAGAAGATAAATCAATTGTTCTTATTTCGCGTTTGAATGAACTCGTTGCCCCGACTGGCCGTTCCCCAACTGAGGCCACTGTCTCCATTACAATAGTTCCCCCATCAAGCATAGTTGCAATTGCTACAGATGAGCTATAGCCGATTGTAGCGATAGCATCACCGCCAAAGTCGGGTTTTTCGCAGGTTATTTGCACGTTGCCATCAGCTGTTAGATGGGCCGAGATAGACGTTGCACCACCGGTAAGTCCCGCATTGAGAGATCCAGAAAGCCTACCTGCAAGTTCTCTGCCGAAGTAAGTATTGCAAGATACTATAACCTTCGCTGGTTCTTCTATGGCAAGGTACTTGGATAAAACTCTGGCCGAGATATTATCATGGTAAACGAGAAAGCTAACGTCGAAATTGCTATCGAAATGAGCCGAACCAAGTAGATTAACCACGCTTTGTGTACATGCAATTGTTACTTGACTTGAAAGATGGCCAAGGGAACTTAGTGTCTGGGCAACAAGCGCAAGTGACCTATTTAGCTGATATGGATCACAAACAATCAAGACATCGAGCGGAGCTTGTGGAACCTGCCGGCCCTCCCCGACGCATGGCAACTCATGAGCCTCTGCAAGTATTGACTCACTCTCACTGGACCTCTTTGCATTAGTCAAGAGCACCTGTTCTATCTGATTTTCAAGTTCGGGATCCATGGTCGAAAGTTCATCCAAGCAATCGCCAGAAAGTACAAGTTTGCGACGATTTATGCGTGGTAGTTCCATGATTGACTCAATAAAGGTCGGGCTAATTGCCAAGCCCCATGGACCACTGCCAATTGATTCAGAGGTAATTGTGATAAGATTACTCTCAATACAGTGATTGGAGTAGTCCTGATAATCTACCTTGCAAGGATCGCAAAGTCGCTCTGCACACGAGATAATAACTGGGCTAGACGCTTGAGCACGCAATAGGACTTCTGAGTGATCCAACGTAGCATCAATCTTTAGACATTTGCCAACATTGTTTGACCCCGGTGAGTCCTCAATTACTAGAGCAAGGGCTACCGTGCCGGCCAATAAAGGCAAGTCAATCAACTCGGCTATCTGGGCTGGAACTTGGCCTGTATCTGAGTCGAGAGATCTATCTCCGGTAAAGATCAAATCAAATGGCCCCATATCAATGAGTACCCGTGCAAGTGTGTGGGCAGTTGCCAAAGTATCGCTACCCGCAAAGTCGCCATCACAAAGCAGTAGGAGTTTGGGGTCCACATTGCGGGAGATTGCCCAGGCATAGGCCTCTTGCAGCGCTTCAGTGGCTCTTGGCGGCCCCATGGTAATAAGGGTCAGTTCTGCGTCAAGTTGTGAGGCAACTTCAACTCCTTTGGCAATTGCCCTTTGACAAAAAGAACTGATCTTTGCCCGTCCACTCGATCTATCCAATTTACTTTGATGAGATTCCAGCTTCAGATCGAGAAAATCTGGAATTTGCTTTAGCAAGACAGCTATTTTGTATTTTTCACTTAGCTGTTGCGATTCAACATGGGATTGTCGACCTGATAGATTCATCTACGTATATGTTAGTTCAACCGAGATTATTGGCATAAATGCAGATGAGCGGGAAAGAACTATGGGATGAGTCTGGCGAGAAGTTAGATCTGAGCATAGTTATTCCTTTCTATAATCCTGGCCAACAGCTTCGTTCAAGCCTCCGCGCCCTTATCAAGACTTTGGACGATATGAATCTTACTTACGAAGTGCTCGCTGTATCAGATGGTTCAACCGACGGCAGTGACCAAAGCATAGAAGATCTATCCTCGGCGTCGGTCCACGTCATATCGTATGAGAAAAATATAGGGAAGGGCGAAGCTCTTAGGGTTGGACTTTCTCAGGGTAAAGGGCGTTATATTGGTTTCATTGATGCAGATGGTGACGTGTCGCCAGATCAAATTGGTCCGCTTGTAGCACTTATGCCACTTTATGAACCTGATATTGTCTTGGGTTCAAAACGTCACCCAATGAGTGAAGTAACTTATCCTATTGCGAGGCGAATATATTCGTGGGGTTTCCAGCAGTTGGTGCGACTACTTTTCCACCTGTCAGTAAGAGATACGCAAACTGGGCTGAAGCTGGTAAAACGAGAAGTCTTGGCTGAAGTCCTTCCTTATATGGTCGAAAAGAGATTCGCATTCGACCTCGAGCTATTTGTTGTGGCGACCCATCTAGGATACAGGAAGTTTTTTGAAGCTCCAGTTCACATCGGCCAGAGGTTTACTTCAACAATTTCGATAAAGTCTGTGTGGTCGATACTTGTTGACACACTGGCAATCTTTTGGAGGTTGAGATTCCAGCATTATTACGACTTGGATCCAGGTGATAGGGGGTAAAGCTATCATTTCAACTTCTCACCACAAAAAGGAGTAAAATTAGCTGTATTGTGGAGGAAACAACTAACTCTCTATCCGAAAGTCTTGGATCGACAGACCAGCAGCTAGATGATCGAAAGAAGGCGATATTACATTCTATTGTTAGCGAACATATAGAAACTGCTCAACCAGTTGGGTCTGCTCACGTTCTCCAAAGTTCGGGCTTGAAAGTATCCCCTGCGACTATCCGAAACGAAATGGCTCACTTGGAAGAAGAAGGATACCTAGTGCAGCCACATACCTCTGCCGGTAGGATACCGACCGACAAAGGATATCGGTTTTTTGTTGATCACTTGGATTCGCCCCAAAGGGTTGGCCAAGAGAGCATGGAAGAAGTTCGGAGCTTTTTTGAGCGGACCCATGGCGAGCTTGAGCAAATGTTCAAAGAAACTTCACGGATGCTGTCGACACTTACTCACTATGCTGCCCTAGTTATGGTTCCAGCTAAGACCTCATGCGTAGTCAAGTCAATTCAGCTCGTTCAAATAATGGAACGTGTAGCGATATTAATCGTCGTTTTATCAGACGGGTCTATCGAAAAGCATACCCTAACCCTAGGCGAGATAGTTGATGACAATGAGATCAGTGAGGCCAACACCATTCTTAGACGAGTGTTCTGTGGATTGCGCAGAGGGGACACTTCAGTTGCTGAACCAGTTGGAACTCGGAAAATTGACAACATAGTGCGTCAAGTTCACGCAATAATGTCTAATCCTCAAGTAGATTCGACGGGAGAGAGCCTTTTTGTTCAAGGAGCATCAAGAATGGCCGAAGCATTTGACGCAGTGGAAACTGTTCGCTCGGTATTGACGATTTTAGAGCAGCAGATTCTTGTGGTAAACCTGATACGAAGCGTTATAGAACAAGACAAACTTACTGTTGCAATCGGTCAAGAGCACGGGGTTGCGCTACTTGCTCAGTGCTCGGTGGTAGTTGCTCCTTACAGGGTTGGGACCGAGGAGAAGGGCATCGTTGGAGTGTTAGGGCCTACGAGAATGGACTATCAGAATGCAATGGCGGCAGTTTTGGCCGTTGGGGACGAGCTTGAGGCTCGGCTTTCATAGTTGCTAACAGGATAAGCTCAAGGTTAGTTATAAAGTAACGCTGGTTTGCGACTATTATCTAGTATAGGAGCAGATGATTTTATGACTCAGGACTACTATGAGATTTTAGGGGTATCTAAGAATGCAAGCCAAGACGAGCTAAAGCGCGCCTATCGTCAGCTGGCTCGTAAGTTGCATCCCGATACTAATCAAGATGATCCTCAAACAGAGGAAGAGTTCAAAAAGGTAACTCTGGCATATGAAGTACTTTCTAATCCAGAGTCTAGACGGCGATACGATATGTTTGGTCCTGAGGCTATCCGAGGTAGTGGAGCTCAAGGCACAGGTTCAACAATGGGAGACGGATTTTTCGGGGCTGGAGGATTAGGCGATGTCTTCGAAGCCTTTTTCGGCTCGAGTCCATTTGGAGGTGGCTTTGGCTCTCAAAGTCGCAGCCGGGGTCCACAGAAAGGGCCCGATGCGGAAGCAAGATTGACTATAAGTTTTGAAGAGGCGGTTTTTGGGGTACATAAGGAACTTTCCGTAAAGCTTCCAGTTGGGTGTCCAAAATGCTCCGGGACGGGCGCTGCCCCCGGTACATCGCCGGTGACATGCTCGTCTTGTGGAGGTAGTGGCGAGATCCGCAAAGTTCGTCAATCAATTTTAGGACAGATGGTTACTGCTTCACAGTGTCCCCAGTGTGTTGGGACTGGCGAGATGATTGCCAGCCCCTGTTCGGAGTGTCGCGGGGATGGAAGGGTCACGCAAGAACGGACATTTACTGTTGAAGTTCCAGCCGGAGTGGACTCGGGAGCCACCTTGCGACTAAATAATCGGGGACCTAGTGGAATTAGGGGAGGGCCAAACGGTGACCTTTATGTTCATCTTAGCGTTACCCCACATAATGAGTTTCAGCGCGATGGTTATGACTTGATACGAGAAGTTAGGATTCCAATGACCCAGGCGGCCTTTGGTGGCCAACTAGAAGTAGCCAGTCTTGACTCGCAAGAGCTGATCAATATAGCCCCTGGTACTCAGTCAGGTAAGTCGTACCGGATAAAAGACAGGGGAGTTCCTCACATCAATTCAAGATCAAGGGGAGATCTTATTGTCTACCTGGTTGTGGAGACTCCAACTAAGATGAGTAGGGAAGAAGAGGAGGTTCTCTCGCAGTTTGCGAAATTGCGAGGTGAGGAACCGCTTGCCCAGGCTGAGTCTATTCGTTCTAAGATCCGTTCGGCGTTTCGTTAATACCAAGGTTGGCTGATGATCCCAGCGAGAATGCTGATAGATTCTCTCGCGCATTTCTTCAGCGAAGATCTTGACAATCCACTAATATCTGAAAATGATCTAAATCATCTCGTTCGTTCATTGAGAGCGCGTGAGGGAGAGACTATTACCATCTCGGACGGGAATGGCTCATGGGCTCAGTTTACGATACAAGTAAACCTTAGAGATGCCAGACAAGCATACGAAGCGTTTGAGCGCGGTGAGCTAATTGAACGAACTAGCAGTATTTATCGTCAAGCGCCAAGTGATGAAGGCCAAATAGTTGGAGTTGGTTTTTCGCCTAATAGTTCCAATCTTGCACGCGATATTGTAAAACAGCTTACGGAAGTGGGTGTTGATCTCATCATTCCAATACTGTGCGATCACACTGTTTTGAAAGCATCTACTGTGCGAAATGGTGAGTTTCGGGAAAAACTTGTCCGGGTAATGCTGGCCGCTTGCCAACAGTCTAGAAGAGTTCGGCTCGCCACCGTCTTAGATGCAATGACTGTTGATGAGGTTATAAAGTGTTATCCCGACAAATGCCAGATGGCTGACTACCAATTAGGATCCATCCCCAATTCGGTAAGTGCTCCTAATTTAGGGTCTATCCCCAATTCGGCATCCGAACAAGGTTCGATAATCTTGGTTGGCCCGGAAGGAGGGTGGTCTGATCGGGAGCGAACCCTAGGCATACCACGTATTGGGTTGGGGCCAAATGTTTTGCGAACTGAAACTGCAGCACTAATTGCTGGTTCAATTTTGGTTAAAACCCATAAGCCAAACTTCCTCTAAAAATGCTGCTCAGAGTGGTTATATAGGAGATTCTCTAAGCAAGTTTTATGAATAAACTGTTACGAACAGGTATTTTGTCTAGCTTGAGCTTGCACTTGGGAGTTACTCTCGGCCACAATGGGTGAGTGACGGAGATTCAAACTATTCAAAAAACCACTAATTCTGAAGAGGCAATGGACGAGGAAACCCGTTCATACTCGCGTATCGTTGGCGAGAGGTTGCGCACAGTACGAGTTCAACAACGACTTTCTCTACAAGCGGTCGAAGCAAACTCTTCTCAAGAGTTCAAAGCATCTGTTCTGGGTGCCTACGAACGAGGTGAGAGGGCGATTTCCGTTCCCCGCTTATATCGGCTGGCTCGCTTCTATAACGTACCCGTAAACCAGTTGCTTCCACGAGATGAAATAGAGATTCAACCGTCTGGTCTTGACGGTGAGACTGTTACCTTGGAATCTCTTTTCAATGGTGCGACGGATCGAAAACCTCCCAACCCTCAGATCGATCGCCGCTCTTCAAAAGTGACCGTAGACCTTGCAAAGCTTACAACTGCAGAGTTGCCTGAGCGGGATTTGATGAAGAGGTATCTTGAGATGATTCAGATACGACGTCAAGATTTCAATGGAAAGGTGCTTACAATCAGGGCTGAAGATGTTGTGGCTATTGCTTGTCTCTTTCAAATTACCGCTGATGAAATGGCAAAAAGACTTATCGATATGGGAGTAATTCGTCAAGCACAGTAGGCGACCTAGCTGAATTAAGCTTGACCTGGATTTCGAAGGGAGGCCTTCATGGCCCGAATTTTCTTCAACCTCTCTTCCCGAAGAAGATCCTCTGTTTCTTCCATGGTAAAGGTGGTAGCACTGCTGGGAGGTTCAGCAGATTCAATTGAAGCTTGTTGAGATATATCGTCTGTATCAATTTGAATCGACATCTCGTGTGACTCAGTAATCCCATAAAGATAACGAGATACCTCCATAGTCTTTGCTGCACGCTCAACAGTTGCAATCATATAAAGATTTTTGGTTGCTCTGGTTATGCCGACATAGAAAAGGCGTGCTTCTTCGTCCGGATCAGCCCTACCGAGAAAAGGGATATTGCCTTCTTCACAACCTGCAAGTATGACACATCTCCATTCGCGTCCCTTTGAGCGATGAAGGCTAGTGAGTTCGATTGCATCTAGAATCGAAGTTCCTTGTGCAAGATTCTTCTCCAGAGCGCCCAATCTCTCCTTGAGCTTGGCTAAGTGCTTGTTAGTTCTAGTAAGTACCGCAATTTGGCCAAGCGGCGTTCCAGCATATATTTCTCTAGTGATTATCGACGCGAGAAGCTCGATCTCTTGTGACTCATCCTTGGCAATTGCAATTTGGGGATGCGTGCCAAGATCGACCGACGCTGACTTCATCTGTGGGTGGTTCCCGTCGAGCCAAGAGGTTTGATGATGGTTTGAAAGCTCAACAATTCTTGAAGAGCTACGATAGTTCGTCGACAAGAAGAGTTCTTGACTGTTACTTGATAGTTTATAGAATTCTCTGAATAATAGAGGGTCTGCGCCACTCCAAGAGTAAATTGACTGGCGAGGATCACCAACACAGAATAAATCTATATCCTCACCAGCCCAATTCTTAATTAGGCGAAATTGTAGTGGGGTTAGGTCCTGCATTTCGTCTAGGAAGACATGGCGATAAATCCATTGCTGGCGCTTGGCAAAATTAGTATCGTTTTCAAAAGCCGCGATACAGTGAATTAGAAGATCATCAAAGTCGATAACTTTGCGGTATTTTTTCTGCGTTTCATAATGATTTATCAGTTCAGCAACTTGATTTACCAACGATGGCTCTAGCCGGCCTGATTTCTCTGCCTTTGTAATATATTGGTCGATGGTAAGCTGATTTGCATTCTTCCAACCAATCTCTAATGATATATCGTCAATAGATAGGGGTTCAGTCAATGACGGCGAAGATGGCGAAGACAGGTAACGTTTGAGCGCGCTGGTACGATCTATTAGCCGCAGCTCAAGAGAGCTAGAGTCTTTCCAGTACGTTTTGAGAAGTTTGAGAGAGATTGAGTGTATTGTTCCACTATGAGGTAGCTCAGCAAGCCCCATTCTTTCCAGTCTAGTTCTCAGCTCGCTAGAGGCAGCCCGGGTGAAAGTTATGGCCAGACAGTGATTTGCTGACACTTGATTCGAGCGAATGCGCTTTGCAAGTTTATTGGTTAATAAGCGGGTTTTCCCAGACCCTGGTCCAGCAGTAACCAATTGGACACTTGCAGTCGAGTTTATGGCCCTGAGCTGTTCATCATCTAGGCAGTCAACACCGGTGATTTGATTAGCTTGGTCGGGTCCATAGGGATGATTCATTAAATTGTTTGGATATA
>JAKAVM010000018.1 GCA_021827485.1 Actinomycetes bacterium
ACGAGGGGAACATCTGTCCGATCCACAAAAAGCCTGTGGAGATGATGGCTGAAGAGAACTATTTTTTTGCATTAAAGGCCTTTCAACAGGACTTATTAGATTTTTACGAGAAGAATCCTCAAGCGATTCGCCCCACTTCAAAGCTAAATGAGGCCGTTGGATTCATCAAACAGGGCCTTGAAGATGTCTCTATCACCAGAAGCAAAAAATCTCTAACTTGGGGGGTGGAAGCCCCGTGGGACCCAGACCACGTGATCTATGTTTGGGCCGATGCCCTGGTCAATTATCTAACAGCCGTAGGCTATGGGGTCGATGAAGTTCGATACGAGAAGTTCTGGCCCCATGTTCACCATATATTGGGCAAGGATATTCTACGTTTCCATGGGGTGCTTTGGCCCGCACTTTGTATGGCAGCTGGAATTGACCCTCCAGCACAGCTAATAGTCCATGGATGGTTGATGGTAGGGGGCGAGAAAATGTCAAAGACTCGACTGAATCAGATCTTGCCAGGAGAGTTAGTCCAAGAGTTTGGTGTTGACGCTCTGAGATACCACTTGCTGCGAGATGGTGCTTTAGGACCCGATGGAGACTTTAGCTATGAAGGTATGGTTAGGCGATTCAACGCCGATCTAGCAAACAACTTTGGTAACCTTCTATCAAGAGTAGCAACAGTCGTTGAAAAGAAATGTGGTGGGGTAGGGCCAGCGCCGGATCCAAACTCTGCTCTTAGACTAGAAAGTGAAAGTATCGTAGCCCATGTGATTGATTGTTGGGAACGCTTTGCACCAAATGAGGCACTTGAGGCTACATGGAAACTCATCCAATGTGCTAACGCTGCCCTTGAGATTGCTGAACCTTGGAAGGCAGAGCCCGGTGAGGAAGTGGATAAAGTCATGGGTGATGCTCTAGAGGTGCTAAGAATTGTAGCGATCCTGGCCAGTCCTGCAATGCCGCAAGCTTGCCAAATTGTTTGGGAGAGGATTGGACTTGAGGGTCGCCCGCAAGATTGCCGAGTGCCGGACGATGTTGTATGGGGGAAATATCCCGGCGGACGTACAGTTACAAAAGGTGACCCAATTTTTCCACGCATAAAGCAGCCTTAGGTGGATAGCCCTGAGAGTATCCAGGCTTTTATCGTTAGTCTAAAGATTATATAGCTGTTGCCGATAGTATTACGTGTGGCTCCATTGGTATCCATATTTTTGTAGGCTTGAAACGAAAAGAATCTAGCGTGAGTATCTGAAATCCTGAATTTTGGATAATTGAGGGCGTATCTCGGTTGCAGTTGCAACCGCCCAAGAATAGAGGCCAAATTCGGTTCACGAGATCTTGTCGTCGAGCTTCTTTAGGGTTATCGGAACGCACATGTTCATACACGAGTATCTTGCCAGAATCAGCAAGTACTCGTTTAGCTTGGGCGAGCGCTGTGTTCACGTTTTCTATTGAGCACAGGACTAGAGAGAAGATTACAAAGTCGGCCCAATTATCATCAACAGGCAAATCCTCAGAAGTACCATCAACTACCTCGATTTGAATACTAAGGTTCCTAGAGACGCGAACAGCTTCTTTGCGAAGTGTAGGTTCAGGTTCGACAGCTATAACTTTGCTTACTGCACTTGGGTAGTGGGAAAAATTAGTCCCTGAGCCAGCTCCAACCTCAACAATATTGCCATAAGCTCCCGACAGAAGTTTCTCACGATGATCAGCACTTCCTTGTTTTTCGGCTAATGGAGAGATCCATTTATAGACCCGGGCGAAAATAGGATGATTGATGTTGGACATTATCTGAGAATACTATCATCAATTCAAAGTAACTATAATTGAACCCAGCTTATGTGGTTCGACTCTCACTGCCATCTCCAAGATGAGTATATATCTAATCAAGATGGTCTAAATGAAACTATCAGTAATGCCCGCTTGGCTGGAGTTACCGGCATGGTTTGTGTCGGAACTGACGAGAAAACTTCGACTCAAGCTATTGAGATCGCTAAGTCCCACGATGGTATTTGGGCTAGTATTGGTCTCCATCCTCATCAGGCCTCGGAAGAAGATGGTTGGATTGAACCCTTGATTGACTACCTGGAGGATGCACAACGGATAAAATTAGTGGGAATTGGTGAATGCGGGCTTGATTACTTCTACGAACATTCACCTCGTGAGATCCAGCAGAAATCATTTGCCCGCCAAATTGGAATTGCTAAGAAGTATGACCTCACTTTGATTGTCCATACCCGAGATGCCTGGGAGGATACCTTGGCGATTCTTGGGCAAGAGGGAACACCGAGCCGATGTATTATTCACTGTTTTACTGGCGGCCCTCGGGAGGCCGAACTCTGTTTGGAACTAGGAGCTTGGCTATCTTTTAGTGGGATTGTAACATTTAATAAGGCCAAAGATGTTCAAGACGCGGCCCGTTTATGTCCGATAGATAGGATGTTGGTCGAAACAGACTCGCCTTTTTTGGCGCCTGTTCCGCACAGAGGTAAGTCAAATCAGCCGAAATGGGTAATCGAAGTTGGAGAGTTTCTGGCGAGCTTGAAAGGACTCGATCCAACCGAACTCGCTCGATGTACGTCGCAAAATGCTCGACGGGCTTATGGAATTGATGGGAGTTAATTTGCTAGTGGGCGGCCACGTCTCGTTCAAAGTCAATCTTACCTAGGACCATTCATTGCTTACAAAAACCCAGGTCATTTCGCTCCTCGACAAATATCAGGTTTCAGCGTCCAAAGCACTAGGTCAGAATTTCTTAGTAGATCCTAATACCCTTGAGAAGATCGTTAGGCTATCAAGAATATCGCCGGGCGATAGAGTAATTGAAGTAGGCTGCGGACTAGGAAGTCTTACATTGGCTTTACTTGATGCACATGCGATGGTAGTAGGTATTGAAAAGGATCGCAGACTTTATGGGATTTGCGAACAGGTTCTCAGTGAAAGGGCCTTGCTGAACTCGTCGATAGCGACTCTCGAAGTAGGAAAGGCATTCTTGCTGTGTGCAGATGCAATGGAAATGAGTTGGGATGATATCTGCGGGAGAAATCAAGGAACTGTGGCGGATTGGAGTTTGATCGCTAACCTTCCGTACAACATTGCCACACCATTGATTATGAACGTTTTGGAGGGAGCTCCCGAAATCAAGCGAATGGTAGTACTTGTTCAAAAGGAAATGGCAGATCGTCTCTGTGCCAAATCGAAGTCCTCACCGGGGCCTGGTTCTTATGGAGCAGTGTCGGTAAAGCTATCCTATTATGCTTCGGCAAGAATTCTTTGCAAGGTATCGCCTAATGTTTTTGAGCCTCGGCCCAACGTTATTTCTGCTCTGGTTGAGATTGAACGTTTTGCAGCTCCACCAGTGGAGCTTGGCGAAGTTAGTGTTGCGCGGCTATATTCGCTGATCGAGTCCGGTTATGGTACTCGGCGCAAAATGCTAAGAAATAGCCTCTCTGAGATCGTCTCTGAGGAGGATTTTGAAATTGCTGGGATTGACTCTAGATTGCGAGCTGAAGATTTATCAATTGGAGATTGGGGAGTCTTAGCGCAAAGTGTATTTGGTCATTTCGACCCTAGACGTTTGCGAGATGAGAGGAGTACCGAACGTTGAGTGTTCACGAAGAGCTTGCGCCAGCCAAGCTAACAGTGAGCTTGAAGATAACTGGAGTCCGATCTGATGGGTATCATTTGATTGACTCTGAGATGGTTAGTCTGGATATTTGTGACCGACTTACTATATCGGATGGGGATGGCATCGAGATTATCGAGAAATATCCCGGAATTGGTCAGCGCTTTGAAGGGGATGGGGCAGTGTTTGTACCGGAAGATAAATCAAATTTAGTCTGTAGAGCACTCGAATTGGTTGGTCGCCGCGCCCATATTGTGCTTGAGAAAAATATTCCACCTGGAGCTGGATTGGGAGGTGGCTCATCGGACGCGGCGGCGATACTTCGCTGGGCCCATTTTAGCGACTGTGAGAAAGCAGGTCGTTTAGGCGCCGATGTACCTTTTTGCCTTGCTGGAGGACGTGCCAGAGTGAGAGGGATCGGGGAGGTTGTGGAGAAGCTACCTTACGTAAAACGATATTTTGCACTCCTTACACCGCCTTATGGGGTCTCCACGGTAGATGTCTATCGACAGTGGGATAGGCTTGGATCTAAGGTCTCCGAGGGATTCAATGATCTAGAACAAGCTGCGCTTTACGTGGAGCCTCGCTTATTGAGTTGGCGCGATGAGTTGGGATCTCTTGCCGGTACCGAACCAACCCTTGCAGGAAGTGGATCTAGTTGGTTCGTCGAAATTGCCGATCTACTTAGAGTTGAAATATTACGCGACCAAACCGAGGAATTAAAGGAGCGGTTTGCTGCTCGAGGTGCACTATTTGACGTTGCGAGTTCCATAGAGGAGATTGCGCAAGAGCCAATCGAGTTTTCTTAAACGGCTATTTACTATTTACCAGCTGCACGACGCTGCCAGCGAGTTGCTTTGAGCATCTTCTTATGCTTCTTCTTGCGCATTCGCTTGCGCCTCTTTTTGATTAGCGATCCCATGTTGAATGGCAGGCTAGCCTATTTCGACTCAAAATTTCCATTCCAGGAGAGTTTGGCTGGTAGATAACGGAATGTAGCGTCACTTCAGATTCGCCCCCATCGACAGGTATGCAGCAGATAGGTCAGACTCGTCAAGTATGCGTTGGTTGGCGTGGCGTCTAGGAGCATCTAATTGATAATCTCTTGAGGCACTAGAATTGAAAATCAAATTGGCCGGTAGTTCAATTGGCAGAACGCCTGACTTTGGATCAGGAGGTTGGAGGTTCGAGCCCTCCCCGGCCAGCCATATAAGAGCAGGTCAGACTACTATCTTAGTTTCTTAGTTGCTAGGTTGCGGCTCTGTCCCTACGATTGTCCCTACACCTAATGGTGAGGGAGAGAAAGGGAGATAATGCCAGGTTCAATTCGCCATCGCAAGGATCGGGGGGCTGATGCCTGGGAATTGCGAGTATTTATTGGCCGAGACAGTCGTGGTCGTCCAAAACAAAAGAGCGTCTTATTCCGTGGGACCAAACGAGCTGCGGAACGTGAACTTGCCCGTTTAGTACTCCTTCAAGACGAAAAGCCCGCATCTGTGCCAAATGAGGAGTCCAGACAGTGGAGTTCATCTACTACAGTCAATGATGCAATTTGCGCTTGGCGAGATAATGGATGGGACGATCTGTCACCAAAGACTGCTAGAGGATATGAGGAAATTTGGAACCGATATGTACTCCATTCGATTGGGCTAAAACGGATTTCTGCTTTGGACCCATATAGCGTCGAACGATACTTTCGAAATCTAAAAGAAAAAGGAGCGGGTCGAGATACGGTTAGAAGGGTAAAATCACTCCTTCATAGAGCTTGTCGTCTAGCAGCTCGCTGGAGTGGAGGAGTCCTGACAAATCCCGTAGCAGATACAGAGCTTCCATCTTGGTCTATATCAGAACGCAGAGAGCCAGTACGTTCACCAAACCAAGATGAAGTACGCACACTCCTTGAGGCTGCAAACAAGTACGATGAAGTATTTGGTGCCTTCCTCCGTCTTATTTGTGCAAGTGGTCTGCGCCGAGGAGAAGCATGTGGCCTTCGTTGGTCTGATATTGACTGGGACTTGGCAACTATTACAATTGACGAATCTGTTGTTGCAGCCAAGGGCGGTGCAATAGTCAAATCGCCCAAGACTCGTGCAAGTATTCGCAAGCTCACTTTAGACTCGGGAACACTAGAGTGTCTTAGATCTCTTAGAATCCACCAAGATCAACTAGCTTTGGTCTGTAATGTCGCAGTGGGTAATGACTCCTTTGTTTTCTCTTATGAACCAGGTGGCTCTACACCTCCCTATCCTGACACTATGAGCCACTCATTTTCTCTAGTGCGCAAAAAAGCTGGCGTAGCTTTAGATATCCATCTTCACTCTCTCAGACACTTTCAGGCAACCATTCTTGATCCAGTAATCCCAGAGCGACAAAAACAAGCTCGTATGGGTTGGTCAACTTCACATATGGCTCGTCACTACACTGACCCAATTATTGAAGAAGATCGTCGTGCAGCCACCTTTGTTGGAAATGTACTCGATGGCAAGCAATAGACCAGAAAATTTACGATGCGAGATGTTTGCCACACTTTGAGCAATGGCTATTTTCTGACCCATTGCTGCTATCTTTACCACCAAGTAATCGCTCAACGTAAGCACGGGGAATAAAGATCTGTTTACGCAATCTAACGATCGGTAGGGGAAAAGTCCCTTCCTTGATGGCATCATAAAGGGTCGATCTATCTCTTCCAAGTAGTAAAGCAACTTCTGCCACACTCAAGAGTGGCTTATTCAAACTAGGTGAGCGCTTTGTTACCATGGCGCCTCCTTATCAGAAATGGATGTTGTAACTTTCATGGCCGTTACTATGACAGGTCAATCTCATATTCAATCTCATATCTAATCTCACATCGCAAAATTTTTCAGAAATTTCTTGAATCTGATTTAGCCCACTAAAGACCAGCTCATCGGCCTGTATGAAATTAGATATGAGATCTAATATGAAGTCACTCTGAAATATGACACCCCTGAGAATTGTGAATATTCCACACCTTGGGATCACTAGGTTGGGCTAAGCCAGCCTATCCAAGTAGCCCATCAAAGTATTTTGCAAAATCCGCCTAACTTCGCCAATTGACTAGCAAGCTATAGAGACAGATCCGATTTTCTAGGATATTTCAAAAAGAGCCAACTTCACTGGCTAAGAGATTGGCTCAACAAATTTCGCTTTCAAATAACCCTTGTAGTTTTACCTGACTCTGAGGCTAACTTTTCCATGAAATGTTCTATGAAGTTCCTGACTTCGAAGTGTCCTATTTGCTGGTATTGCCAAGATTGCGATTTGTCCAAAAAGGCTGATGACTATTGGGGCACTGCTCGCTTTGCCTAACAGTCGCTCGCAGTGCCCGAGATTAGTTTGAAGACTTGGAGACATTACGAGTGAATCCATATAAACTTTTGACTAATGGAACTGGAAGATTATTCTGCCGCAGCGCCTAACGGCGCATTGGCCCCAGATCATGACAGAACGTTTTGGTTACACATCAGTCGTAAAAGGCCGAATTTGAGAAGTGCCTGGTAGTAGGTGTGTGAGGAGTTCCTTTACTAATATCAAGTATCTAAGGAGGAGATCAATGGGCCGTGGAATGAACCCCATCCATCCGGTCTTGCGGTTCACAGAGTGGAGAATAGGGCTTCCATTGTTCAAGTCTGAGTCGACCACATCCGATGGCACCGCAGAGAACCGTACTTCCAAAGGCCCGATTTCGCACGCTGCACAGTTCCGAGTGCGAAATCGGGATGCTTTTGCTCTGTGGGTGCGTGTCCAACTTGGCAGCATGAATACAAGATTTCTGCTGGGCACCCTGGCGATATTTGTCGTGTGGACATTGACTGCAATGGGTATACAGATCGTCTCAACTGGGGTCGCGACGGCATCGACTTCTAATGCCTCGTCACCCTCTGGATGGTCCGGCCCCGTTTCAATCGATCCGAACACACTCCTCACCTCCGTTTCATGTCCAACGACGACGTTCTGTGTTGCGGTCGACAACTCGGGCGATGCATTCTCCTACGACGGATCCTCCTGGAGTGGGCCGACGACTGTGAGTGCTGGAGACGACTTAGCCGATGTCTCGTGTGCCACTGCAGAATTCTGCGTCACATTGGACGACGCTGGAAATGCCTTTTCCAAAACCGGATTGCTATGGTCTCCACCAATTCCATTGAATGCAGTCTCTGTATCGTGTCCCGTGATTGACTACTGCATGGTGGTCGCTCGATCTGGCGCGGTACTCGTTTTCAACGGCACTACATGGCTGACAACAAAATATGTGGGAAGTCAACCCGAAGCGGTGTCTTGTGTCAGCGCGTCCTTCTGTGGAATAGCCGGAACTGTTGGTGAGTCTGGAGCAGCGTCCGTATACGATGGTACTGCTTGGTCAACGGTAACTAGTACCGGCGGTAGTTCACCTAGGGCGTTGTCCTGTGTCAGTTCGACCTTCTGCGTCGGGTTTGACGATGGGACTGTTTATTCAGGTTCCCAATCGTTCGCCTACAATGGCACCTTCTGGTCAGAATCGCCTTCGGTGATCGATGCGAACGGAGTCCTGGACTCTCTGTCGTGTGCTAGCTCCACCTTTTGCGTTGCTGGTGATGAGGCGGGAGATGTTGTGGCATATGACGGCAAGAGCTGGTCGGCGCCGGAATTGATTGATAAGGGACGAGGTGTGACATCGATCTCGTGTGCGAGCGCGAAATTCTGTATGGCTGTAGATAACTCTGGCAATGCCCTCATTTTCGGAAGTTCGGGGTCTCCAAGCTCTTCCAGTGGCCCTGCAAGTCCGACAAGTCTCTGGCAGTTCAAGACGATAGCTTCCTCGAACCCGGAAGATGTTTCATGTTCCGATCCAAACTTCTGCATGGTGGTTGGTCAATATCCAACTGGCACTCAGCAATTCACTGAGTCGTGGAATGGGTCGGCATGGACAAGCGAAGAAGTTCCGCTCTCATCTACGCTAAATTCCCGGGATATATTGACTGCTGACTCGTGCGTCTCTGCTCAGTTCTGCATGGCAGTATCAAACGATGGAGCAATGGAGTGGAACGGATCGGCATGGTCGGCGATCTCCACACCGCAACCGACTGGGATAGATCAATATTCGTTGGCTGCGATCTCCTGCCCTACTGTATCTCTGTGCATCGCTTTGGGGAATGAGAGTGAGATTAACTCCTCAGTAGAGGCTCCTCTCATCGAAGAGTGGGATAGCACGGCCTGGCGGGTAGTCGACGGGATTGGAATTGGAGTGCAAGTGAACTCGCATTATTTGATGTCGTCACTTTCGTCTGTATCGTGTGTAAGTGCATCATCGTGTATCGCTGTGGGAAGCGCCAGCACGAGTTACTCAGCCAGTGATGCATTAGTCGAATCGTGGAACGGGACTCAGTGGTCGATCGCACCAGATCCTTCATTTAATTCGATCTCAATTTACAACGAGTTGAGTGGCATATCGTGTGTCGTGAGTACATACTGCGTCGCCATTGGAACGCAGGCTTCTGCCTTTTACTCTTCAGTCTGGAATGGGTCGGCATGGAGTGGCACTGTTGTAGCGGGTTCGCTCAACGGATACGCATATCCGCGTTCGATCTCATGTCCAAGCGAAGCAGCGTGCGTGGTAGTCGGGTCCAGCATGTCACTTTCGGCGCCGAATCAAGCATGGATTGCCCGCATGAACGGCACATCATCAAACTGGTCAACGCTGGCGAACGAAGGTATCACTGGCATGTCGAGCACCGCAGAAAGCGTATCCTGCAGCGATCAATTCGACTGCGCAGTGATAGCGAATAGTTGCGGATCGACGTGCAATGGAGAGGAGGGTTGGGTAGTTATTGGGAATCCACAGGTGGCCAGCCTGGTTCCAAGTGTGAATTCGGTCTCACCATCCACGGGGTCAGTCGCGGGTGGCACATCGGTGACGCTCATCGGATCGGGTTTCACCGGAGCCACCGGAGTTGAGTTCTACGGACCACCCGGTACGCAAGCTGTCGCGGCCGAGTCGTACAGTGTGAAATCGGACAATGAAATAACGGCAGTATCCCCTACGTTTAGTGCGTTCATGGCTGGAGCAATCGAGACAATCGTTGTGACGACTGCAAGCGGTTCATCGAGTCCGGGATCGGGTAGTCAATTCACACTCGCTGACGCCTTGTGCGTTGGTACAGACAGTCCTGGAACCGTCATTGGGATGGCGCGAAGTACGCTGATTGGGTACTGGATTGCGGATTCGTCCGGAAAAGTTATGGACTGTGGGGGTGCACCAAACTTCGACACTGCACCGATGTCTGGTTCTGTCGTTGCAATCGCAGGAGAAGGCAATTCGGGAGGACCAGGTTATTGGGAAGCGACGTCGAGCGGAGAGGTCACGGCGGCGGGGAGTGCAGGCATGTTGGGTTCATTAAACGGGACTCCGCTTGCCAAGCCGATTGTGGGCATGGCAGCAACTCCCGACGGAAATGGCTACTGGCTAGTCGCTGCCGACGGTGGCATCTTCGCCTTCGGCGACGCGGGCTTTTTCGGCTCGATGGGAGGCAAAACTCTAGTCCAGCCGATAGTCGGCATGGCAGCAACTCCCGACGGAAATGGCTACTGGCTAGTCGCTGCCGACGGTGGCATCTTCGCCTTCGGTGACGCGGGCTACTTTGGATCTACTGGTGGGATTCACCTGAGCCAGCCGATAGTCGGCATGGCAGCAACTCCCGACGGAAATGGCTACTGGCTAGTCGCTGCCGACGGTGGCATCTTCGCCTTCGGCGACGCGGGCTTTTTCGGCTCGATGGGAGGCAAAACTCTAGTCCAGCCGATAGTCGGCATGGCAGCAACTCCCGACGGAAAAGGATACTGGGAAGTAGGTTCTGATGGAGGAGTCTTTGCTTTTGGCGACGCAAACTTCTACGGTTCGGCCGTTTGAAAATTATCAAGTCGCTAAGATTCGTTGCAGCTGTGGGGGCAGGATCTGGTAAGTTTAATAGATCATATGGTTCCTAATCTCGGAAGCGAGATTATGCCAGTTCGTCCCTACTATTGTCCCTACAATCGTGTCGGAGGGTGTGGGTATCTATCGATACCCGAGGGAGTCATCAGTTTAGATAGTACCAACTAGCAGCAACAATCCGATGTACTCCATCTTATTCCGATCCATTCCAACAAGACTTCACTTCCTTTGGATCAGGAGGTTGGAGGTTCGAGCCCTCCCCGGCCAGCCATATAGAATATAGCAGCAGTTCAATGGCATATTCGTCGTAGCCTGCCGATTGTGCCGGGCGCTGCTAGCACAAATCCGTGGTTCGCAGCGCCCTTATAGGTTAGAAATTACCCAATCTGTTTGATGATTACCGTCGCACTTACTGAAGCGATACCTCCAGCGCTTGGAGTGATGGTCAAGGCAGTCGATTCTCCACTTGGATTGTCGATTTGGAGCGTTTCATTGGCGGTAGTGGTAGTAATCAATGACTCTCCAATGATCTGCGACGTACCAGTTGCCCGTCCCACAACCGTGTTCGCATCCGCTGACCCGTTCACGATCAATTCAAGTTGTCCCGCTTCTGAAACTGAGACTTGGAATTGGACCTCATAGGTGCCGATATTGGCAAGTTGAAATGTATCGCAAGGAGAGTTCGTGCAAGTGATTGTCGAGAGGCTTTGAGGACCGGCTTGGGGAAATTGAACAGGAGCACCAGCCGCCACCGTCGCCGAATTATCAGAAGGCATCAGCGCAAAGAATTCGGCATACGCCAATGATGCGCTGGGGCCAGCAGGCCCTTGTAAACCAGTCGCTCCTGGCGGCCCTTGCGCACCTGACCCGCCTGGAGGCCCTTGTAAGCCAGTAGCACCATTCGCGCCTTGGGCTCCAATCAGATAAGTGCCGGGATCCGGCCAGATTCCATTGGCCTTAGGTCCGTAAAGAATTGAATACTTTGTATCGAGATAGAAATCACCATTGTTTCCTAGGGATGTGGCTGGCGCGCCGATTCCGTTGAGAAGCGTGTTACCCATTGGTCCCATCGGTCCCATCGGTCCCATTACTCCACTCAATCCTGTTGCGCCTGCTACCCCACTGCTCGACGACATTCCAACGACTGGAGCGGCGAGTGTGAGATTGCCTAATGACCCATGGAACGGAGCATCACCGAAGCTATACACTGCCCCGTCCTTAGCTACCAACCAGTATCCGAGGTCATCGGCAGTTGGGACAATCCCGATAATCGGCGAACTTAGGTGCTGGCCAGAGAGTGATCCGTAGAATTGAGCACTGCCGAAGCTAAAGACACCTCCGTCTGAAGAGACGAGCCAGTAGCCAGTACCATTACTCAGATGTGCCACGCGTGTTGCCGACGCAAGTCGTGAACTCAAAGTTGAAACGCCATTACTTGGTGAACCGTTGGATGATGTAACGACGGTGCCGATTGCAACGAGAGCTATAACAGTTACCATTACGCTCAATAGCAATCCAACCTTGCTCAATAATTTAATTCGTTGCGAAGGATCTGGCCCACCAGTCTTCTTTGGGTTGGTAGGAAGGTATCTCATTTCGTTCTCCATTTCCGCTAGTTGAGTCAAGGACTCTTCTAATCTCAAGGGTGAACGATGGCTCACCCTGGCTGTACTACCTAAATAACCGAGCCTGTCTCATGAACTTTTCCAGCGTTCTTTTCAAACTTTGTCTTAGGTAGAAGCAAATTAGGTGTGACTAAGAAATATGAAAACACTCCCAATGCTCCTATCTACCTGGATGATTGATGAAAATCACGCTCGATTTTCGCGTCGCCAGGGACTAGAGCAACGATGTTGCAGTCGGGACCAATGGCGTCCCAGCTACACCTGATAAGAGCAACGTTACCACTAATCGAGAAACATATCAAGCGAAAAGAGTTTTTATATCCTCAAAAAATTACCCATATGAGTAGTTGAGTACAAAAAAACTACAGCCCCAATAAACCAATACCACAAACTCCACCTTGTCGATGTATTCGATGTATTCACATCTAGCCAGTTCGAGGATCTCTATCTTGTTTACACTCGGGCATGCTATGAAGTCGAAGTTATCCAGAGTGAATCGGCCTGGGGAAGTTGGAAACTTTCTTACTTGGAAGGAAAGATAATCATGGAAAATAATGGACCAGCTAAAAGTATCTAGCTGAACTCAAGGAACAAGCTGGTGGGACTACGAATCTTCCTATTGGGATTCGCACCATCGCTTGAGCCCCTCAGCCTCCATCGCCAGATACTTGGCGATGAGCTTCGAGGTGAAGAGGCTGGCGATGCTGGCCATGGGACCTCGCTGGTCGATTGACAAGACGATGGTGGTGTTGCCGGGCTCGTTAGCACGGAGCTGGTGGCCAGCAGTGGTGGTCACCCCACCCCGGCTGGTGGTCCAGGTGAATGATGCCCCCGGCTCAAGCTCGGTGACCTTCCAGACCATGGCACCTAACCGAGGTTGCTTGAGCCGCACCTTGGTTCCGACAGCCAGTTCGCTAGCATTGAGGCACTCCGCCTTGCTCACCGACTCTGTCCACGTCGGCATCCGCTCGACGTCGGTGAGTACCTTCCAGACGTCGGCGGGGGTGGCATCAATGTCGGCTGAGGTCTCGGCGTGCACGATCTGTCTCCTTGCTCTCTGTTTGACTATTCCACAACTCTTTACCAGGTGATCTAGCAACTTTTTGCCACCTAATTCTAGACTACCAGAGACTCTAGTTGTGAATGAGATGTCCCACTCCACGAAACGGCCGGGAGAATATTCCGCACCTCTGGACCACCTTGCTTGCAAAGCCCATTTTGAATCGGCCCAGATTTCCCCGGAGATTTTCTTCTTATCGGTAATCTGAGTATAAGCCCCTATTCACAATGAAAGCCTGTCCATACTTGAATCGAAAGTTGTGTGGAAAAGTACCAGTTAAGTATCCGTTCCGTCCGAGATGCGAAGTTGCCAATCATAGTAGTATTGGGGGAATCGTGGATGGACTGATCGGAGGAACGTAGTGTCATTCTTTGGAGCAACAATCGTAAAGCAATATGAAAAAGGTGTTGTATTCAGATTGGGTAAGTTACGCAATACGCGAGAGTCCGGCGCAAGATTCATGCTTCCCTTCTTGGATCGAATGACGAAGGTTAGTATGCGAACAGTTACAATGCCGATTCAGTCGCAACATATCATAACCAGAGATAATGTATCGATTGGAGTTGCTGCGGTCGCGTACTTTCGACGAGTGGATCCAGTTAAGTCAATAATAGAGGTGGAGAATGTTGCTGGTGCAATATATGAGATTGCCCAAACGACAGTTCGTAACATTGTCGGTCAGTCATCTCTTGATCAGGTTTTATCTGACACAGAGACATTGAACCAGAAAATAAAGAATGTGTTAGACCATACCACTGAGCGCTGGGGAGTCTTGGTGGAGTTAGTAGAACTCAAAGATATTGAGCTTCCTCAGTCGATGGAACGAGCAATGGCTAAAGAAGCAGAAGCCGAGCGTGAAAAGAGGGCAAAGATCATTGCTGCTGAAGGCGAAGCTCTAAGTGTCGGAAAGTTGGCCGAAGCCGCCGATGTGATAAGTAATCATCCAATTGCTCTTCAACTTCGCAACCTACAAATCCTTTCAGAGATCTCAGTCGAAAAGAACTCGACGATTATATTCCCAGCACAATTCTTAGAAAGCGTAAGGGCGGTGGCCAGCTTCGTGGAAAAAGAGTCGAGCCCCTAGACTGGAAAAGGGACAAGTCCGTAGGCTGAAATTGAATCGAGCTCCAAGGTTGGGAAAGTCACTAGCCTAGATTAGCCAACTATCCTAAAGGAATTTAGGAAATCTTTTACCTGACTTTCATGCGTTGAAATTGCAATTATTCCGTACTCAAGTCGATTACTTGCTACCCATAGTATACCTATATAGGCATTGGGGTTTGTCTGGGTAGCGCCGCCTTCTACCAAGATGGAAGTTCCCTCAAGGGAGACGTTTTCGTAACCAACAGTGTTTCCAACTGCTGTCTTCACCATACCGGGAGCTGATTCAATCTGCTTCATGTCACTACTGACTTGTGAGAGAGATGGAGCGACATTCTGAACTACCGCGAAACCTGGAGGCTGCGGGATGTTATTCGAATTAGAGTTCAATGATTTGATCATATCGTTACCAGTTACAAACGCTGTCGTATGATCTCCTTGGCCAGATGATCCCAATGAGCCCGACGGGTTACTGTCCACAACTGGCTTTGATGGAAAAGCTACTTGAAATCGTGCATTACCAGAGCTATAAAGAGCGGTAGTGAAATTCGAAGACGAGCTGAGAAATACAGAGTAAATGATACCAATAACTAACACTATTGCTAAACCCACCAGGGCAATTAGTGCGGGCCGAGATCGGAGTTGAGATGAGTTGAATCTACCTCTCGTTGATTTGGCACCCATCCATTTTTGCGAGTTCTGTCCCAATGGATTTTGATTCCACGGTGAAGCGCTTTCGGTTGGTTGAGCTGGTTGATAGGGCGTTTGCAACATCTGGCTTGAAGTATCCGTGGTTGGGAAAGCCCCAGGAGCGCTTTGATAGAAGGGAGATTGTTCTGGTGGGTACCATTTAGCATCTGAAGCTAACCACCAGCCTTCGCCTTGGCTACAATCACTCATTTCGACTTCCTCCCCTCAACGTGGATCCAATGGGCAAAGCATACTACGGGTAATTGTAATTTGGGAGAATGTTCTAGATTTTTACGCTCTACAAAGGCTGCTATCAAAAAGCATTCGGTCTCAGGTTAGCCCGTAAGTTGTGAGGGTGTATTCTGTCAAGATGAATATCTTTGAACTACCTATAAATACGCTTGATGGCCAACCTAGCACTCTCTCAAATTACAAAGGAAAGGTCTTGCTATTGGTGAATGTAGCGTCTAAGTGTGGACTCACTCCTCAATATGAGGGTTTGGAGCGCCTGCATGAGAAATATTCAGAAAAAGGCCTCAGTGTTTTAGGTTTTCCATGCAATCAATTCCTTGGCCAAGAACCAGGAACGGCTCAAGAAATACAAGAGTTTTGCTCAACTACATATGGCATTACATTTCCACTTTTTGAGAAAATTGAGGTAAATGGAGCAAGTCGTCATCCGATATATTCCCAACTGGTTCAAGTGGAAGATGATGAAGGAGAAGCTGGTGACATCAAATGGAACTTTGAAAAGTTTCTAGTAAATAGATCTGGTGAAATTGTTGCGAGGATTAGACCACAAGTTGAGCCAGAAGACCCTCGTGTAGTTGAGCAACTCGAAAAGCTTCTTTCTGAATAGAATGCCTGCAATTGGGCGTAAATATTACCTAGTAATTGCATCGATTGCATTTTCTAGCCCGCGTTCATTTGGTGAACGTAACCACTCGGTATCTACAACCGGCATACCTTCAACTGCACATGTTCGGAAGAATCCTATTGTGCTTGAGGATCGGATTTGTGCAAGTGAACGATGATCAAGTTGCTTTGTTGCGTCAAGAAATAACGGAGATTCGCGATCTATGTATTACAAACTCCAAGACCCTAACATATCTCGCCGAGAGTATTGGAAGTGCTGCGACTAGGACCTTGCTGTCAGTATGGCAACAGAGAGTAATTGAGGCGTGTGGTTTTGCTTTCGAGAAAGTATTACTCGGGGGTTCTTATGGGGCGGTCGAGATACGTTCGCAATCAGGCGAAAGCTTGGTTCTCAAAGTATTTCCGATTGAGTCAGAGAATAAAGTAAGAAGGGGAGTAGAAGTCGCAAGACAAATAAGGTCTCAAGGGGTACCAGTTCCTCAAGGGCTAAGCGCGGGAACGGTTGCTGGCGTGACGTTCACTCTTCAACAAAAATGTCCCGGACTTCCACCAAGAAATCTTTCTTTCGTCCAGGCACAACAAATCGTCGAAAACCTTGAGAAGCAAAAAGAAATTTACGATGCTTCAAACGGGTTTGGTCAACGCCTTATTCAAGCTCTTGTCGAAGGAGACATAGATATCTGGTGTGACCATCTTCCGATAATTAGTTTCGGGGGACGACCCACAAAGCTTCTCAGGGAATTACAGAGTATTGGACCCCAGCTTAGTAGCGATTTATTTAGATCTCTTGACGGAGTTCATTGGGATGCAAGTCATAGAAATGCGCTTTTTGAGAGTGATCAGCTAACCGCGGTAATAGATTGGGAGGCGGCTATTCAGGGTGATTACAGGTTCGATCTAGAAAACTTGTACTTTTGGGCTCGCGTGCATCGTGGGAATGAAGTGGATGAAGAGGCATGTGAATATCTGGACAGTTGCGTTCTAAGTAAAGTTGACAGTGATGCCAGAGTAGGGCTGTGTGCACTTGTGTGTTTACACCATCTCTATTTCATGACAACGAATCGCCCTGATCTAGTTGATAGTTATATAGATAACGTGGAAAGATATTTAGCTCCAGCGTGGCGTTAATTGGCTATTTGGCTTGGCCAACTTCCTCCTTCAACGATTAACCGCGCAGCTTTCCTCTCACGCAACTCGCTCACTATCACCAGGAAAGATAGGGTTCGCGACATGATCGTGTTGCGTTATCTCACCGGGTATAGATCTGTCTGTCAACTTTAGTTGACAATCTTCTTCCGCGCACGTATAATTTTGACATGGTTGTGAAGTTGGAATCAGACAATGAAACAAGTGCAGTTCGGATTGCGGTCAAGTCCGATGACCCTTTGGAGCGCCTAAAAGCTCTCAAGGCTGCTGAGGATCAGATAGAGGGATGGTTTATTGAGACCGTCGCTGACGCTCGCAAACAGAATCAATCTTGGTCCGCGATCGCTGACGCCATCGGTGTCTCTCGGCAGGCAGCATGGAAGTTGTATAACGGATTGCTCTCGGCTGTCCTTGACGAAGCCCGGGCAAAGTCTAGTTTGAGCGAAGAGGAAGCACTCGAACTCGCACGAACTGAGTTGAAGGAACTAAGGAGGTCTCGGCGGCGGCGGCGGTGAGAGTAGTCATCGACGTCAACATTCTTGTTGCATCCGCATTATCCTCGGGAAGGTCGGCAGAGCTGATCGACCGATGGCGCAACGAAAAGCAATTCGACGTTGTGGTCTGCCCGATGCTTCTGTTAAGCGATCGCGTGACCCAGATGACGATTATCTGATCGCTCTTGCCATTGAAACTCGTGCGGATTGCTTAATCTCTGGCGATAAAGATTTACGTCAGTGTCGCTGAGATGTTCCGGCGACTTAGCGAGAGTAGTGGTTATCGCTGAGTTGATAGTTATGCTGAATCAACTTTGTTACAGTTAGAACAGATGCCAGTGAGATCAATTCTATGCCCCGTAACTTGGAAATCTATCTGATCCATTACCATCTCTGCGGCACGGGAAAGTGCTCGTTCTAAGTTACTATTCGAGCTTAAGTCGTTTACATCTCCACATTGCTCGCAAATCAAATGGTGGTGGTGATTTCCAGTTAGGGCTTCGGCTAATTCGTAAAGACCCAAGTCCTCTGAGGCAATTAGCCTTCTGACGACACCGCAATCTTCAAGTATCGCCAGGTTGCGATAAGCAGTTGAGATTGGAAGATTGATAGATCGTTGAGACGCGACCGCTAGTATCTCACTTAGCGACGCAGGTTTAGATAGCTCGAAGAGAACTCGAACTATTGACTTGCGATGGGTGGTATACCGCTGGTTTTTCTCCGCCAAGAGTTCTTCGACGGAACTATGACATTTGTCTTGTGTATCGATCACTTCATTCTCTACCTCAATTTCACCGATTGGCTCTTATTCTATTTGACTTATTTAGTAATGAGAACTATTCTCATTATATGGTCAAGCTTGGGTCCTTTTACAAGTTCAATCGACAAGTTGCAATTTTAGCTGTTGCAATTTCACTTCTAGCTGGATGTTCTAGGGGGTCTAACTCGCATTCCTTGGCGGCCCAGAGTGCTCCAAGCGTTCGACATCCAGAAAAATCATCAGGGAGTACACCTGCGCCAGGACACTCCGTTACCAAAATTAAGGCTCTCGGCACCGAAAATGAGTATGCGAATCTGATTAGCCAAATTGGCGGAAAATACGTAGAAGTTTCGGCAATTATGAGCAACCCAAATGCAGATCCACATACTTTTGAGGCAAGTCCTACAATCGTAAGGCAAATCGACTCTGCAATCTTGATAGTGCAAAATGGACTTGGCTACGACACCTTCATGAATAAAATCGAACAGGCAAGTCCCAATTTGAGGCGTCAAATTATAGATGCGCAAACTTTACTTCGGCTTCCGGATTCAACTGGCAATCCGCATCTATGGTATGACCCGGAAAATATGTTGTTAGTTGCTCAAGCAATAGCACGATCACTTTCGAATCTTGAGCCATCTAACAGCCAATATTTTAGTCTGAATCTTTCAAAATTTATTAACTCTCTTACCCCGATTTCGCAATCTATCGCCAACTTGAAAGCTCAATTCAAAAATGCACCGGTTGCAACCACAGAGCCAGTTGCTGATTATCTTTTACGAGCGTGCGGTCTTGATAACAAGACGCCATGGGCACTTCAAGACGACATAATGAATGGGACTGATCCATCCCCACAAAGTATTTCAGAGGAAACGCATCTAATCGAACACCACCAGGTAAAAGCGCTAGTATATAACCGCCAAGTGACAGACAGTATTACTAGTAGCTTCGTAGACTTAGCAAAGCAGTATCGTATTCCGATTGTTGGAGTATACGAAACTATGCCGACTCCAGGTTTCGACTACCAGTCTTGGATGTTGGCAGAGATTAATGCCCTACGATCTGCTCTTGAATCTGGTAAATCTACGACAGGTTTATAGATTGTGACCAATGCAATATCCTCACTTGAGCTAGATCAAGTAAGTATTTGGCTTGGTGGAAAACAGATTCTGAGCGAGGTAAGTTTTGCAATCGCACCTGGCGAGTTCACCGGGCTCATTGGAACGAATGGGGCAGGAAAGACAACAGTTTTTCGAGCAATCCTTGGACAAATTCGCCCGAGTGGGGGAAAGGTAATCATTGCTGGTCGAGATCGATCCAAAGGTGATACTTCGGTTGGCTATGTCCCGCAAAAAGTCCAAATTGATCCTGATGTGCCATTGCGGGCTCGCGACCTAGTCGCGCTTGGATTGGACGGGAGAACATTGGGTTTGTCTAAGCGTTCCGTCGCCGACAAAGAACTAATTGAAGAGACATTGGTGGCAGTTGGGGCAGAGACCATTGCGAACAGACGAGTTGGGACTCTATCAGGAGGTGAGTTGCAGAGAGTCCTTATAGGGCATGCGATAATAAGCCGTCCACAAATTCTGCTCTTGGACGAACCGTTGGCCAATTTAGATATCAAGAGTGAGCACGAGATAGTGGATCTCTTATCCACCATTACTACGGACCAGAACTTATCTATCCTAATTTCAGCACATGATATGAACTCGCTGCTTCCATTTATGGATCGAGTTATCTATCTCGCCGGTGGCCGCTGTGCCAGCGGAACTGCAGAGCAAGTTATTCGTACTGAAGTGCTGAGCGAGCTTTATGGCTTTCGGGTTTCGGTAATTCATGTTGATGGGAGAGTAGTGATACTTGCCGACCCCCCTCCAATGCAGGCCAAGAACAAAGTAACTTGATGAGAATAGTTGCTTCGTTTCTAATTGAGCCAGGATTTTTTTCTAGCGCAGTCGTACGTAACGCTCTAATAACCGGCGCGATTGTTGCATTGGTCTCTGCAATGGTTGGAGTCTTTACTGTTATTAGAAGCCAGTCTTTTGCTGGTCATGCTATGAGTGATATGAGCACTCTGGGAGGGTCTGGTTCGTTCCTTATCGGGATAAATCCTCTCTTGGGTTTCGTGGCTGCCAGCTTTGCACTGTCTGGAACAATGGAACTGCTAGGTGTCGAGCGGCGTCGAGGTAGGGATGTAGCTACAGGAATAGTCTTGGGGGGAGCATTGGGAGTATCGGCGCTATTTCTATACTTGGATGCTCGTTCGCAATCTACAACAGGAGCTGCTGTTACGATATTATTCGGTTCACTCTTTGCTCAAAGTTCAGCAAGGGTACCAATTATGATTGCTCTTGGGCTCGGCGGCGTAATCGTTTTGGGAATTATCTATCGACCGCTCTTACTTAGTTCCATTAGCCCTGACTTGGCACTGGCGCAAGGAATAAGAGTTCGGCTTCTTAGTTTTCTTTTTCTTAGCGTAATGGGGGTGTCGGTTGCACTTACCTCGATTGAGATTGGTACTATTCTTAGCACTGCACTTCTAATCGGACCAGCATCAAGCGCTCTTAGATTCTCTAGGACTCCAGCAATTGCAATGCTTTGCGCCTGCTCAATTGGGCTTATAGCAAGTTGGTTAGGAATCCTTCTTGCCTATGACAGTTACTATTGGCCACCCAAGCAACGCGGATGGCCAGTTAGTTTTTTCGTCGTCGTGTTTATCTTTTTATTTTATCTAGCGTCGAGTTTCAAGGAACGTAATTCTCTATTACGCCGGAAAAATATAAGTCTTGATAGAGATACCAATTTGGAGGTTACAAGCTGATGTTCTCGCGAGAGATGATTAATACGTGGGAGGTGGCTACCATAGTTGCTATCGTTGCGGGAATTGTAGGATTTTTTGTCGTGTTACGAGGGGCATCATTTGTTGCCCATGCAGTTCCAAATGCGTCCTTTGCAGGGGCAGCAGGCGCTACCTTAATTGGGCTGAATACCATCTTCGGGCTTGGTGTTTTTGCACTTGCAAGCGCCCTTGGGATCGGGTGGTTGTCAAAGCGCGGGCGTTCTGACGCTGTTACTGCTCTAATCTTGACTCTAATGCTCGCGATCGGCGCTTTATTTCTTAGTTGGAGTTCAGAGTATGCTTCGCAAGTCTACTCACTCCTTTTTGGCGAAGTACTTGGGGTTGCCTCCAATGACGTTGGAATAACGACAATTCTCGGTGCAGTAGCGGTCATCGGTATCATGGTATTCTACCGCCCATTACTACTTAGCTCTGTCGTTCCAGATATTGCTCAGTCAAAGCGAATCAATATTTTCCGTGTTGAAATTATCTTTCTATTAATTGTCGCCTTAGTTTCAACAATGGCAGTGCCTGTCGTCGGGACGTTATTGATGTTCACACTCATGGTAGGTCCCCCTGCATCGGCACGATCATTTGCCGATTCACCCAGAGTCGTTATTATCATTTCTGTAACTATCGCACTCATAATAGTTTGGCTATCTGTGATTATCTCTTACGCTACAGACTGGCCTATTGGTTTCTATGTTGGAACTCTCGGAGTAGTTTCCTTCCTCATGGGGCGGATTTGGTCTCATGCAAGAAGTGGGCGTGGAATCGAGTAAGTGTAGCAACCTGTGCTTGGCCGTTGCCACCTGAACTAGCTGGTTCTGGCCTGAAATCTATGTCCTCAAGTGCAGCGATACAGGCTGCGAAAGAGGATTCAAGAGCTTTGAGATTGTATCCTCCCTCGAGAAAAAATATAGTCCTCTGTTTAATCGAGGTTAGTGACACGATCCATCTGGTCATGTCGTAATAATCACCAGCGGTTAGACCCATTGTTGCAAGGGGGTCATCTCGGTGTGCATCAAAGCCCGCGGAGACCAAGATCCAATCGGGCGCGAACTTTTCTATAGAGGGCGTTGCAATAGTTTCAAGAACACATCTAACACGGTCTCCCGTGGAACCGCTTGGGAGCGGGAGATTGACGTTGAGCCCGGTAGCATCTTTCCCCCCAATTTCATCCATCATCCCGGTGTGAGGGTAAAGAGGAGACTGGTGCACGGAAACGTATAAGACATTTGGATTATTCCAAAATATCTCTTGCGTTCCATTTCCATGATGAACGTCCCAGTCTATAATCGCCACTTTGTTGCCCTGGGAAACAAGTTTGGCAGCACAGACAGCTACATTGTTAATTAGGCAGAAACCCATTGCATTGGAGACTCGTGCGTGATGGCCAGGTGGACGTTGAGCAACAAAGGCATAATCGGCTAGCCCGCTACTCAGAGCTTCTATTGAGCTAATTCCTGCACCACAGCAGTAAAGGGCAGTTTCATACGAGCCAGGGCTAAGCCACGTATCAGGATCAAGCGAATTTCCTGCACCAGTTAGTGGTGCAGAGATCTGATTTAGATAGGTGCCGGAATGAACAAGCAATAAATCCTCTAGCGTTGCTTTGCGTAGTAGGGATTGAATTACACTTTGATCAACCAGGGCATCAGCAATCTGTGGATATTTGAGGGCCCGTTCGATGGCATTAATTCTGCTTCTGGATTCGGGATGCCCGTTAGGAGTTATGTGATTGTCTAAACTTGATTCTGCAAAGACTAAGAGCATCTCACACAAAATTATAAACAGGCCCTTGGCGTACTCAAAAATATCTTAGAGTAATTAACTTGGTTACAGCTAACTGATCTATTAGAATAGATTACATAGCCTAGGAGGTTCACGATGCCATCGATAGCGAAGAAGCGCCAATACAAGTCTAGAGGTCAGTACGATGATAGCAATATGCCGAACTGGTGGTGGCCTTATGAAGGGGTCGGTGGAAATGTTATTAAGCTAACAAGACAAGAAGTAGGGATTACCCAAGCCGAGCTAGCAAGACGTTCTGGTATATCTAAGTCACTTGTTAGCGAGTACGAGACTGGCAAGAAAGATTGTACTGTAAACGTACTTATACGCTTGATTGCTGCATGTGACCGAGAAGTACGTTTTCAGGTTCTCCCCTTGTCCTCCACTGACCGAGTTCAATATGAAGCAGATGCTATAGCAAGACGCAAAGGATGGAGCAAAGTTACTACCAATAGCATCAAAGTTTTGTCGATTCGACCATACGTTCCTAGAAGTCATCGTGCATCCTAATGCGGAGCCGTTGAGACCAGTAAATATTATTAGATCTTTAGACGAGTATGAAGTTGATTACATAGTACTCGGCAGCTTTAGTGCAATACTTCAAGATGTAAACTTAGAGAGAACTGATATAGACCTTGCCCCAGCAACTACTCGCGACAACATCAAAGCGTTGGCTCAATCTCTACTAGACCTTGGCGCAAGAGAGGCATTAGTTGATGAAGTAAGTGAAGGCGAATCACTAATCCTCAAGACTTTATTAAAGGACCCGAAATTCATTCACAGTAGAGACCTTTGGATTTTCTTGACCCCTTATGGAGAAGTTGATCTGTGTTTGCATCCTGCGGGATTCCCTAATGGTTACGATGACCTAGTGGAGAACGCTATAGTAGTTACTTATACCGAAGACGGTGAAGTTATTGATGTGCCATGTGCGAGCGTTGATGATGTAATGCAATCGAAACAAATAGCGAACCGAATAAAGGACCTAGAAGCACTCGCTAAATTTCCCTTGCACAAGAAAACGCTACGACTCCCTGATAAAGTTACTTCACAAAAGATAGATCAAGTTTTGAAAACGGATCAGTTCTGTAGAAAGCCTATTGTATATGGCAAGCCTCCACGTCTATGTTCCCTAAAAAAGGGACACAAAGGGCAGTGCAGGTGACGAGAGACTTGGACTAAGAGCATCTATCTAAGATATACAAGTCTTAGATTAGCCCTGATTAACTATCTGATCTATAGCGTCCCCGATGGTCCAAGCAATCCGATCAATCTCATCTTGTGACGATGTAAGTATTGGCACTGTAGTTACAGTTGAGCCAATCGAGCGTAGTATAACTCCATATTCTATGGATTTCGCACAAACCTTACGAGCCAGAAGAGGATCACCGAACTCATCGCAATTGAGTTCAATGCCAGCGAAAAGCCCTTTTGTGCGCACCTCTTTGACGACAGGTCGCTGTCGGGCAATAGTCTCAAGTGCGTCATGGAGCTGGATGCTGCGTTCTTTGACGTTGGCAAGCACATTATAGCTGTCAAATAGTTTTAAATGCTCGATTGCAACCGCGGCTGCTAATGCATTTCCTCCAAAAGTGTGCCCGTGAAAGAGCGTTCGCTTCGAGAGGTCTGGGCCCAAGAACGAGTTGGCGATCCTTGCGCTTACAACGGTTGCCGACATTGGAAGATAGCCACCTGTCATTGCTTTGCCAAGGCACATGATGTCAGGGCGTATTCCGGCTTCTTGAGAGGCGAAAAGTGAGCCTGTTCTGCCAAAGCCAGTTGCGATCTCATCGACAATCAGAGGAATCGACATTTGATTACAAGCGCTTGACAACGATAGCAATCCAAGGGAGTCATTGAGTTGTATCCCCGATGCCGCTTGGACGAGAGGCTCAACAATCGCTCCTGCTAGACCATCGGGACAGTCGCGAATATAGTCAGCCATCTCATAAAGATCTTCGCAAAAGATAGTTTCAAATTTTAGAGGATTGAATGTATCGCCATAGAAACCAGAGTCGCTAACCGACATAGCGCCAACGGTATCACCGTGATATGCACCTTTGAGGGCTATGAACTTATCATGGCCTTCGATGTCGATATTTTTCCAGTATTGGAACGCAATTTTAAGGGCTTGTTCGACAGCACTTGCTCCGTCACTAGCAAAAAGAAACTTTGGATCATTCACCGGTACAAGTTCGCTTAGAAGTTCCGCTAGACGCACTGTTGTATCACAGCCATTTCCAAGCATTGTTGCATGGGAAATTCTATTTGCTTGATCAAATAATGCTTTGTTGAGCTCGGAAAGAGCATGACCTAAAGTGACCACCCACAAGGAAGATATTGCATCAAGATATTTATTCCCATCGACATCAAATATGTACCTGCCTGCACCGCGGCTAGCGATTACTGGATTGTTATCCTTATAGTGATGCATTTGAGTAAACCCATGCCAGACGACGTTGGCATCACGTCCTATCCAGTCTTGGTGAGTGATATTGGGATCAAGAGTTTGTAACTCAACCCGATCTTGCTGGGAGCCACTAAGTGCGCAAGTCTGTGAGGTGGCCAAGCTAGATTGATTATCTGATGGTTCAAGAGAGTTTTCGACCATATTCAAAGTTTAGAGTGCTATAAAGTTAGTAGCGACTCCCGAGGGTGGAATTGGTATACAGGTAAGCACTTTCGGTGTTGGATAACTACTGTAAGTAACTATTATTTCTATCCGTGAGGAACAGAAGTTTGATTATCCCCAAGGAAATCTTCTAAAGGCGCGATGTCTAGGGCATATTGATACTTGACAAACGGGGTCAAAGTATGAATAATAGTAAATGAATATTCATTAACTTTTAGAAGCATATTTGGGGTTAGTTTCATCAATGGAATCAATTTATTTTCGATTTTCAAACAACCTTTACAGGGGAGAATCGTTAGTTTTTACTTTCAAGTTGGGTAGGCAAGAGATATCTCTCGATTGCCTGTTCGGGGATATGCAGGTTCGGATTGACTGAGCATGTTCGCTTTTCTTAAACGATGCCTACTCTGTCAAAAAGGAAAGTTGCTGGTTGGTTTTGGTGCTATTTCCATTTTAGGCGGTGCTAGTTCTGTTGCTTACGCAGCATCTACATATCAAAGTCAACGCAGCGATTCTTTTAACCATATTGTCCAGTATGGAAATGTCTCAGGCACCTTAACGATGTTCTTTCAATGCCTCCAAGCGCATGGACTTCCAGATCTATTTGGCATTGGGACTAGTATGCCTAAGGGTTTCAACCCAGCTTCCAGCCAAGCAATTGCAGCGGGGAAAGCATGTTATACCGAAATGCCCCTCACGAACTCTAATTCAATCACGGGACCGAATATTTCGTTCAACGAGTTATTTGCACAGTGTATGAGGGAAATGGGAATCTCCAATTTCCCGAATCCAAATATCGACGGATCATTTTCATTTAGTTCGAATCCTCCGTCGTTTAATCAAATACAAGGACCGGAGCAAGTGTGTACACAACGCGTCGAGTCTCAATAGCGCTACGGTTAACCCGAAATAATTACCAGGATTCCGGCTTTGGAATTATTGAGTCAGTAATTGCTGTTCTGGTTCTCTCTGTCGTGGTTATTACACTTGGCTCATTTTTATCGGGTATCTCAAGGAATACCGGCGGATCCAGCCTTGAAGTTACCAGTGCTGGATTGGGCAGGCAGGAACTAACCTATTGGCAGCAGCAGCTAGCTTCTGACTCAGTCGATGATTTTCCTTCACCTCTTCCATGTGCTTGGACTAATGACGGGCAATCCATAGGGGCATCAATTTGTCCGGGAGAGAATATCTTTAACGTCGTAAGTGGAGATATATGCGCACCAGCTATTTGTACTATCAAACCCAACCCGGCATATTTATACTCCTATTGCTCACCGCTAGGTTCTGATACAGTTGCTCCTTCATGTACGGTTCCTACAACGGTTCCAAATCCTACGCTGTCGTCAAGTTCCTTTACTATAGTTACTGCTGCATCTTGGCAATGTAATTACAATCCCTTGATCAGCGAAGGGAGTGATTTTAGCTCGGCGAATAAATATCCAAGTATATCCGTTAAAGTAAGCGTTACTTGGCCGCAAATGAACGGCATGTCTCCGGTCGTGCTCGAAATTGCGATACCTGCTCCGACTGGAATCGTTGTGAGTGAAGTTGACAAGGCAGGCACAGGAGTTCCCGCTTGGCCACAGCAAGCAACTGCCCCCCAAACTCCATCTTGGCCAGGTGTCCCATCACAATCAAGCACTTTCAACTCTAATACTGGGAATAACAGTTGCCTTCCATGACGTCTAGCATCATTTCAAAACCAACATGCCAAAAAGCCAATGTGTTCCACTATGAATCGTGTCAAAAGGTTTGGGACAGATACGACTCAGGTTTTACCCTTATAGAAATTTTAATCGGGCTAATGATTATGATGGTCGTCAGTGTTGGTGTGGGGAAGCTAGCTTTCGAAGCGGTTAACCAATCTTCCGCAGATTCAAATCGCGTTCGGGACATTTCTGAGGCCCAAAAGATTTCCGAAAGCTTGGATCAACTTTTAACGTCTGCAGCATGTGTATCTGGGCCTGCACAAATTGTCGGAGGAGGTGTCGGTTGGACTATACCTCCTGTTTATGATCAAGACTGCGGAGGAGATCCGAGCCAAATAGTAGTACCCCTCCCGGGAACCTCAACACCTAGTCCTGTCGGGAATACCTCATTCTATTTATTTTCTCCTGAAGAAATTCCGGTTAATACTGGCACGGTTCCAGTAAGTCCCGCCCTTAATATCTATACAGAATTTTACGTATCAACTAAAGCCGAACTTGTTGGCGGAAGTAATTTAGTTTACGTAACGGTACAGAATCTTCAGAATGGTGCAGTCACTTTCTTGGGAAGTGACTTACGATCAATCTCGTATAGCTATGTTCCATATTCGAACATTGTTAGTTTTAGCAACAAATGCTCGGCTGGAGGTTCGCCAATTCCAAACGACGGCGCGATTACTGGTTCCATCGAATTGGATTTGAGTATGGGATCTTCGGCTAGTGATAAGACCGGTACTACATACGAATCGTGCATTTTTCTTCCGGGCTCAATTTAAAGGACTTCACGTTGAACAACTTACCAATCAACCCTATTTCAAGACTTCTTAATTCCGTTAAAGAGGATTATCGCCGGTATTTGGCTAATTTTCGAATTCGTCGGCAAGCGGTGGCCCCAGGGAAGCGACCTGACTGTGTCACTTTTAAAACTCGGCTTGCCAGCCAACGCGGTCAGTCGATGATGCTTGTGGCTGCATTTATGTCCGTGCTATTGCTTTTGCCAGTGGCACTTAGTGCATTGGCGATTGGCGAAATCGGTAATGCCAATCAGTCGGTGATCAAGAACGCTGCACTGGCGGCTGCCGAAGCAGGCTTAGCAGATTATATTTCGTCCCTCAACAATTCAGCTGGATCCAGTGGTTATCAGACGCTTAATGCCGGTAATTCAACCTATCCGGCATTCGGAGGAAACTCAGGTGCGGCCCAGTGGGAACCTGTAGCTGGCTCGCAGAATGAATGCTTCTTTTATGAGACCACGGGAGCCTCAAGTTCAAACGTGACAGTTACTGTGACGGGGAGATCCGGACCAGCCAATAACAGTGCCAACAGTTGTGTAACCAGAAGCAGAGTTAGCTACCAGTTCAGAACCATTGCGGTAGCTTTGACCGCTAATCAGAACAATCCGTATCTCTATCAAGACGAATATAGCGTTGCTAATCCGTTTGTATATGGTCAACTTTCAGGCGGCGTAAAGACGTGTGGATACTATGCATATAGCAGCAATCCGAATTGGGGATTTATGTGGACTGGGGCAACCATTTTTGCTTCCATGGATACAGACAGGGATCTTCCCGCTGATCCAGATGATGGGATCTTGGATTTCGGAGATTGGGATTCAATCCTTCCAGCCGACACACATTCAACCGTTGCTCTTGGCGGAGTGGCGCAAACTGGCTCGGCATTTGGACCTTCGGCCGCAGGGGCAATTGGTGCGTCAGGCCCAGGTCACGAATATTATTGGAATAACGGTGGGGGAATCCTCGGTATCAATTTTGCTTTTAATGGAAACGCATATCCGAATACCCAATTCTACAATGAAAATACTCCATTTACGTATCCTCCTGAATCTTGGAATACCAGTTACAACGCTCTCGGCAATACTACGAACGGTCCGAGCGGCTGCCAATCTTTTGGATCGCCATTTCACGATGGAATGATGACGAACTCCGATACATTCAACGGGGGATCGGGTGCAACTCAGCCAAAGGTGTATTCGACTGATGAGTATTACGTTTGCTCCCCATATCCAAGCATATCCGGCTCTCCGGATCCAGCTGGTCCAGCTTTCTCTAATGTTTCCTTGCTATCTGGTGATCCGTATACTTCTGCTTCGGCGCCACCCATTCCCTTCTATGAACAAACTCCCAATGTTATGTCTTTCTTCTATGGTCTACCTTGGATTTGGCAGTTATTGATCGGTCGTCAGAGTATTTATATATCGTTTCAAGCTAAACATCCCTGGCAGACAGGTCCCCCGTATTGGGTTGCGCCATTTTCAGAGACTTTACAGGGTCAGATGAATTTGAATATTCGAACATGGTTCCTGAGTAATACATCTACGATTAGCGCAAGCCCTTCTGATGTTCAATTTTGTGATCCAAATACCCCGATGCCGACGATTGCTCAAGTTCCAACGGTACACCCTCCCTTTACCACTCCTTCTGGCCCCTCTGCGGCTCCAGACTATACCTTATCTTCAGTAATGAGCGCTGCCGCAAGCAATGGCGGATGCGTTTATTCTGGTAATACATCAATAATATTTACCGGGGGAGTAGGGGCTGCGGTTACGCTGGGAAGTGGGTCTAGTGTTGTTTCGGGAGGAGGTAGTTGTGTTGGCTCGTCCGTATCTCCTCCCAGCAAAGTGTTTTTTGTTGAAAATGGAAACGCGTTTACTGCAGGCAATGTTAACGGAAAATATACGGTAGCGGTTGCTTCTACTTCACCGAATCTCGTCTCATTGCCGGGTAGTCCGAGCTTCCCTTACCCGGTAGTAGGGAGCTATTCTTCCTTCAACATTACCAATAACCCTGGTCCCGCTGCTGGATTTTCAGGTGCGAGCAACACTTATCCTGACAGCATTTATATCATGGGGAATATAACTTATGCGGGATCAGGTTGTGCCCCAACAGTCACAGCGGCATGCACGGATTATCTAGGACTCCTATCGCAAAATGATGTAGTTATATCATATCCCACCATGCAGCCTAATAGTGAGGGCGCGGATACGGACGGTACTTGGGTTGCCTATAATTGTGTTCCCGATTGGCAGGATTGTGCTTTAGGAATTGACCCATCGACTGATAAAGATGGCAGCGACCCTAAGTATCTTGGAAAACTATGCAATACTAATGGCGTTGATACAGATGGAGATCAATCTTGCCAAGTTAGCTCTGGTCCACCAAGCCTCATTGAAGTGCCAAGTTCACCGTACACGTGTGATAGCGATGATACTGCGAATAACTCAACAGGTTGGCGGTGCGAGGAACTTTCAAGCAAACCTGATACAGATTACGACAAAAGGATCAAGGCAACTACGGTACCAGACAAAGACCGAGTTGATAATGAAAGCGATAGCATGTATGCCGGAAAGACATGCACGGTTGGTGGGGCTTCGCCTGATCCTGACGGGCAATATGGTAGTACTGTATCTGGTTACGATGATGGTTACTGTCAGGGTGACGCTCCCCAGGGATTCGATTTTGATAGTGACGATACGGGCCACTCGGAAACTGAAGAGGTCGACGGACCGTCTAGTCAAGTTATCCACACAATAGATGCTTCAATTGATGCCGTTTGGGGTTCCTTGCTTCTTGATAACTATGCGTATTTTTCCAATGCAGACCACAGTTGTTTGATGGGGAAGTTCTATTTTGGTGAGGGCTTATATGACGAACCTAGCGATGAATACAGCCCAACGTCGGTGGGTGGGTCATGTAGCTCTGACAACGATGGTGATGAGAGCACAATCGGAGATCTAACCATCAATGGGTCGGTAGCTCAGTTCTGGACGGGAATATTGACGCACTTTGATGCCTACATGGGGCAATACATTACTTCGGGTGGTTACGCGAAAGTCAATTACAACTATGACGGCAGATTCATGACTCAAGTGCCACCGGATATGGGCATGGGCACAAATGCTGATTGGCAAGCAACAACAACAATTGGCGAAGCGTCAATATGTCCGACTGGTAATACAAATAGTAGTGGTATGGAAGAGAGTACCGGGTGCCCGTAACTTGATAAATCGACTTGATGGGGTATGTGAAAACCTTGGCCGCGTAGTTGGAGTTCGTTGGCTTTTGAAAATAAAGAAAAGCGTAGTGTGAGGAGCACACAGGGAATGAGGCAGTTGAGATATTTACCTTTATCGATCGTAATCGGAATTGCAACAGTCTCGTGTAGTCCAGGGAAAGTGAACAGTCCAACGGCCAGGCTCATCAGCTCAGTACACGCCACTCGCAATTCAGGCAGTGCCCTGATGACTATTGACTTTGATGAAATTGCCGGAAGTTCCGTTACCTCTATCCACTTTTCAGGATATTATAGTTTTAACTCATCTATCGGTGAGCTAACTACTCAAAGCGTAGCTCCCGAATTATCTCCCTCCTCAACGTCTGTTCCACTTCCGGAGAACAACAACGCTGCTAACGGACAGTCGTCAGAAAGTGTTGGTAGTGTTCCCGTAACGCTACTAACCTCAAAGGTGATTCTAACTGCAAACCGTTATTTGGTATCCATACCGACGCAATTAGCTCAGTTTTCTGGGGGCAAGAAGTGGGCATCTATTTCGCTATCTTCGCTTAATCAACTTTCCCATGCGGCCGGGCTAAGCTCCCTGCAGGCAGTCTTAGATGATCCCCGTTTTTGGTGGACACTGTTAAATGGTGTTTCGGGAAAGTTGAAACTTGTAGGCAGCGGATTGGTAGATGGTTTCAAGACGCGACTCTTCTCTCAAAAGGTGAACCTGTTGAAGTCGTCAGACGATCCAGGACCCTATCTTTCGGTTTTGGATGGAGCCGTCTCTGGAATGGGTACTGGTCTCGTCCCAATGCAAGTAGCAATCGATAAACATGGATTGATTCGTCAAGCATCAATCAGCTTCACATTTCCCATTGAATCTCAATCAACTCAATATGCAAGCAAACCAAGTTTGAGTCAATCGGGCAGTAGTATACCACCATCGCCAACTTCAACCGGGACTACTACATCCGTAGGGCCTTCTTCGGTTCAACTTGACGTTGTCCTCACTTTCCCATCTTTCGGTGTGCCAGTCAACGTCAAGATACCATCCTCATCAGAGATTACAAGCTTGAATTCCATAATTTCTGCGGGGAGTGGATAAATGAGTTCAAAGCATGGATTTCGTAAAGTTTACATATCAGACAAGACGAGAACTGATAATAAGCAAACTTACGAAACTGGGTTTACTTTGATCGAAGTTCTCGTTGTTGTTTTGCTCATAGGTGTAATCTTGGCTTTCGTAGCACCGTCCATGAACGGACCACGCGTTGTAACTGCTGACGCTAGAGCGCAGGCGATAGCTATCAATGCAGCCAATTTAGTAGCAGGGATATTCGCACAAACTGGAACTTATGAAAATATACAGCCTGGTCAGTTAGGATGCACTCCTCCATTTAGTTGTTCAGGACCAACTCAGTGGCGAGCGGACGGGATAAATTGGATTACAAGCTCGAGTGCGCTTGCAAGTCCAATGACTCCAAATGCTAACTCTGTAACCAACCCAAGCGATCCTAACGATGGTTTAGGTACCGGAGTCGCGACGCCAGATGTAGTCGCGTTATTGACAGATAATCAAGCTTGGGCGAACGGCGATACTTCAACTACTGTAGCTGTAAGTGCAAGCTCACCAGGTGACGGCTGCTGGCTTATTACTTTACATTCGACAGGTCCAGAAGTCTATGGATATGCTCCTGGCAATTGCTCGACTTTGACGACGTGCTGGCCGGAGAAGGTACCTCCTTTTGATTCTTCGGCAGATGGAAGTATGTGCGACATTCAATCACTGTCACTTGGAAAATTTCCGGGGGACCCGAATGCATAAATCAACGCGCGAGGCGATATTGGAGTACCACAGTCTTCTTCTGAGGGTTATTGAATTGTGATGGTGAGCAGGAATTATCGAGGGCTTTCGCTGGGTCAGAGGCTCTATCAGCGGCGAGATCGTATTGTAATCGCTGCGACCGAGATCTTTGCTAAGCAGGGATATTGGCATACAACTGTCGATGAGATCTGTGGATTAGCACACGTAGCAAAGCGTGACTTCTACGACATATATGATGGCAAGGAAGATGTCTTCCGAGATCTGTATGACGAGATTATTGAAATAGCTCTCGATGCCACCAAGCAAGCAATCCACGACGCGCCTAATGATTTGGAGAACACCTTTCGAGCTGGAATATCAGCATTCTTGAGAATTGCATTATCTGATCCAAATCGCGTAAGGATATTGTTTGTTGAAGCGGCAGGTATTAGCGAGGCCATGGGACTCAGAAGGCGAGAAGCACTTCATGAATTCTCGAGGCTAGTCCAGGTCCAGTTCGATAAATTCGGATCAAGTGCGGCAGTGATCACGAAACATTCTCCATATACACAGCGCGCCCTCGCGTTGGTTGGAGCTGCTAAAGAGGTAATAGCCGATTGGGCAGCCGATCGCAAGAAAACCTCAATCGATGAGCTGACTGAAAACCTAACAGAAATATTTACTGCGGTATTCAATTCAATTGTCGATTTCAGCAAATTATCAGTTAGCTAGATTTTCATGCTTAGGATCTCTTAATCGCCGTGTTGCGCCATTGAAGTACGGTGAATATTTAGCAATGCAGTATAACGCTCGAAATCCATCTTTCCAGCCAATTTTCTTGCCATCCGCGCGTCTGCGAGCGTAATACGATATTCCTACTTCATAAATCCTGACGCCACTACCAGCAAGCTTGGCAGTGATTTCGGGCTCGAATCCGAACCTATCTTCTTGCAGTTTAAGCGACTGGATTACTTCACGACGAAATACTTTGTAGCAAGTTTCCATATCTGTCAAACTAATATTATTTAGGATATTGGAAAATCCAGTTAGCAACCGATTGGCAAGGGTGTTCCAGAACGACACGGCATGTCGTGCCCCGACTCCTGTAAATCTTGATCCATATACCGCATCAGCGTATCCTTCAATAAGTGGCTTGAGAAGCTTGGGAAATTCGCTTGGATCGCACTCTAAGTCTGCATCTTGTATGATCACATACGGAGAACCGACTTTATCAAAGCCACACCGTAACGCCGCACCCTTCCCTCGGTTGGTTGGCTGGTGAATTACTTCTAATAATGGATGTTTAAATTGTTGAACTAGTTCCTTCGTTCCGTCAGTCGATGCATCATCGATCAAAATAACTTGTGCTATAAAAGGAGACTCGAGTACTTGCTGTACTACTCGCTCAATTGTTGCCAGTTCGTTGAAACAAGGAATGACAGCTGAAAGGCAGCGTGTCTGGGTAATTTCGTTTCCTGGCAATTGAGCTTTGGGGTCTCGCTCCGTCAGGCGCAATTGAGCGACGGCCGCAATGGGATCGCGAGGAGTAATTTCTGAATGTCTTATTGTTGATTCAGCCTGCATTTTTCTCCAGCTTGCCATATTGACTCTCAACCGAGTCGCCACCTTCAAACTGGTTATCTGAGGGTACATCAGCGATCCATCGACAAAACTTAGAGATTTTAGAAGCAAAACCGAGATCTCGACCATTTAGCAAGGCTTCTTGCTTCCGTCCTTTTGAGATTCTCCATCCTGCTTCGGCTAACGATGCCAATATTACGATGGATGGTTCGGCTATTGCTCGAAACCTCGTGTTCCCATATATAAAGATTGATACGACTGTTACCGATATAAATGGTGCCATTAGCGGGAAAGTCGGTATTCTTCTTTTTCTCAGCATAAGTGCTCCGAAGATAGCTGATGGAGCTAGTATCCAATACGCAATGAGACCTGCGGCCGAAGGCCAAATTCCCCTTCCGTTGTCGTAAGCATCGACTAAGAGATTATTTGATGGAGAATAAAATCCCCAAGTTCTCCCAAGTCGCGCATAAAGGACTGCAGGCCATCTGCTCTTGTGGTGCAAGGCATAGCTAACTGCTTGGTGGCGATGGAATGCATCATGCTGCGAAGGGTCTCCTGTCGGTGGTACAGTTAGACACGCGTACACCCATGATCCAATAAGGGGACCGTAATAGGTAGTCGTGCAGTTCGCCCCAATAAGTGTTCTTCCCAAGGTTGTCGAGATTATTTCAGGATTTCGAAAAGTTAGTAAATTGCGAACAGCCCAAGGCGAAATGACGATCATGAAGCCTGTAATCGCAATAGCCAACATACCAATTCTTGATCGTCTTTTCCGCTCAATACTTCGAAGGTGAGATATCTTCGCGGTTAAGATAGTTGGAATCACTAATAACGGCCATAAGAGGGGACTATCTGCTCTGGTGAGGCTAGCAAGCCCGATCACTACGCCGATCCCAAAAGCTAAAGGGCCTCTTGGCCTTCTAAGGTATCTAAAAGAAATCAAAATTGCTATCGCAACTAAGAGTTGGGTAGGAGTTTCAGATAGAACGAGCGGATCGTTTATCCAAAGTCCTGGATAAATTGCTGCAGTAAACGCTGCAAAGATTCCAGCCCGATTGCCTCCTATGTCTCGGGCGATGATACCAATAACACTCACGGTTGAACTACCGATTAAGCACCAGAGAATTTGGTGCTCAAAGAATGTCTGCAAACGACAAAGATCTGCAACGGACTCGAGAAATGCAGTAAGAGGAGGATAGGAAGCATCTGGAATACTCTTGCCGTGGAAAAGAAAAGATCCTGGATCTATATAAGGATGGTTACTGACATTCAAGAAACCTTGCCAGTAGTAGTTGAATGCATCTGATCCGACCCCCGGCAATCGGTAGCCTTCAATCAAGGTAATCGTGACTCGAAGAAACGTTGCCAAGAGTGTTGCTCCGATTAGAGGTTTGTAGAAGCTATCGAGTCGAGGAATGGCGACGCGTCGGCGAGAAGGTAAGATAGAATCTAAAGAATCATTGGGCCAACTTCCTAGAGACCATTTGATGTGCTGGGTTCTATCTGGATCATTGATATGTTGAGCGCGCGATAGAGCAGGTTTGGAGATATCTTTAGCGCGCGTTATGCTAGGGCTCGGAGACATGAATATATCAACTTTACGTTGAGAGCCAGTGCCACATAGGAACGAGAACGTTCCAAACCTGTTATGAGAGCCTAACTAAGATTGACGCGAGATGATTGTGATGCAACTTGCTTCTAGAGAGACATTGAAAACACCGGGAATATTAGGCACAACGAATGCTTGGCAAGTTGCACAACAACTAAGACCGCTAAGAGTACCGCCAACAAATGACGCGATCGTGTGTGCATCGGTTGGTCAATCTTTAGGCTCTGACGAGGTCGAAGAGGGCTCATGGAGTGCGGAAAACCCGATCATTTTAGTTTCCAGGGCGCGATTCATCACTGGAATAGTGATGCTCGCTCTATTGTTCTTGTTGCCTACGTTATTTGTGATGTCCACTGGGATTGGGGCACTGCCGGCGAAACGTTCACGCACCTCGATTTCTCCCAGCGCTAGTACAATGGTAAGTCGTCAGTATCAGACATTGGCACTGACCAGGTGGGTGAAAGGTGAAGCGGCACCAATAGCGAAAATTTATGGTGATAATGTACAGGTCGAACTATACGCCGCTAAGTTTACCAAATCTGCAACCGCTAACTACAGTTTGGCGTTGTTTAATCGTTGTTCTAAATTGGCAATCGACATACGCAGATTATCCACCGCTCCAATCGCACCGAATGGATTCATTGCTGCCGATGTCGTATCTATGGATGCAGAGTTCACGATGGAATCGTTGGGATGTACATTTGGGATAAGTCAACACAACTACGATTATTTGATTACTGCTGTTAGATCCGCAGAAGAGGGAATCAAATCTTATGGCAGGCTTCAGACCGAATTGGCAAGGAGTGCCGTGCAATAATATACAAACTTGGTGATGCATAACTACGGAAAAGAGGATTCGGGTATATTACGACTCCCTAATCCCTAACGGAAATCGCCAAATTGTGAAACGTTGCTGTTCCAGAAGTCATTGTGATCATGTGGTTCCATTGTCATATGGATTATCTAGGCTTCCGAGTAGAATACTCAAAGCTTTGGCGGTTGGCGTATCAAGAAGCAAAGGTTACAGCGAAGAGGAAACGATTTACCTCTATTCCGTCAACTATCGCTCTGATGATTATAATTTTATTAGGGATTTCAGTTTCTCCTGCAGCAGCATCGTGGACAAGTGAAATGTTTTCAAATACATCTACAACAGGGCAAGGTAAAACCGGGGATTTCTATGGGGTGGCCGCCGATGGCTCCTCAATGATCGCCGTAGGAGATGACTCAACTTCAACTTTCGGCCAGATTTCCACTGCGGGTTCGTCAGGCCAGTGGAACTTTGAAGAGGATTTCAATGGGAGTCCAAGTAATTTAGTAACTCCAAATATCAAGGACTATGAGGTTGATTCACTATCTTGCGCCTCGACTGCATTATGTATAGCGGTAGGTACGCTTGGTTCTGCAATAGTTTACAACGGTTCCACCTGGAGTTCGGTTACCGACGTTGATGGTGGCTCAACTCTCACAGGTGTTTCTTGTGTTCTAGCTTCAACCTATTGTATCGCGGTCGACGATTTGGGTAATGCGATTATTTATTCTGGTGGGAGTTGGGCGAGCGCGTCAAGCGTCGAGGTGGGCAACGCACTTGAAAGCGTGTCCTGTGTGGCTACTACCTTCTGTATGGCAGTAGATCCAACAGAAGTATTCAATTTCAATGGGACTTCTTGGACTGGACTTACAATTGACACTGCACCAAGGCAGCTATCATCAATTTCATGTGGATCTACCGGATTTTGTATTGCAGTCGATCGTAGTGGATATTCTATTAGATGCAGTCCTTATTGTCATCCATCGACTCCTTGGATATGGTCAACTGTAACAGTAGATTCAGGTCATACACTTGATTCTATCTCTTGCCCCACTAGTAGTGTCGGGAGCTGTTATGCAGTAGATGCTGGTGGATATGAGTTTCTTTACTCGTCAGGAGCTTGGAAGGCGGGAGTTGATATCGATTCTTCTATTCAAATCAACAGCGTTGCGTGTGCAAACAGCTATTGCATGGCAGTCGATGAAGCGGGAGATGCATTGTCTTGTACTACTGCGGCGAGTTGCAGCTCTTCGACCTGGACCAAAACCGCGAGTATCGACAGTAACTCACTTTCGGGAGTTTCATGTATATATGTGTCTACGACAGATACATTTTGTTTGGCTATTGATCTGATAGGCGATTACTTGACGTCAACAAACGGAACTTGGTCGACACCAGCTATTGCCCTTCGAGTTCCTACTTCACTCGATTTATCATGTAGTTCGGCAAGTTTTTGCATGGAGGTTGGGGTAGGCGGGGAAGCAAAGTCGTACAATGGAACAGTTTGGACAACAACGAACAGTAGCGTTGACCTAACTCATAGTTGGATTAGCGTGTCATGTATTTCATCAACATTTTGTATCGCAGTGGATAATAGCGGCAATGGACTAGTTTTCAATGGGTCCAGTTGGACAATTGCTTCGTTGGGGAGCGGCATTATTGCGACAAGTGTCTCATGTGCCTCAATATCGTTTTGCGTTGCAGTAGACAGTAATGGTAACTATAATTTTTACAATGGATCGGAGTGGGGCCCGAATTCATCAACGTACGATACCGATTCATTCGCAGGGATATCATGCCCCGTGGGAGGTACTTTTTGTGAAGCGGTAGATACATCTGGCGGTGTTGATATGGTATCGGGATGTGGTTCTTCTACGTGCACCTGGACTCCTCGGTCCTCAATTGACTCAGTTGGATTCACCGCAATTTCGTGCATAGCCGCATCGTGGTGTATCGCCGTTGATTCTAATGGAGATGCACTAAATAGTTTGAACAATGGAATCACATGGGCATCTACGCTATCTATTGACACTGTTGCCATCACATCAGTTTCGTGTTTTTCAACGGCACTTTGTTCCGCGGTGGACACTCTCGGGCAATCATTTACCTTTAGTGGTACCTGGACATCATCATCATGGTCGACTCCAACTGCAGTTAGCCCATATGCGTTAAATTCTATTTCATGTCCGGCTGCGAACTTTTGTGTGGCAGGTGATGTCGAAAGTAATCTTTTTACAACTGATCAGCTTGTGACGGGTCCTCTTTTTGGAATTGCATGTGCATCTATAAATGAATGTACCGCAGTGGGTGTTTCAGCTAACTTAATGGGGCCAATTATTATTTCCTCTTCAAATCCGTTAAATGCTGGAACATGGAGTGAAGATACAATTCCGTCAAGTTTATACGGAGTTAGCGCTTTATATGGAGTGACGTGCGCTTCTTCTTCAAGCTGCTTTGCAGTTGGGACATCAAATTCTGGAGGAGCGATACTTTCGTCAAGTAATGGAGGCGTAACTTGGAATGAACAAGCAATACCAACGTATCTAGGCGGTATTTCAGCAATATACGGGATTGGTTGTATTTCCTTCCCAGTTCGATGTGCGGTTGGATCGGTATTGGATGGTGGAGTATCTGAAGGTGTAATCATATATACTTCTGATTCAGGTGTGACATGGCAGGGGGAGTTCAATACGCCTTTTGGCGGGATGCTAAGTGGAATATCTTGCACTTCAACTCCAGAATGCGTGGTAACTGGTGATGGTAATGGTTACTCTCTCATCTATGTTGACGATTCTCTTACGGGTTCATCACCCTCTGAAAGTACCTGGGACTACTATGAGACCTCGGATGGAGGAATGTCGTATCTTTACGGCGTTCAATGCCCTGCAGTTTCCACCTGCATTGCTTACGGCTGGACATCAGGGCAAGCGACGATTTTCGTCAATACAGCGATGACAACTACTCCAGGAACTACTTGGAATGTGCAAGAAGTTGGTTTGACCGGCCTTACCTATGTATCGCCACCGCCAGATCCTACTTCATGGTATGCTATGGCATGTTATGCCGGTGAGTGTATGGCAGTCGGTGCGAACAATGCTTCACCAGCCTATTACCCTGAAAGTGCTTATGGCTCATAATTTCGGCCGTAGAATAAAAAATTATTTTTTGCTAATCACCCGCGGTTATGCCGAAGAGTCTCTCCATCACCAATTTGAAGTTGTCCTCAGGGAAACCTTCTGGGTCGATTAGCCTTTGGAGAGCCATTCCATCTCCAATACCGATGAAAGCAGCTGCAAGAACTGAAGCGGGTAAGGTTAGCTTAAGGTTGATTCGCGGGGCTGCTTCTTCAATAATTCGAGTTGCTACTTCCCTTTGGAAACGCCAGAGATCGCGCAGGCTTGAGCGTAACTGCGGATCTCGCATTGCATTGACCCAATACTCCATGAACAAGAGATGAACTTCGGGTTGCTCGTCCATGGTACTGACCCAGTGCTCAGTTGCATGTATCAGAGCTTGTTCAGGAGTTATATCCTCAACTAGAGACTCGGCGTAATAATCCAACCAGCGAGAGATACCAGCAGCAAAGATCTCTGAGAAAAGTGCCTCCTTGCTCCCGAAGCGAGTATAGATCGATCCCGTTGATAGGCCAGCGGTTTCGGCGATTTCTTCGACAGAGGCCCCTCGGAAACCTCTTGCGGCGAATACCTTAGTGCCCGCCTCGATAAGCTTTTGACGGGTTTCAGCTTTTCGATACTCTTGGTTGCGACCCACTTTCAGGATTCTACATTATTTATCAACTTAGCACCATCTTTGAAACCACTCGATATGCTTTTGGCGAAAGCCCGATCCTATCAACTCCGCACAAGAACCTGATTACAATCCAGGTCTTATAAAATGATTCGTTCTATCCCAATGGGCACATCGCCATATCGTTGAACTATCCTAAAGTTTAGTGATTTCTGAATACTACGATATACGATTGCGGAAAAGCCAAGCCCATGTGGATTTGACGCGAACGGCGAGGGTTTCGCCGTGGGGATAGGAAGTATTGTCTATAAGATCATTTTGATAGCCCATTTGTTGTGCGCAATTGGGGGGTTTGGGTCAATATTCTATGACTCAATTTACCTAAGCCAAGCTCGCAAGCGAGGTGGACGGGAAGCATTAGGCATTTCGGAAGCAAATCATCTTGTATCTAGCAAAGTTGCGCGCAAGCTTGTTATAGCGACTTTCCTTTCTGGGATTGTCCTTGTTTTTTTAAGCAAGAGTCACTGGCAGTTCTCAAACGTTTGGGTTTGGACGTCAATTGTGCTTTTTGCGATCTATATTGCCATTGACGTGATCGGGATAGCCCCGATAGAGAAAGTCACGCGAGGTATGGTTGCCGAGCTAGCCTTGAGCACTTCAGGTGGCTGTGGCACGTGCCCCAACAACCACGCAAGTTCAACCAGCACAGAGTCCAGCCAAGCCAGTTCAACCAGCACAGAGTCCAGCCACGCAAGCTCAACCAGCCCCGAGCCCAAGACTGGAGCCGAACTACAAAACCTAGCAAGCTCTCTCGACCAAGCGTCCAGCCAGCTGGCGGCGATGAGAGGGGTTAGTCACCTTATTATCCTAGGTTTCCTTTATCTAATGGTGTTCAGGCCATAGGCCGGGCACGTATCCTGGAATTGATTAAATGCCTGGTTCTCTTGGGTTTTTGGATGGATGGAACGTCTTGATGAAACCTTCACGCCACAGAGGTCTGCAACGTGATAAGAAGATAAGGTGAGTTCCCGGAAGCTTTCTGCAATCGTATTAGCGGCTGGCGAAGGTACCAGAATGCGCTCAGCCAGGCCAAAGCCGATCCACCTGCTTTGTGGACGGCCCATGGTCTTGCATGTATTAGACGCACTTGCAGAGTTGCAAGTCGACGAGGTCGTAGTGGTTGTTGGCCATGGAGCGGAGAAAGTCACCAAGACAATGGGCCAGGCAGTTCCATCGGGCCTCGATATTCACTATGTCGAGCAAGAAGTCCAACGAGGGACTGGAGATGCAGTTGCTGTTGGATTGACTGGCTTTACGGACCTTTACGATGGGGATCTTGACGACGACTACGATGTTGTTGTATTGCCGGGTGACGCACCTCTGCTTAGGCCTGCAACCCTTGCACAGTTGGTTCGTAATCATAGAGCGGCCGATGCCGCGGCCACGCTTCTCACAGCTGAGTTAGATGATCCTTGGGGGTACGGAAGGATAATAAGGGATAAAGATGGCCGCGTTGCAAACGTTGTGGAGGAATCTGATGCAACTCCGACTGAACAAGCGATTAGGGAAGTCAATACTTCAATATATTGCTTTCGGCGCTCCGTTCTAGCTCCAGCACTTCGGAGGTTGTCGCCTGATAACGCAAAAGGGGAGTACTATCTCACCGACGTCATCTCAGTTCTGCACGACGCTGGCTATATGGTCATTACCATGCTGGCAGCAGATCCTACTGAGGCAGTTGGGGTAAACGATAGAGCCCAGCTTGCGGGAGTAGAGGCAGAGCTTAGGTGCCGAACAAACGAAAAATGGATGCGTAAGGGGATTACTATGGTTGACCCTGAGCAGACCTATATTGATGCTTCTGTTGTTTTGGCCCAAGACGTCACTCTGTTTCCAGGTACGATATTGCAGGGCAGCACAACAGTTGAAGCTGGAGCTCAAATTGGTCCGAACTGTCAGTTGATCGACACTAAAGTTGGAGCATTGGTCAAGATCTCATACACGGTTGCTACCCTGGCCGAAATTGGAGACGGATGCGAAGTTGGGCCGTTTGCAAGTCTGGGATCGGGATCTATTCTTGAGCCCAATACCCGAACCGGTCCATTTTATAGTAGCTAATAATCAATAAGGAACAAATGGCAATTGAATTAGTAACCAAGAAAAGAATTGAAATCTATTCCGGAAGATCTCATCCAGAGTTGGCAGAGGAGATTGCCAGTTATATAGGAGTGCGACTAGGCAATCCAAATCTGCGTGAATTCGCCAATGGAGAGATTCATTGTAAGTTCGGTGAGTCTGTGCGGGGGAAGGACGTTTTTATAATCCAGACACACTCTGCGCCCGTGAACGATTCGCTAATGGAGCAGCTCATTATGATCGATACCGCCAAAAGGGCATCAGCTAAGCGGATAACCGCGGTTTGCCCATCATATGGTTATGCAAGGCAAGATAGAAAAGCATCCGGGCGCGAGCCAATAACAGCGAAACTTGTGTCAAGCTTATTTAAGGCAGCGGGTGCCGATAGGCTTCTTAGTGTTGACTTGCACTCTGGCCAGATCCAAGGGTTTTTTGAGGGGCCAGTAGATCATCTTACTTCAATGCCAGTCTTGGTGAACTATCTTCGCCAGTCAGCAAGCGGTCGAGACATTGTTGTAGTCGCACCAGACGCTGGTCGAGTCAAGGTGGCTGAAAGATTTGGCCAGCATCTCGAATGTGATATTGCGTTAGTTCACAAGAGGCGTCCAACCGGGACGATGAACCAAGTGGAAGCCAGAGATGTCGTTGGGCAGATAGAGGGTCGTCTATGTGTAATTGTCGACGATATGATAGATACCGCTGGAACGGTGTGCGCAGCCTCAGAACTGTTGATTGAACATGGCGCAGTTGAAGTTTGGGCTATGGCTACTCACGGGGTCTTGTCGGATCCGGCAGTTGATCGGCTCAAAAATGCTCCGATCTCGCGGGTAGTAGTCACCAATACTTTGCCAATGAACTCAGAGAAGAAGATGGACAAGCTAGAAGTGCTCTCGGTCGCAAAAGTAATTGCCGATGCGATTGAAGCAATATTTGCAGACACCTCGGTGTCGGAGATTTTTGGAGGAGACAATCTCTCTTCTTAGCAGGACTTAGTTGAGTAGTTCTGCGCGATCTAGACTCTCGTTGCTCTGCTTAGGAGCCATTGCCTTTGTAGCCCTGGGCTGCACGTCGACAAAGATGCATAACCAGCACGTATCCGCGACTGCTTTGTATGAAAATTCGGTCAACTCTCAGCGTGCGAAGCTTCTTTACTTGACAAGCAGCATTGGAACGTTCGCGGTTAGTTTGAGCAGCGGCAAACGAGTCAGTGTCCTTCCAGCGCAAATGCTGGCCTATATCGCACCACGAGGGGATATAGGGTATTCGGCGGGGTATACAAAATGGGGCTATATGTTCCTCGATCAACAGGTGTTCGAGTTCCGTACGCCTCCATTATCGCTCAACTTCAACTGGACTAAGACTCAGGTTGATAAAGGATGCGCGCAAGGCCTGGTCTACTCTCCGATGGGCTCCAACGCATATGTACTAATCGCTCCGTGTCCAGGTGGACCGTCGCAAGTTATGCAGGTACCTACGCCACGGATCGATGTGATCTCGATGAAAAACAATAAATTAACGAAGTCTTTCCGCTCTCCAGTGTCCAGTTTGGTTGATTCATTCATATCGCCAGATGGAAGAGTGATCTGGGCCAATGGGGTTGCTATGAGGACGCAGAGCGGCGCTGTTGAAGGTCGTGTGAAGTGTCCAGGCTGGCCTAATGCAAAAAGTGAGATAGGAGTTTCTCCAACCGGGGCGAAGCTGTTCGTACTTTGCCCTTCCGGCTGGAATGGTGCGGTTGTGGCTATTTTCCAAACAAAAGGTTTTGCCTTTGATCGGGAACTGGTCATTCCGACGACGTTCTCTGCCAAGATTGGATATTTGATTAACCGCGGTCAGGATATTGCACTTGTTGGGTACAATAAATCGCAAGGAGATCTGGCAATGCTCATAATCTCGGCAACTGATGGAAAGCTAGAGTCTTCGACTATCATCAATCCAGGGGAAGGCCAAATCACATCATGCCAAGAATCATGGGGTGCTGAGATTGCCGTTATAACCAACAATCTCCCGACAGACCAGTTCCAACACGTTGGTCCGGTTAGTATTTCGGTAATTAACGGGACTTCTCCAACAAACCCCACGATTGATCGAGTGCCAGTTACCACGAAAATCTTAGTTTCGGAGTGCTCACTTTCCTAAGGTGAAATCGTTGGCGTAAGCGGTTCAAGTTTTCCGATCAAGGAACCTAATTGCACCGGGTAGGTGTCCGTTAGAGGACTTTTCCCTAGAAGATGAGGTCTTTTTGAGAAATATGGGGAGGATGGCCTAAGATTGTAAGTCCATGCCAGACATTAAGATTAAAGCTCAAGCGCGCGACGATACAGGATCTGCCAATGCCCGAAGGCTTAGGCGGGAAGGCAAGATACCTGGTGTGATTTATGGAGGTGGTGTCACCCCGATACCGGTTGCAATTGAGTCACGTATGTTGCGAAGCGCACTTACTTCTGAGGTTGGGCTGAATGCACTCTTGGATATCGAAATTGGATCAGAAAGCCACCTTGTAGTTACGAGAGAACTTCAACGCCACGCCGTTAGAGGTTCTGTATCGCATATAGATTTTCAGATTGTCCGTAGAGATCAAGTAATTTCTGCTGACGTTCCAATTATCCTCGTTGGCGAATCTAGTGCAATACACATGGGGGGCGGACGAGTTGAGCAGCAGTTGTTTTCTATCAGCATAAGAGCTATTCCATCTGCTATACCAAGTAGCGTTTCGGTTGATGTATCGCAGTTACAAATTGGTGGTGGCCTCAAGGTTTCCGACATAGCGTTCCCCGACGGTGTAACTTCTGATACCGACCTGGAGATTGCCGTCGCACTTGGCATTGCCGCCAAGGGAACTAGCGGTGAAGTAGGCGAAGCAGCACCTGAGGGCCAGCCAGGCGAGTCTTCGGGAGAAGCCTCACCAGAGTAATTCAATCTGATAGCGTCCAATAATTACAAAGCTGATGGACGACACTTTCTTGGTTGTGGGATTAGGTAATCCTGGAGAAACTTATCTCTTCACAAGACATAATGTAGGGATGGCTTCGGTCGAACTATTTGCACAGACTTTCAACGTTACTCTCAAATCAGATCGAATGAGTAAGTCAAGTATTGGGCGATTCAAGATTGACGGGAAATCGATCATAGCCGCACTTCCTCTTACTTTTATGAATGACTCCGGGCTCGCAGTGAAGAAACTGGTCAAGCAGTCTGGTATTGAGTCGCTAGGTAACCTCATAGTTGTACATGACGAGATGGATTTAGCTCCGGGTAGGATAAAGATCAAACGAGGTGGCGGGACTGCCGGTCACAATGGTCTTGAATCAATTTGCGATCACCTTGGTTCAAATGATTTTGTGAGGATCAGGATTGGTATAGGTAAGCCCCCATCTGCCGATCAAGGCGCTAACTATGTATTGCGAAGACTTAAAGGGAGCGATAAGACTTTACTTATCGAGTCACAACTAGAGGCCGTGAAGGTTATAGAGTCCATTATACGTTCAGGGTTTGAATCAACTCTCGATCAGGTAAGGTAGCGAGTTTGGAACTACACCTTTCGCAACTGGCTGAGCGGGTCCGGCGCGCAGAGCTGGCTGACTTTTTTGAATCTTCAAGTCTAGCTCCGATCAGTCTTGCTCCATCGATACAGCCCCTCATGATTCAGGCGCTTGCTCTAAGCAAGGCCAAATCAACAATACTCATTGGCGTTCCAACTTCGGCTGATGCAGAGCGGTTGACTTTAGGGTTGAGAGCTTTTGCGGCAACAAGAAAAGTTTTACACTTTCCGGCATTTGAGACCCTACCATTTGAACGAGTTAGCCCGTCGATTGAAATCATGGGACGAAGACAAGAAGTAATCTGGTCAATAACCCAAGATGATTCACCTTTGATCGTAGTGGCATCGGCTCGTGCAATGACCCAGCAACTAATTCCTCCCGACTCTACCACTAGCCCAATTAACCTAAACATCGGAGCCAACTCTCAATTTTCGGATCCTAGAGACTTAGTTGAGGCTCTAGTTTCTCTTGGATATCGAAGAGAGTACCAAGTCGAGCACCGCGGTGAAGTTGCCATACGAGGTGGGATTGTGGATGTCTTTCCTTGCCTTGGAAGCTGGCCTGTCCGGATTGACTTCTACGGGGACGAAATAGATCGTATTACAAACTTTAGCGCCAATGATCAGAGATCGATCCACAACCTATTGAATTTACGAATCTATTCGGCCCGCGAACTAATACCTACAGAACGAATCAAAAAGCGAGCCGAACAACTTATTGATACTCAAACTTGGGGTGCCAAGAGATGGGAGATGATTTCTGAGGGGATTCTTTTTGATGGGATGGAATCTTGGTTGCCCTGGCTGGTAGAAACACCTACTCTAATCAGTGATCTAATTGGCAATGACTCGCATGTAGTTTTGATTGATTCAGATCGCATGCGGGCTCGTGCTAATGATCTTGTTGAGGAAGAGTCACAGTTAGCTAGCGCTTTGGCTCCGACTTGGGGTCTAGATGACTTGGGTCCACAATTTCCATCGTTGCATGTCCCTTTCGATGAGATGTTGACCAATCAGCATAATCCGTTGACTTTAGTTTCATCGATTGCCAGGCCAGGGGAGACTAGCTTGATCGAGGTCCGCGCTTGGAACTACGTAGCCATGGGAGATGCCCAAGAAGTTGCCAATAAGCTTCAAGAATTGCTTTCCCAAGGTTACCAAGTGATTATCTGTTGTGCTGGCGAAGGCTCACTGTTGCGCATCTATGAGCAACTTAGAGACTGTGGATTGAGCCTTGAATTGATTGAGTCAAGTTCGGAACAAGGTGCACTTGACCAACTCCTTAGCCTGACTTCTCCAAGAATTGTAATTGTAGAAAGACCAATTGATGAAGGTTTTATTCTCCCCCAGCTTTCCATAGCAGTAATCTCTGAATACGATATTACTGGCCGTCATCGTACGCATAGATCGGCAGCGAAAGATAAGCGTAAGACCCCTCGCGCAATTGCCCCTGGGGCTTCAGAAGGATTTTTCACTGATCTGGCTCCTGGAGACTACGTAGTCCACTATCAGCATGGAGTTGGCAAGTATGTAGGGATGGTCCGAAGAGCTCTAGGCGGGGCAGAACGCGATTATTTGCTAATTGAGTACAAGGGAAACGACAAGCTGTACATTCCTTCTGACCAACTTGATTTGTTGACTCGCTATGGAGGCGGAGAGACTCCAACACTTCATAAACTTGGCGGTTCGGATTTTCAAAGGACCCAGGCGCGCGTTCGCAAGGAGATAGAGAAAGTAGCCCAAGAGCTTATAATTCTTTATTCAAAAAGGCTTGCGGCTAGTGGGATTAGCTTTTCCGTCGACACCCCTTGGCAGCAAGAGCTAGAAGATTCCTTTGAGTTTTCTGAGACACCAGACCAGCTCAAAGCTATCAAAGACGTAAAGGCCGATATGGAAGCTCCATCACCGATGGATAGGATTATTTGTGGCGATGTTGGCTTTGGCAAGACTGAGATTGCTGTCAGGGCGGCGTTCAAGGCAGTCCAAGATGGAAAGCAAGTTGCGGTACTAGTTCCTACAACTTTGTTAGCTCAACAGCACTACGAGACTTTTTCTCAACGTATGATTCAGTTCCCGGTCAAAATCGAAGTCCTTTCTAGATTTCTAACCACCCAGCAATCAAGGAAAGTTGTTGCTTCTATCTCCCAAGGAGATGTTGACGTAATCATTGGAACCCACAGACTCTTATCGGATGACGTAAAGTTCAAAAATCTTGGACTTCTAGTGGTAGATGAAGAGCAACGTTTTGGCGTCAACCATAAGGAAGCAATCAAAAAGCTCTCTACTTCAATAGATGTTCTAACTCTGACTGCCTCTCCAATACCTAGAACATTGGAAATGGGTTTGACTGGCATTCGGGACATCACCATGCTTTCGACGCCCCCACTCGCGCGCCAGCCGATACTAACTTACGTCGGGCCATATGAAGAGAGCGCTGTAATTGAAGCAATCCGACGCGAGCTTCTCAGAGAAGGTCAAGTTTTTTATGTGCATAATCGGATTAGAGACATTCAACAGTGTGCGAACAGATTGCGTGAGCTGGTACCGGATGCACGTATAGCCGTAGCCCATGGCCAGATGGATGAAGGTAGATTGGAGCGTATTGTAGTGGATTTTGCCGATGGAAAATTCGACGTACTTTGTTGCACTACCATCATAGAATCCGGAATCGATATGCCCACTGTCAACACTCTGGTAGTCGATAGGGCAGATATGCTTGGTCTTGGCCAACTCCATCAGCTACGAGGGCGTGTTGGAAGATCTGGACAAAGAGCATATGCATACCTGCTATATCCGCCCGATGTTTCTCTTAGTGAACAGGCTTATGAGCGGCTTAGGACAATTGGTGAAAATGTGGAACTTGGATCAGGTCTAAAAATCGCTATGAGGGACTTAGAAATAAGGGGAGCGGGCAACCTTCTTGGCCGCAACCAGTCGGGTCATATTGCCGCGGTGGGATATGATATGTATGTTTCAATGGTCAGCCAAGCCCTCGAAGAGCTCAAAGGTGAAGTTACAACCAAACCTGCTGAAGTTAAACTCGAGCTGCCCGTTGATGCATTTATACCAAATGATTATATATCGCGCGATGATTTACGGGTCGAAGCATATCGAAACCTAGCTTCAATAACTTCTTATGATGCTCTCAGTGACATTGAAAATGAGTGGAGGGATCGCTATGGAGAGATCCCGATCCAAGCACGATCATTACTGGGGGTTGCGAAGTTACGAGTCTTGTGTCTAGGAGTCGCAATCCAAGAGATTATCGTGACGCCTGGCCGCCCGGGTGGACCAAACGGTGGGAAGACCGTCGCCAAAATTATGCCTATTTCCCTCAAGTCCAGCGCACAAGTAAGGCTCCGAAGGCTTTTCCCAGATTCAGTGTATAAGCAATCTATTCAGTCTGGAGCGGATTCATTTTTAGCTGAAGAAAGCTCAAATCGAGGAGTCTTGACCCTAATAGTACCAAAGTCGAATAAGCCGATTGCAGGATTTCTGTTTGATACAATCAATGAACTTCTCGACCTTGGCGAGGGTAATCTATCCTGATCAGCCAGTATGATTGCCTGGATGGTGACCAGCTACTCGCTAGGTTAGCCCAGCCGATTTGATTCTGACTGGTTGACCCGCGGCCAGACCAGCTAGCATACACTTTGTCGTGCGAAAGTTTCTGATCATGTCCTTTATGTTAGCCACTGGTTGTGTACTCGCGTCATGTTCAACTACCAACTATGCCGTTAGGGTTGGCAATGCTGAGTATTCTCAAACGCAATTAGTGAGCCAGATCAACGCTTTCTATGCCTCTCCAAGTATTTCGGGCAATCTAACAAGTGGTGTAAACGGAACCCCGGGTACCAAGCCCACTCAGGTCTCCGCGGGAGTCGCCAATAGCGACATCTCTTTCCTGGTTGTGGAGCAATTGCTAAAAGCCTATCATGCGAAGGTAAATTCCTTTGAAAGGACTATCGCACAAAATGAGATTGATTCTTCTCTAACTTCAACTGGTCAAGCTGCGCGTGTTGATCCTATTTTCAAAAAGTTCTTGATTGATGAATCCGCTGCATCGATTGCATTAGGTGCAAGCGAAGGCAGAGTATCTCTGAATGCCAAGATTGTTGAAAAGTATTACTATTCGCATCCCGATTTATTTAAGCAAGTTTGTTTACAGGATGCGCTATTTCAAACTCAGAGCCAAGCTCAAAATGCTGTTAACGCAATAAAGACGGGTAGTTCATTCGGATCAGCTATAGCAGGTTCTAGTCAGTCAAGTGCCACTAATCCCTCTCCTACTTGTGGAAGCTATGCTGCGTTATCGCCGAATATAGTCTCAGCCATTAGCACCTTGCAGCCGGGTCAAGTTTCGCCACCTCAACCAGTTTCCGGACCGCCATCAACCGGTTCACCTGTAACAACTGGTTATGTAATTTATTATGAAGTTTCGATCGCCCCGCCTGCAAAGTATGGCCCAACAGATATTCCAATCGCTTCAACCACTATGTTAGAGAACTCTTCAAGGGTACCTATAACTAATTTGATAGACAATGCAGTGAAGTCATACGTTTTGAAGGCAGCCATATCTGTGAATCCAGCTGATGGGATATTAAAGATAGGTAAGCTATATCCGTTAGGTTATACCGTTACCGCACCGCAAGGACCAGCGGCTAATTTGTTACCAACTACTACTACAACGTTAGCAGCTCCTAGTACAACTCCTCTAGGTTGAAGCCCTCGTCGTTGACGTTGTAGCCAAAAAGCGGGGCTTTTTGAATGAACCCTAAGGTTGTCGCAATTGGACTTGGACCGTCTGATGGAAGATTCCTGTCAAAGTCGGCTATGCAAGCCGTTGCTGGGGCTAGTTCGGTCTTTGTACGAACTCTAAAACATCCGGCGGTTGCAGAACTTGGCAAAGTCAGTTCCTTTGACTGGCTTTATGAGAAGTTAGATACCTTTGAAGCGGTATATCGAGAAATTGCATTTATCGTAAGAGAGCAAGCAGTTGAAGCAGCAAAAAGTGGAGGTTATGTTGTGTACTGCGTACCAGGCTCTCCAAGTATTCTTGAGGATAGCGTTGCCATCCTGCGGGTCGAGCAAGATATTTCAGTCGAGCTTATCCAAAATGTTTCATTTATGGATTTGGTTTGGGATCGAATTGGTATCGATCCTTTTGCTGAAGCTGTAACCCTCGTTGATGCTCAGAGTTTTGTTCAGCAAAGTGCGGGCCTTGCGGGACCATTTCTCGTAGCGCAATGTTGGAATACCGGACTATTGTCAAATATAAAGCTAAAAATCTCGGAGTACGATGATAATAGCAACATTGAGGTAACAGTTCTGTCACGACTTGGTTGTTCGGACGAAAGAGTTGAGAAAATAAGCCTTACTGAATTAGATCAAGGCAATTATGCAGATCATATGACGAGCATCTTCATACCTAAGTTGGCTTCATCTCTGTCCTCAGAAGTTGCTGAACTAGATGAATTGATAAGAACTCTAAGGGAACAATGTCCATGGGATCGTAAGCAAACCCATCAAAGCCTCGCCACGCATCTAATTGAAGAAACCTACGAAGTCTTAGACGCAATCTCCGAACTTCCGCATTACCAACCCGGAACGCGCGATGGGGTGCTGACGACGCATTACCAACCCGGAACGCGCGATGGGGTACTGACGACGCGGGGCAAGCCAAGGCGTGAATCTGCGTATGAGACTAATAAAATTGGTTCTGCTGAATATGAGCATCTCAAAGAGGAACTCGGCGACTTATTGGTTCAGGTCTTGTTTCATGCAAGGCTGGCCTCCGAGACTGGTAATTTTGATGTGAGCGATATTGCGCGCACCACGCGAGATAAATTGATCAACCGACATCCGCATGTTTTTGGAGATGTAATTGCAGATACCCCCGAAGAGGTGATGACAAATTGGGAACAAATAAAGAAAGTTGAAAAGTCGAGAAGTTCAATCATGGAAGGCATCCCAAAATTTCTTCCAGCACTGGTATTTGCTCAAAAAGTTCAAAAAAAGGCCGCTTCGGTTGGATTTGATTGGGACAACCCCAAGGGCGCGTCTGCGAAAATTCTTGAAGAGCTAGAGGAGATAAGACATGCTTTTACGCAGGCTATAAACAAAAATGACGGGCACGACTTAGTAGGAGAAGAACTTGGCGATTTGTTTTTTTCGACTGTAAATTTTGCACGCCACCTGGGATTTGATGCTGAATCGGCTCTACGCGAAGCAACCTCGAAATTTCAGAATCGTTTCGAAAGGGTGGAAGGATTGATCCAAAAAACAGGAAGAGATTTCCATGACTATACCCTTGAAGAACTTGACAAATTCTGGGAAATGGCTAAGCAAGACTTGGATTAGCCACGGGCCAGTTCCAAATTCTAAGGTCTTATATCGGGTTCTTTAGCTTGCATTTCAATCGTGAGGCGATCCGCAAAGACAAATCGGAAGTTCTTCAATTTATGGTTGATGGGCAAGGATCCCTGATTTAGCTCGCAATATGAGCTAAATTTTCAAGAATAATTGACTTTGAAACTGGAGTTCAGTGAGCGAGATAGTACATTTAGCAGCAAGAGAGATATTGGATTCGCGCGGTAATCCAACCGTTGAAGTTGAAGTTATGTTAGAGACGGGATCTCTAGGGCGAGCAGCGGTACCATCTGGTGCCTCGACGGGCCGTTTTGAAGCGACTGAGCGACGCGACGGAGGAGATCGGTACGGCGGCAAAGGCGTTAGAGAGGCGCTAGCAAGTGTTGAATCGTCAATTGCCAAAGTTGTTATAGGAATGGATGCACGCGATCAGCGCGAAATAGATCTTGCCATGATCGACCTTGATGGGACGGAGAATAAATCACGCCTCGGTGCAAATGCGATTCTTGGAGTATCGCTTGCAGTTGCTAAGGCGCAAGCACTGGATTCAGAACTTCCTCTGTATCGTTATCTTGGGGGGCCTGGCGCTCACGTCATGCCAGTACCAATGATGAATGTGCTAAACGGAGGAGCGCACGCAGATAATAGCGTTGATTTCCAGGAGTTTATGATTGCACCGCAGGGAGCGGCTTCTTATCGAGAAGCGTTACAGTGGGGGGCAGAGGTCTATCACACCCTCAAATCAATCCTTCACGACCAAGGACTTGCCACTGCTGTTGGGGATGAAGGTGGCTTTGCCCCAAATCTGTCAAGCAACAAAGTCGCCATAGAATTGTTGATCAAAGCTATCGAAGCTACCGGGAAGGTTCCAGGTGATGACGTATCTATTACTCTCGATCCTGCTACTAGCGAGCTATATCGTGATGGGAAATACGTTCTTGAGGGAGAGCATCGTAGCTTGTCGAGTGATGAGATGGTAGAGTATTGGATAGAGATATGTGATCAGTTCTCACCGATTGTATCTATTGAAGATCCAATGGCAGAGGACGATTGGGAAGGTTGGAGAAACCTGACGAGTAAGTTGGGATCCAGGATCCAGATTGTGGGAGATGATATTTTTGTTACCAATCCATCGAGACTAAAACGTGGAATCGAAATGAAGGTTGCTAATTCCGTATTGGTGAAAGTCAACCAAATTGGCACATTGACTGAGACTCTAGAAGCTATTGAGTTGGGCAAGAGTAACGGATATACGTGTGTTATCTCGCATCGTTCCGGGGAGACTGAAGATACGACAATTGCTGACTTAGCCGTGGCAACTAATTCAGGTCAGATTAAAGCTGGAGCACCCTGTCGTTCGGATCGGGTGGCTAAGTATAATCAATTGCTGCGAATCGAAGACGATTTGGGTGAAGGAGCTCTATATGCTGGCACTCAAGGAGTATTGAGTTCTAAGTGAAGAAGGTTCAATCGTCACCCCCAGCCCTTGCCTGGATAGCCCTAATCGCAGTTATGATAGCGGTTTTTGTTATGATTATGCCGATTCGGACTTATTTTCAGGTGAAACACAACTATGATGCCGTAAGTCATCAAGTCTCTGTACTCACTCAAGAGGCTAAGTCCCTAAGTAAACAGATGAACAAGCTCGATTCCTCACAAGAAATCCAATCAATCGCTCACCAACGTTATGGGCTGATTAAACCAAATCAAGAAGAGTTTGTAGTTCTTCCAACCCCTAAATCCCAAAGCATTTACGGATCAGTTCCGTCCGGAAGTGCAGTTCCTACTACCAATGCGAGTTCTGGCAAAGCTGGGTAAAAGCAGTTTCGGCCTCCACTGACGAACGTGATGAGATTTCAAGGCTACTGGGCCGACCGGTTATGGCCGAATTTAGAGTGGTCGTTCGCAATCTTAGGAACCAACCTGTTGTCATTGTGAATTTCCCATTATTGCATGACGGTTCACCTATGCCTACACTTTTCTGGCTTGTTGCAAGACAAGAGTCTGAGAGCGTAGCGCGTGTTGAGTCACAAGGTGGAGTAAAGGTATGCCAATCCGTTATTGATGCCAAACAGATTGAAGACTCTCACGTCGAGTATGCTCGCCTAAGGGGAAAGCAGATTCCATTAGACTTCAATGGTCTACGTCCTTCAGGTGGAGTTGGTGGTACTCGGCGAGGTGTGAAGTGTTTGCATGCTCACCTGGCATGGTTTCTGGCGGGAGGCAGTGACCCTGTCGGCAGCTGGACAGCAGAGCAAATCAACATAACTAGGGATGATTATCTGGTTGAGATACCATCTGATGAACTGTACTTCGACTCACTAACCCGCCGACCGGGGCAGAGCACACCGTGACCCAGCTAAGAGATGTGGTGGCCGCAATTGACTGCGGTACAAATTCAACAAGACTGCTGGTCGTTGATCGGCTTGGCAACCAGCTAGCTCGTGAACTTACCATAACCAGGTTGGGCCAAGGCGTCGATAAAACTGGAAGATTGGATCCAGGGGCCATTACAAGAACGCTAGAGGCTCTCATCAACTATAAGAGAGTAATGGATAGCTTTGGAGTGAGTAAGGCAAGATTAGTTGCCACATCAGCTGCACGAGATGCAGCAAATTCTCATGAGTTTTTTGATCAAGTGGTAAAGGTTACTGGTCTGCAAGTAGACCTTCTCGACGGGACAAGTGAAGGGCACCTTTCATTTCTTGGGGCAACGCGTCAGCTTGAAGATCTAGAAAATCAAGTATTGATAGTCGATATAGGTGGAGGATCTTCAGAATTCGTTGCAGGTGTTCCTCGCCAACCTCCCAAGTTTGTCACCTCACTCGACGTTGGTTGCGTTCGCATGACCGAAAGATTCTTGCGTTCAGATCCGCCAAGCTCAATTGAGGTTCAATCAGCGATTGAATTTATAGATGACTTAGTAAAATCAGTTCACAAAAGAGCTAAATCTACCTACTCGCCAAGTGCTTTCATGGATCATCGTCTTATTGGATTGGCAGGAACGGTCACGGCGTTATCTTCGATGATCCAAGGAGTTCTAAAGTATGATCCGGCGCTGACCCATAATTCGGTTTTTACTCTTGAACAGCTGGAGGCCATACACGAGGAGCTATTGCGTATGAAATCTTCAGAACGATCTAGTAAGTTCAACTTAGAGTCTGGACGAGCCGATGTCATCGTGGCAGGCTCTCTAATTCTGGCCAGATTGATGTCCATCTTAGAGTTTTCCCAGGTGACAGTCTCAGAGGCAGATATTTTAGATGGTATTGCAGCGAGTTTACTAGGTGTGGAATTGGTGAATCGAAGCGCGTGCGATGGGTAAGTTATTAGAGAATATTGGTTATCGAAATGAAAGAAACTGCCGATATAACTATTACTGGGGGAACTTTGGGTGGCGCGGGCCACTGAGTTCCGTGGCCCGCCCGCCCAGTTCAGATGCTATTGCGACCTGGAGATATTAGTTTGTCTCGAATAACTCCCAACGGATTACCATTTGGGCGTAGTGCCCTATCTGTCATTACTTTGTTGCCTGTACTTGCGGCTAGCATGTTGCTTGCCCAGCTTCCCATTGGTGGTTCCGTGGCTAGTATCGTAGTGCAATCTAATCAAACTAGCTCTGCACCAAGTGTAAGTCCAGCATATATCGTGGCAAGTTCTTCTGGGGCAGTTGTTCCATTCGCCGATGCGGGAGATTACGGTTCTTTTATTGAGCCCAATCCAGCCACATTGCCAACCCCGCCAACAACAACCCCGCCAACAACAACCCCGCCAACAACAACCCCGCCAACAACAACCCCGCCAACAACAACCCCGCCAACAACAACCCCGCCAACAACAACCCCGCCAACAACTACTACAGCGCCGTCGTCAGAGGCTAATCCCACGAGTTTCGTTCCGATCAATCCTCAATCACCAGTTGTCTCGATGGCGGCGACTGTTGATAGCGCGGGATATTGGCTACTTACACAAAATGGGGAAGTGTTTAGTTTTGGGGATGCGCAATATTATGGGGGACTAGGAGCTAATTCGGTCAACCAGCAAGCAGTTGCATTGGTTACCACTTCCAACTCAACTGGATATTGGATCGCTAGCGCACAAGGAAGCATATATTCATTTGGTGAAGCCAAGAACTATGGATCTGCTGCAGATATAAGTCTAGCAAAGCCTATCGTATCTATGGCAGCAACTTCTGACAGCCAAGGATACTGGCTTGTTGCATCCGACGGAGGGATTTTTGCATATGGAGATGCACAATTTTATGGTTCGACAGGATCAATTCACTTGAACGAACCCATCGTATCTATGGCAGCAACTTCTGACAGCCAAGGATACTGGCTTGTTGCATCCGACGGAGGGATTTTTGCATATGGGGACGCATATTTTTCTGGATCCGCACTTGGACATTTGGTTTCGGGCAGCGATCAAGCAGTAGCAATCGTTGCAGTAAGTCCCAATGTTGGACAGGGAAGTGCAATCGCGCGTAAAGCAGTGGATTTCGCACTTAGCCAAGTCGGCCAACCTTATCTTTACGGCGGAACTGGGGTAGGGGGTTACGACTGTTCTGGACTTGTCATGGTTTCATATCAAAATGCTGGATTACTCTTACCGAGAACCGCTCAGGCTCAGTTTGACGCGACAATCCCGGTACCAAGTACTGTAGCGCTCATACCGGGAGACCTATTGTTTTTTGGTCAATCAACGTCCCAAATCTCACATGATGGTATCTATATAGGCAACGGTGAGATGGTTGATGCCCCCCATCCAGGTGCCGATGTTAGAATAGAAGACTACAACTGGAGCGACTATCTCGGGGCAACTAGACCTGCTCCTTAGAAGTAAAGTCTAAGGAATTTGAAAAATCAATAAAAAATCATACTTTCTAAGTAAAATGACTGTAATCTGAAACTGTGCAGTTCAAAGGCCCGTACGAGGAATTATTTGGCCGACGAATCACGCTGAAGCAGCTTGGTCCGCGAGACTTTGAGGCTT
>JAKAVM010000072.1 GCA_021827485.1 Actinomycetes bacterium
GGAGAAACAACCGATGTTGCTCGTCTAAGTCCACCTAAAGTGGCAGCGAGAACTTCTTCAAGTGGAGGCAGCGTAAGTTGTCGCCACCGAGGGAATCCCACGACTTTAGTCGTTGGGAGGAGGTCAAGAAATCCGTAGATCGGCTCACCTTGAGGAAGGTGATCTCCTTGAAGCCGAGCTAACAGCTGATGGAATCTTGCTCCGCCCCCAAAAGCTGATTGATGCGGCTCAGGCATGGTTCTGGGACTCCGATTGGCAAGAGGGCGAGAGGGAAGCCGATGAGGACTTGGCGGCCCAGAGAGTTGAGAGTTTCGAAACAGGAAAAGATTTACTTACCGCTCTTCGTACGGGGTTCGATCCTGCCAGGATAGTCTCAGGTAAGTGTGCCGTGGGGACTCAGTCTGTCAAACCTGCTGCTTTCGCTGAAGGCTAAGAACGTATCGCCGAATAAGTTCTGCATCGCGTGAGGATACTCCAGCAAAAGAAACTCCAATTTCAGTATGTTGACCGTGTAACTTTTTCCACGCTACCCACCCCTTGATCTTTACAGATTGCTCATCGAGATCGAGGGTTGTCTGGACCATGTCTGGCGGTATCGAAGTGGAAGTGTCAATTACACAACGAGCACCTCCCTCGGACAGATCCAGCATAGTTGCAGATAATGCATGAGAGCCTGCTTCAATGCTGATTCCACCAGGTCGCTTAACACGAGGGAAGCGGCGTCTCTCATGAACTACAACTGCAGAAGTCGGTTCGACTTTTAGAGGGGCCACGGAATTTGCTGAAGCAATTATTTCAGTTCTTAGTTCATGAAGTCCAGCTTGGCTAGTCCACGTCGCCATAGCAGGATCTCCGGGGGAGGCTTCAATGTTTACAGATGTGGTTGGGGAAGATAAGAGAATATGCCCATTGAGCTTATCGTGTTCACTTACCCTTGCCCTATAGACACCGCCGTCTTTAGGTAGAACAATCACAATTTCAGTATTAACCGGAGGCCAGTCGGCTGGTCTAGCTTTATGGCGAGACCTTCCTGCATTCGAACTGATATCGTGTAACGATGATGTAGGGGCAGCATCTACAATACCCGTTGCTTGTGATTGAGACGTCACACCATCTCTTGGAGACGAGCTAGCTGGAATTGAGCCGGGGTCAGCGCTAGTTTTTGAACTTCGTTTGAAAATCACCATTATAGATGATAGCTCTACAACCGTCTCCGTGCTCAAAAATTAGAAATAAGACTGTAGCTCCGCCACTTAGGCAGACGTCTAACCAGCTTTGGCTAGTTCACGACGTACGTGAGAGCGCAGAATTTCACTGTCTTGCTTGCGCAATCTAGCAAATGTAATGCCAACTTCGATATGGCCTCCATGATGCTTACTCCAGGCAACAAGGCCTTTGATATCTACGGGCTTGCCGCTAAGATTCACTCTTGTTTCCAATTCATCTCTGGTGAGTTTGCCCGGAGTGATTGTGTCTACCAAGCAGCGCATGCCACGTTCGGAAATATCTACTAGCACTCCAGGAATATTCCCAGTCCGTGCATGCAAAGAAAGGTGCTGCCTTGTCTTGGCGCGATGATAACGACGCCTTTCGGTTACAACGACGTCAGAAATTGGTTCAAGCCTCCATAACACTGGTGTGTTTGAGTGGTCTTCGTCCATGGAGAGAAATAACGTTTCCAAGTGAGCGATCCCGTTGGGGAGTACCCAGCTAAGAACTATCTTGTCGCCAGATTCAGCGACTAAAGCACTCTTGCCTTTTCCTCCCGGAGCGGATACCAAAATGAACTCTCCTGAGGTGTCATGGTCAAGAATGCGTACTGGGATTGGCAGACTCTCACCAGAAGTAGCAATCTGCACTACTCTTCCGATCTCTGGCCACCGATAATACTTAGGACGTCTGCTTGTTGGAGCATTGGACTGCAAACTACGTTGGGAAACAGGTTGCAATTTACTGGAGTAGCGTCGCGGAAGTTGTTTTGAACGGGATACGGATTTTCTATGAGACTTTAGGCTCCAAATTGGCACAAATAAAATAATACATCTTTTGCGCACAATTGTTTTAAATAACAAACAATTTATTTGAAACGGAGGATCACACCGAGAGTAGGGTTAGTTACCAGCTTTTCAGCGGCGACGGCCTTCAGTTGGGCTGGGGCTATTAACCATGTTTTCAGCGGCGACGGCCTTCAGTTGGGCTGGGGCTATTAACCATGTTTTCAGCGGCGACGGTGCCCAGAGTGGCCACGATCAGCTCTTCTTTGCTCGAGCTGAATTGCGTAGACCCTTGCTCTTATTTTTTGCGCCTCTTTCTCGGTAAGCTCAATAAATTTAATCCCCATCTCAGTGGAGTTATCTTCATTTACTATCCAGCTAATCTCTCCCTTGACCTGGAGCTCTCCTTCGCCAAGGTTGACTCGCGCCCTAACAATTTCGGCTGGATCAAGTAGTTGTTCGGTTTCAAGGTGGCACCGGATGCCTCCTTCGGATAGATCAATCATAGAAGCCTTGATGGGGTGTTCCTCGTGGCGCAGCTCAAGTTCAATGGTTTTTGCGACTCGAACATAGCGCCTCCGTTCTTGCTGATCATCCGATTCCCCCTGAGGAGGCTGTAAATTGTCGGGATTTGTTACTGAAAAGGACGGGCCAGGAAGGCCCACGGCAATATGCTTAGAACTTTCATTACCTGGTAGATCAGTCATATTCCAAAATTGTTAAGGCCATAGCTACAGACATTATTGCAAAAAAGCGTCATTACCGGTAGTCAATTCCAGCAGTTCCCTTGCTGATACTGTTCCCCAAAAGCGTAATTGACCCATAGCCGATTCCACTAGGCCTTTCCGTGGGGAGGTGCTATAATCTTTTCGAAGTTAATTTAAACCTACGGTGTTATTTCACTACGTGGGCGAAAGCCCACGTTTTTTATGTTTACGGAGGAGGTGAGTAATGGCAAAGTCCAACTTCGATTTTATGGAAGCTTTGGCACAAATTGGACGAGATAAGGGCATAGCTGTTGATATTTTACTTGAAGCGCTGGCAAACGCCCTAGTAGTCGCATATAAGCGCATGCCTTATGCAGCAGACGAAGCTGTTGTTACCATCGATCCGGATTCGGGTGAGATTCGAGTATATGGCCAGGAACTTGACCTAGATGGAAATGTCATTAGAGAGTGGGATGATACCCCAGATGATTTTGGACGCATTGCTGCTCAAACTGCTAAGCAAGTAATTTTGCAGAGAATTCGCGAAGCAGAACGAGATATGAAGTACGAAGAGTACGCTGGGCGCGAAGGGGACGTAGTAACTGGCATCATCCAACAAAGTGACAATAGGTTCACATTGTTGGATTTGGGAAAGATTGAGGCACTTCTCCCTCAAGCAGAACAAGTTCCGCACGAGCGTTATGAGCACGGGTCGAGGCTCAAGGCCTACATAGTTGAGGTAAGAAAAACCTCAAAGGGTCCTCAGATTGTTGTGTCGAGAACTCATCCAGGTTTGATCAAGAGACTTTTCGAACTTGAAGTTCCGGAGATAGCTAGCGGAATAGTAGAGATCAAAGCATGCGCTAGAGAGCCTGGCCACCGTACAAAGATTGCTGTGTGGTCAAGCGATTCAAATGTAGATCCAGTAGGAGCATGTGTGGGTGCTCGTGGCGCGAGAGTTAGAATGGTAACTAACGAATTACGGGGCGAAAAAGTAGATATTGTCCCGTTTTCGGACGACATTGGCGAATTTATAGCCCGCGCATTGCAACCTGCAAAAATAAAGGAAGTTCGTCTTGACGAAGATCAGGGTCTTGCCACAGCTATTGTCCATGATTTCCAGCTTTCCCTTGCAATTGGCAAAGAGGGTCAGAATGCAAGATTGGCTGCACGTTTAACTGGTTGGAGAATAGATATCAAGAGTGAAGGCCAACTCAGCGAAGAAGCAGAGGGTTATTCATCTGACGATTGGGCTCAGGGGGAGTGGGTACAAGACGAATCAGGAGACATGGTTTGGAAATCGGCTGAAGGAGGCGAGTCCTTTTCTGCTGATGAATGGTCGGCTATGACATCGCAAGCTGATAATGATGGTCAAGGAAATCAACAGGGGGAACCATCAGCGGACGATTCAAGTAGTCAATCAGAGCAGCTAGTGCAAGATGAGGATTCATCTTCCGATCTTAGAGGCCCTTGAGGAAGGTCAGGAGTAAAAGTTGGCCAAGAAGGTCAGAGTCTATGAACTCGCGCGTGAATATGGTATAACCAACAAAGAGGCATTGGACTTATGCCTGGCTCTGGGCATTGGTGTCAAGAGTCATTCTTCCAGCATTGAAGAGGCACAGGCGGATCGCGTACGCCGTAAAGCTGACGCTCAAGGATTAAAAAAGACAGAGGTTATCAGCGAGGTAAAGCTTGAGACCGCTCCGGCAGAGGGATCAGACTCTCGTAGCCTAGCGCGCTCGACTACTCGTTCCTCGCCAAGGAAAACTATCGACGATGAAACTAGCCAAAGTCCGTCTTCGTCTCTCAAAAGCTCAAGTTCAGGAAGGCGCTCCACTAAATCGACGGATGGGAGTATTGATTTACCAACGGGCGAGCGGACGGTACGTAGCTCCAATCAAGGTTCATCAGCTAGAGGATCGACTAGGGCTGGCTCAGCTGCCGGTAAATCAATCGCATCGCAAGAGGATATAGATACGAGTGAAGCTGATGGAATTGAAGTCCCGAGTCCTCAGGATATACAAGAGGGTGCCTTTGCTAGAAAGGTTGAGCAAGCCGATGATCCTGTACGTAAGTTACTGAGGACGAGCGAAGATGATGCCACGCAACCTGACTTATCTGGAGGGCTATCCGAAGATATCGTAGTCAAAGATGGAAAATCGGAACACGATATCCAGGGTATCGAAGCGCAAATTGAAGTTGCCGAGTCCACCCCGACGGGAAGGCCGTCTGCTCAGAATCGCCTTGCAGGTGGTACAGGACCCACCGACAAGTCCCAACCTGGGCCAAGAAGTTCAGTAGATAGGCCTCAACCTGGGCCAAGAAGTTCAGTAGATAGGCCTCAACCTGGGCCAAGAAGTTCAGTAGATAGGCCTCAACCTGGGCCAAGAAGTTCAGCAGCAGATGCGCCAAAGAGCAGGAAACCAGACGATGGCTTATCTCAACGCTCTGCCCCGGGACCTTCGCGACATCCTATGTCATCGAGCGGCAGACCTATACCACCTCCTCCAGGGAGACCACTTTCCCCTTCAGGCAAAGCAATTCCACCTCCACCTGGGGCGAGAGGACCCCGCTCAGGAGATGCCCGCTCAGGAGATGCCCGCTCAGGAGATTTTCGTTCCGCCGGACCTAGCGGGCAGAATCGACCAAATGGCGAGCGTACAGGCACAGGTTCATATGCAATGCGGCGTTCTACAGCGGGATCTGGTGGACCCCCACGGGGACCAAGTAGTTTTACGGGGCAGGGTTCCCAAAGCTCGCCAGGATCAGCTCGGCCACCGATGCGTCCTGGATCCGTTGCTAGTTCCGGAGGGATGCCTTCGGCTCCCCCAAGAGGTTCTGGCCCACCATCACGCGGGCGACCCGGTCAGCAGCGTTCAAAGTCAAAACGTAGGCGGAGGAATATTGAAGAGCTGGAACCAACTCAGATATCCAGTGCTTATGTTCCATCTTCTGCACCAGTTCCCGAGGGTGAAATTATCGTTGAGCGAGGTACTACAGCCCAGGTATTAGGCCCTAAGTTAAATAGAACGTCTGGAGATGTCATAAGGTTCCTATTGCTCCAAGGAGAGATGATAACTGCAACCCAATCTCTGAGTGATGAAATGATAGAGCTATTTGCCGCTGAGATTGGTGCTTCGGTGAAACTTGTCGATGCCGGTGAAGAACAAGAAGCGCTACTAGTAGCGAAGTACTTTGACGAAGACGATGAGGAGGGGGTGAAAGTCCCAAGACCTCCGATTGTTACTGTAATGGGTCATGTTGATCACGGAAAGACAACCTTACTTGATGTAATCCGCAATGCAAGTGTGGCTCAGGGAGAAGCAGGGGGGATAACGCAGCACATAGGGGCATATCGTGTAAGCCACCATGGCAAGTCGATAACTTTTATAGATACTCCCGGCCACGAGGCCTTTACGGCAATGAGGGCGCGTGGAGCTCAAGTTACAGATGTAATTGTTCTGGTCGTGGCTGCAAATGATGGAGTAATGCCACAAACGGTTGAAGCAATAAGCCATGCCAAAGTTGCTGGGGTACCTATCCTGGTAGCCATTACAAAGGTGGATCGCCCTGACGCTGATCCAAATCGTGTAATGCAGCAACTATCCGAACACGATCTGGTTCCAGAATCTTGGGGTGGCAATACTGTCACTATATCTGTTGCGGCCCCAAGTGGCATAGGGGTTGATGACCTACTTGAGAATATTCTGCTTATAGCTGAACTCGAAGAACTAGAAGCCGTTGAGACAGGGAGCGCAAAAGGTGTAGTCCTCGAAGCTAATTTAGATATTGGGAAAGGTCCTGTTGCAACTCTTATCGTTCAACGGGGTCAGTTACAAATGGGTGATATCGTCGTTGCTGGTCCCGCGTGGGGCAAAGTAAAAGCTCTGATTGGCGATGGAGGTGCTTTAGTAAAGAGTGCAAGTCCGTCCGATCCAGTAGTTATCCTTGGGCTGTCTACTGTTCCGAGCCCAGGAGACGAATTTAGAGTAGTTCCGGACCAATCCACTGCACGAGCCATTGCAGAGTCGCGCGAGCAAAGGATTAGGGCAAAGAGCCACTCTCCAATTTCCTCGCAAGCACGTAGCACTCGCTTGGAAGATCTTTTTGAACAAGTCAGTCGAGGCGAAATAGCGACACTTAATCTGATTCTCAAATCTGATGTCCACGGGTCAATGGAAGCACTGACTGATTCGTTGAAAAAATTAGAGCGAGAAGAAGTAAAAATTTCCTTCGTACATCGAGCGGTTGGGGCTATCACAGAAAATGATGTGAGCCTCGCTGCTGCATCTGGATCCACCATAATTGGTTTTAATGTACGACCCGACCGAAGGTCACGCGACGCAGCTGAGGCGCAAAAAGTAGAGATCCGGACCTACGAAGTTGTTTACAAAGTACTAGAGGATATTGAAGCTGCTCTTGTAGGTATGCTCAAGCCGGAATTTGAAGAGATAGTAACGGGCGAAGCGCAGGTTCGAGAGGTCTTTAGAGTACCAAGAATAGGCCCAGTTGCTGGTTGCTATGTTAGAAGCGGGACGATTACGCGCGGTTCAAAAGTTCGATTCTTGAGGGACGGCGTTATAATATGGAAAGGCACAATCTCTTCCCTTAGAAGATTCAAGGACGATGTTCGTGAGGTGCAAAGCGGATTCGAATGCGGAATTGGCCTATCTGATTTTCAAGATCTCAAAGACGGCGATCTAATCGAGACTTTCGAAGAACGAGAGATGGCGAGAAGCTAAGAGCATGCGCCAGCCGACCAAACCTTATCCACGGATGGCACGAGTAAATGAGACTTTGCGGCATGCAATAGCATTAGAGCTGGAACGAATTGCAGATATTGAGAGCGAACTATCAATACTTACCGTAACCGGAGTGGAATGTGATCCCGATCTCAAGCATGCAAAGGTCTATCTGGCGGCACTTGCGCCCGATCAGCGTGAGATACTAGATACTCATCGTCAGAAGGTACAGTCGAATTTAGCCAAAAGCGTTAGGCTCAAGAGAACTCCACAACTCAGCTTTGAAGTGGACCCTGCAATCGTCAAAGGTGAAATAATAGAAAAGACTCTGCGGCAAATTGCAGAGAATCACAGGGAGAGTACCTAGACTATCGACGGATTTCTTCTCGTTGACAAAGAGGTGGATTGGACCTCTCATGATGTGGTAAGTCGGGTAAGAAGCATAATGAAGGCTACCAAAGTAGGACATGCTGGAACTCTTGATCCTCCGGCCACAGGCCTACTCGTAATTGGACTCGGAAAGGCGACTCGTTTATTTAGGTATTTATCTGGACTAGATAAAGTCTATAGTGGAGAGATTGTCTTTGGATATTCGACGCACTCACAAGACAATACAGGGACTCCTTTGAAGTTCTGCGATATGTCATTTTTGACAATTGATGAGGTCCGAGATCAAGCCAAGAAGTTGACAGGAGAAATCAAACAGCTCCCGCCCATGGTGTCGGCTAAGAAAATTGGTGGGAAAAGGTTATACGAACTTGCCAGAGAGTCGATTGAAGTTGAGAGAAAGCCGTGCGCTATCTTCATTGAGCTATTTGAGGTAGAAGATTTACTAATTGAAGAACGCATTGTTGTAGGAGAACAAGAGCTCCAAGTGCAAACATTGAAGTTTTCAATTAAATGTTCCTCTGGAACCTATGTTCGGACGATCGCTCACGATCTTGGTATACTTTGCGGTGGCTTTGCCCATCTCAGAAATCTTAGACGCCTGAAAGTTGGACACTTCGACGTTGTAAATTCACTTAAAGTCAACGATATCACTCAGGATTCCTTGCTCGGAGTCGAGGAGGGAATTTCTACGCTCGAACATCTTCGAATAGATGAGAACACTCGGAGCAAAGTTCTCAATGGTTATAAGTTTCCACGAGGCACTCTTGGTGCAACAGGCGATCCGCCGTGGGCAATCGTAGATTCAAAAGGAAAATTGATCGGAATTTATTCACTGAGGGATGATTATGAAGTGCCGGAAATAGTGCTTAGGTAACAATTGAAGTGAAAGTTATCTACTCTACTCAATCTATTCCTCCGACCATCACGGGTACTGCTGTAACTATTGGCGCATTTGACGGCTTGCACCTTGGTCACAGAGCGCTGATTGGAGAGATCCGCTCTAAAGCTCAGATAATGGGACTTTCCTGTGTCGTCATTACCTTCGACAAACATCCTGCATCGATAGTTAGGCCGGACAGTGCCCCCAAGTTGCTTACCAGCCTAGATAGTAAAATTCGACTTATCGAATCTACAGGAGTAGATATTTTATATATCATAAAATTCGACGAACAAAGGGCAAATCAAAAGCCACGTGAATTTATAGTGTCGGAACTCGTGGAGCGTTTACGAGTCAAACTTGTTGTGGTCGGAAGCGACTTTCACTTTGGAAAGGGCCGGGAAGGCAATCTTGAGCTTCTAGGCGAGATTGGCAGGAAATATGGGTTCGGTCTTGAAGCTCTGGACTTGATCCCGGCTGGGACGTCAAATGCTCTCGGTGTTGAAGAGCAGACTGAGTCAATTTCCTCGACGCGAATCCGTCGTTTGATCAGTGACGGAAATGTGGAAGCCGCAAGTGCGCTCTTGGGGCGAGATCACCAAGTCGAAGGTCGAGTAATACATGGGGATGGGATAGGTGGCTCAGAATTGGGTTGTCCAACTGCGAACTTGCAGGTTGATGCAAATATCTTGTTGCCCAAAGATGGAATCTACTGTGGGTGGGCGCAAATAGAAGACACAACTATAAAGCCAATGGTGGCATCAATCGGCAAGAGACCAACATTTCACAAGAATCAAGCAGAATCATTGCTTGAAGTCCACATAATCGACTTTGACGGTGATATATACGATCAAAATCTCAGAGTTAGCTTTAGTAAGTGGTTGCGAGGTGAGATCAAGTTTCCCAACAAGGAACTTCTAATGGGTCAGATACGACAGGATATAGAGCAAGCGCGTCAAGCCTTGATGGTTTGAACTGTCCCCATTCGGTTGAAGGAGCCTTGGCGACTCGCGATTTGAGGTAACCGGCTGAATGAAAAATCCCAACTAATAATCCATAATATGCCAAAAGCGCGGGGGAGGAGTGCTGTTACTAACTGGATTTCGGTTCGGTGCCGGGTCTTTGATAAGCTAGCTGGCAGGTAACGAGGAAGATGACAACAACAGATACGTTAGATAAAACGGCGATTGTCGCCGAGTATAGACTTCACGGCACTGATACAGGTTCGCCGGAAGTACAGATAGCGTTGCTTAGCGCGCGCATTTCACACTTGACGGAACATCTGCGACGTCACAAAGCTGATCATCATACACGGAGGGGGCTGATGAAGTTGATTGGCAAGAGACGCAGGCTGCTTGATTATGTCAAGGCGAATGATGTCGAAAGGTATCGTACAATTATCTCTCGCCTCGGGATCCGAAGGTAGGAAGTCAACCTAATTTAGACGAAGTTGAGATTTGCAATAAAGTCTCGATGGGTTGACCGAATCGCGCTGGTGGGATTTGGCGTTGATTCAACAGTGGGTAGGTACGGGCAGCGATAGCTTTAGGTGTTCGTTTCAGAAAGTGTTGCTCGTCAGGAAATAGCAATATTGCGACAGGGCGATAGGTGCCGGACTAAGTAGGATTAATCCTAAATATCTGGTAGCGATTATTGAAGGAGATATGATTAAATTGACAGAGACGATAGTTTCAAAGGAAATAAGCTCTACAAAGCTGACCTTGAGTTATCAAACGGGTAAGTTGGCCCTACAAGCAGACGGGGCTGTCGTAGGTCGCATAGGTGACACGATGGTGTTGGTTACAGCTACTTGTGCCAAGAGCGTAAGAGAGGGTATTGATTTTTTCCCTCTGACTGTAGATATCGAAGAGAGAATGTATGCCGCTGGGAAAATTCCAGGTTCCTTCTTTCGCAGGGAAGGTAGGGCAACAGATCAGGCCATACTTACCTGCCGACTTATAGATCGCCCTTTGCGTCCGTCTTTCCCAGATGGCTTTAGAAGCGAAGTTCATATAGTGGGAACCATTTTTGGTGCCGATCAAGAAAATCCACACGATGTATTGGCCATCAACACTGCTTCAGCGGCATTGATGATCTCGGGTATTCCATTTGAAGGCCCTATAGGTGCAGTAAGGATTGCTTATAGTGTTGATGGCAAGTGGATTGCCCATCCTAGTTATCAGGCTGGTGACGAATCAACCTTTGAGTTAGTTGTCGCAGGCCGAGCTTTAGGCACTGATAGCAATAGTGATATTGCGATAATGATGGTTGAGGCTGGTGGGACGGAGAAATCTTGGCAATATTACGAGGCCGGGGCGCCTAAAGTTACCGAAGAGGTAATTGCACAAGGGCTAGAAGAGGCAAAGATTTGGATTCGTGAATCCATTGAGCTCCAAAGGGAATTAGTTGCCAAAGCAGGAAAACCAAATACTTTGGACATCCCGTTATTTGTTGACTACGAGCCAGATGTCATGGAAAAAGTTAGAGAGATCGGCGAGTCATCACTTGTCCAAGCAAACTCAATAACTGACAAAGCTGAGAGAAAAGCGCAACTCGACGAAGTAGAGTCGAAGATCCTTGAGCAGCTTTCCGCTGAGTTCGAAGGGCAGCTGGGTCAAGTGAAGTCAGCGATAAAATCTCTCACCAAGAAGATAGTCCGTGAGCGGATTGTAAATGACAACGTCAGAATTGACGGCAGGGATACAACAAGTTTGCGACCTCTTTCTTCTGAGGTTGGGTTGATCCCAACAGCCCATGGCTCTGGACTTTTTCAGAGAGGTGATACTCAAGTATTGAATATTACGACTTTGGGTATGCCAAGAATGAATCAGTTGCTTGATACGATTGGCATTGACGATACAAAGCGCTACATGCATCACTATAATTTTCCGCCTTTTTCTACTGGCGAAACAGGAGCGATGCGAGGACCTAAGAGGCGAGAGATTGGACACGGATTACTTGCAGAGAGAGCTTTGCTCCCGGTAATTCCCCCAGAAGATGAATTCCCTTATACATTGCGGCTGGTTTCGGAGGTTCTTTCGTCAAACGGCTCTACGTCGATGGCTTCAGTTTGTGGTTCATCGCTCTCACTCATGGATGCTGGGGTACCGATCAAGGCCCCGGTTGCCGGTATTGCGATGGGATTGGTATATGAATCAGGAAAATACACGACGCTAACCGACATTCTCGGGGCCGAAGATGCTTTTGGGGATATGGACTTTAAAGTTGCTGGTACACGTGAGTGTGTAACCGCCCTTCAGTTAGACACAAAGATTGATGGGCTTCCGGCAGAGGTACTTTCTCGGGCGCTTCAACAAGCAAAAGACGCTCGACTCAAGATCCTTGACGTTATGGAAAGTGCGATATCTACGCCACGCCAGAGTGTCAATCTTAACGCTCCAAAGATTGTTTCTCTAAAGATTCCTCTGGACAAAGTTGGTGAGGTAATCGGTCCTAAGGGCAAAGTAATCAATACGATACAACAAGAGACTGGCGCTGATATTTCAGTAGATGACGATGGTGAATTTGGAACAGTCGTTATCGGATCCAAAGAGTCCTCTGCGGTTGAAGATGCACTTGCGAGAATTGAATTGATTATCAACCCACCAACTCCCGAGATAGGAGCCACCTATCAAGGAACGGTTGTAAATTTAACGAAGTTCGGAGCGTTTATCAACATTCTTCCTGGCCGTGACGGGTTGCTTCACATTTCCAAACTAGGAAGTGGTGGTCGCAGGGTTGAACGGGCGGAAGATGTGTTAGATATGGGCCAGGTCATAAGTGTGAAAGTAGATGATATCGATCCGGGGGGTAAAGTATCCCTAGTACTTGAATCTGCATTGGAGACAGCTCCGGCCAATAGATCGGGGAGTACAGAAAGCTCCTCAGCATCCCATGAGCGAAAGTCAACAAATTATGTTTCTTTTGAGGAGGAGTTCGAGAAAGGATTAGTGGAAGAGTTCGGCGATCTTGGACCCCAAGGTGCAGAGAGTTCTGCTCCACGATCGCGAAGGCCCGACTCAAATCGTTCACGACCAAGTCGGCGCAGAAGCAGGAACTAAGTTTTACCCAGATACCTGATGATCAAAGTCGCAATTCTTGGCATAGCTGGTTCGATGGGCAGAGCATCAGCAAAGGCCATTTTGGATGACGACGTATTGGAACTATCCTGTGGAGTTGACCCGAAGTATAAGGGTGATGGTGTAAGTGCAATAGCGGAATTAGGATCTGATGAGATCACGATTCACGATAGCATCGAGAGAATAAAGCAAGTGGATATTGACGTATGTCTTGATTTTACGAATGCTCAATCTGCATATTCAAATGCCTTGTTTTGTGCTCAAAACGCCATCAATATTGTGATTGGAACTTCTGGGTTGGACGAGGAGAGGGTTCAAACTCTCCGAGTTGCCTTTGAAAAATCTTCGTCAAAGTGCCTTGTCGTTCCAAATTTTGCGTTAGGGGCAGTCTTGATGATGCGTTTTGCTCAAATTGCTTCCCAATGGATGGACAGAGCTGAGATCATAGAGTTGCATCATGACCGGAAGCTTGATTCACCCTCTGGAACTTCAATAGCCACAGCGCGGGGCATGGGCAACAAGACTGGACAGGATGGCAAGCAAGAGGGTTTTGAGTCTCAGTCTCAGCCGTCAATTTTAGAGTTGCAAGGTTCAAATTCGATAGAGACAATTGAAGGGGCGAGAGGGGCGCTTGGACCTAATTCAGTTAGGATACATTCAGTTAGGCTACCTGGGTTGTTGGCCCACCAAGAGGTTATCCTGTCCTCTCTGGGGGAATCTCTAACGATTCGTCACGATAGTTACGATCGATCGTCCTTTATGCCCGGCGTACTCCTTGCACTAAAATCTGTGTCCAATTTAGAGAGTTCTCTGACCGTTGGTATAGATTCATTGCTTGGCCTCTAACGTAGATATTTTGGACGCTCGCTAGCAAGAAGCTGGTATTAATGGCAACTAATCGAGAATCTGGCAGTACTTCAATCTACGAGAAAGTGATGCTTGCAACATTTAGATGTGTTGCTAATAGTGGACTCTCGCGAACTACTGTTGAGGAAGTTGCACAAGAGTCAGGGGTCTCACGCTCTACCATTTATCGCTATTTCCCGGGCGGGAAAGACGAGTTGATTCAGTCAGTTGTCGCCTGGGAAGCCGCGAGGTTTTTTGCCAAGCTTGCAAGTGACATATCGGGGAGCGATAACGTGGTAGAGCTGGTTGAACGTGCCATAACTATAGGGCAACAGGCAGTCGAAAGTCATGAAGTTCTCCAAAAAGTGCTTCAGACTGAGCCAGAGCTTTTCATACGACTATTTACGGTTGAGGGTAGCCGGATCCTCAGGTTGGTGCGAGGTTTCCTAATGCCATATTTAGCCAGCTGTGAACTGCCACAAGGAGTTAGCTTGAAGGCGGCTGGTGATTATGTCGCTCGGATGATACTTTCTCACATTACGGCACCGGGTAGCTGGGATCTTAGCGATCAGGCTCAGGTCCACGAACTGGTGACTTCGCAGATTCTAAGTTGGGTTGCCAGCGGAGGGAGCACTTAGACTTCCGGTTTGGCTATCACCAAGGAGCTTTTAAAAAATCCCCTGCTAGATCGCCAAAAGGGGGCCTTCGTAATTTCCCTATTGACAATGAGACATAAATAGGCTTATTGTTTCAATTGATGAGTTGGTTGGTGGAAAATAGCTCTGAACTATCTACAGAAGATGAGGTTCTTTGGAGCGAGCAAGAGATTCGCATACTAGAAGCTGCCCGTCGTTGCTTTAGCAAATGGGGCATTTCCAAGACAACCGTTGATGATATCGCACGCGAGGCCAATATTTCGCGGGCGACTCTATACAGGGCGTTTCCATCGGGGCGCGACTCTGTAATTGAAAACTCAATCGAGCTTGAAACAAACCGATTCTTTCAAGACGTATGCGAAATTCTTGACCGGGCTAAAACGCTTCGCGAGCTTCTTATTTCGGGAATGGCCGGTGCTTGGACAATCCTTTCCAACGATGAAGTTCTATCGTTTCTACTAACTAATGAACCTGAGCTTGTATTGCGCAACCTTGCTTTCGATCGTCTTGAGAGACTAATTGCTATTTGTCGAGAGATTCTAACTCCGTACTTGTCCAAATGGCTTGAATTTAGTGAAGCAAATCATTTAGCCGAATGGGCAGCGAGGATAGTTGTCAGTTACGCGATCAGCCCACCTGATTGGAGTGAAAGTGCGCAAGCTACGGCCGAAACGTTGGTAACGGGAATATTAGCAGCCCATTTTGATTCTATAAGTTGTGACATCGATTCTAAGTTAGCTTACAAACCAAAGAGAAAGGGGGTGCCTAAATGGCATTTCAAAACGTATCAAATGAAGAACTAATTGGTCGAGATGACGTGAATGATCTTGAGGCAATTCTGTCCGTAACCAATAGTGACCAAGATGAAGCAATTCATGCTGTTGCATCCAATTACGAGACAATCTTTACGTGGGACTATGAGAAGGGCTCGCGGCCCAAGCTTGATAAGCTCTATGAGAAGGCAAAAAATTCTCAATGGAATGCCCAAACAGATCTCCCCTGGGATACTGATGTCGACCAAGAGGCATTAATTGTTGCCAACTCTTTCAATCAAGGAGGCTTTGCCGCAGGTTTCGATATCACCGGAACTCCTTTTGAAAAATGGACGGAGAAGGAATGGATCAAGCTAGGCGTAGAGATGCAAAACTGGACCCTTTCGCAGTTTATGCACGGAGAGCAAGGTGCACTTGTGTGTACCGCCAAGATAGTTGAGTCAGTTCCCTGGATCGATGCAAAATACTATGCAGCCACCCAAGTGATGGATGAAGCTCGTCACGTAGAAGTATTTTCTAAGTATTTAGATTCGAAACTTTCAGGTCACTATCCTATAAACGCTCACCTGGAGCTCTTGCTAGACGACATTATCCGAGACTCACGATGGGATATGACTTATCTAGGAATGCAGATCATGGTTGAAGGTCTGGCCCTTGCTGCATTTGGCTTCATGCACCAAATGACTACTGAGCCCCTTCTAAAACAACTTCTGCGATATGTAATGGCCGATGAGGCGCGCCATGTCGCTTTTGGAGTATTGAGCCTCCAAGAGTATTACCAGAATTTGAGCGCATCGGAGATGCGAGAGAGGCAGGAATTTGCCTTTGAGGCGGCGGTTAGAATGCGTGATCGCTTCTTGCAGCAAGAAGTATGGGAGCGCATGGGTGTCAAACCTAGCGAAGTGCTGCCGCTAGTTATGCAAGCTCCTGAACGAAGCGTATTTCAGTCAATGCTTTTTTCCAAGATCGTTCCTAACTGCAAAAAGCTTGGATTATTGGATGCAGCAGACGGTTGGCTAAGAGTCAAGTTTACCGAGCTTGGTGTTATCGGTTTCGAAGATTGGGCTGATACCGGTGAAGAGTATCAGACCATGGCCATTGATACGAACAGCAAATCGGGGGCAGCTGCCTAGCAGACCTGCGCTCGTTCTTTTGAGTTCGCTCGGGCGGTATTTTCATGCGCCTATACCTGCTGGCGCTGCCTAGCAGACCTGCGCTCGTTCTTTTGAGTTCGCTCGGGCGGTATTTTCATGCGCCTATACCTGCTGGCGCTGCCTAGCAGACCTGCGCTCGGTCTTGTGAGATTGCTGATAGTCTTGTCATATGACCAGTGAGCTTCCGAACTTTGGCACCGTCGTTACTGCGATGGTTACTCCGTATGATGAGAATTTGGAGCTGGACCTCGATGGAGCGCAGGAGCTTGCGAATTGGCTGGCAGCTCATGGTTCGGACTCAATTGTAGTTTGTGGATCTACAGGCGAAGGTTCAATACTTTCTGACGGCGAAAGAGAACAACTCCTCAAAGTAGTATCTTCGTCAGTTTCGATCCCTGTTATAGCTGCGACTGGGAGTGGTAGTACTGATCATTCAATAGAGCTAACCAAAATGGCCGCAAAAAGTGGAGCTGCTGGGATCCTGCTGGTTACTCCATATTACGTGAGACCTTCCCAGCAAGGTCTTCTGGATCATTTTACACAGGTCGCGCGATGTACGGATCTGCCAGTATTGCTCTATGATATTCCAGCTAGGACTGGACGAAGAATAGAGCTTGACACGACTATTAGATTAGCTGGCGAGGTCCCCAACATTATTGGGCTCAAGGATGCTTCGGGTGATGTAGCAGGCATTTCAAAACTTCGTGGTTCAACCGAGCCTGATTTTATGATTTATGCAGGAGACGATGCGTTATGCTTAGCAATGGTCGCTTGTGGTGCGGATGGAATTATCTCAGTTGCTTCACACTGGGCCGGTCTAGAGATTCAAGCGATGATAGGTGCTCTGAGGTCTGGAGATGTCAAGAAGTCATCTGAGTTCAATTGGGCACTCACTCCCTCATGGGAGTTTGAGTCGATGGAGTCCGCGCCAAATCCAATTCCAACTAAAGCAATGTTAAGAATGCTCTCAAAACCTTCCGGTTACTGTCGCGCTCCGCTGGGTCGAGGACCTGAGGGCCTAGATGAAGAGGCCCAGTTGATCTTGAGCCAACTCCATCGGACCGTGGAAAAACTTGGTCTCAAGATAGTGCGCGATCAAACGAAGTGAAAAAACATCACACTAACACACTAAACCGAGCCAATGGACCTGTGACAGTTAGCTTTTTGGGAGGCCTGGGAGAAATCGGAAGAAACTGTACGTGTATCACGGTTGATGGCCGGATACTTTTGGTTGATTTTGGGTTGATGTTTCCCGATGCCAATATGCCTGGCGTAGATTTGGTTTTGCCTGACTTTAGTTTTTTACGCGAGAACAAAGATTCCATTGAAGCCTGTGTCTTGACTCACGGCCATGAAGACCATATGGGTGGTCTTGCTTTCTTACTTTCTGAGCTTTCCTTTCCCATTTATGGCTCGAAGTTAGCAATCGGTTTGGCGCAAAGTCGTATTTTTGAGTTTGGAGTGGAGGATAACACCTCGTTTCACGAGGTAAGTGACGGAGAACGGCTTAATATTGGTCCGTTTGATGTCGAATTTATTCCAGTTACTCATTCGGTTCCCCATGGTTTTGCAGTATGTATTAGGACTCCGCAGGGGGTTATCTTTCATACGGGCGATTTTAAAATAGACCTTACACCGGTCGATGGGCGCAAGACTGACCTTGGTAGAATAGGGTCTATTGCAAATAGTGAGAAAATTAGATTGCTTCTCTCTGACTCAACTAACGCCGAAGAGCCGGGGTCAACGGAGAGCGAGAAACAGGTTGGCAAGGAGCTGACAGCAATTTTTTCAGAGAATAGAGATTCGCGAATTATCGTTACCTGTTTTGCATCGCACTTGCATCGAATAGAGCAAATTGCAAACGCTTCGATAGAAAGTGGTCGTAAGATCGCAATTGCTGGACGGTCAATGATCAACAACATGGCTTTGGCTCGCAAACTCGGATTAATCTCAGTGCCTGAATGGGCATTTATCGATATAGATACAATTGGAAGTTTCGATCCTGCAAAGCTATGCATAATTTCAACTGGTTCTCAAGGTGAACCTATGTCCGCACTCTCGCTGATGGCATCAGGAGAGCACAAGCGGGTAAAAGTTGGCCCAGGGGATTTAGTTATTCTAAGTTCACACGCGATTCCGGGCAATGAGTTCAACGTTAACCTCGTTATTGACCGACTTTATCGTGCAGGAGCTAAAGTAATACACGGTGAGTTATCCAAGGTCCACGTAAGTGGACATGCCCGAAGAGACGAACTTGCTATCATGTTGTCAATTTGTAAGCCTGAGTACTTTATTCCGATTCATGGCGAGTATAGACATCTAGTCAACCATGCGCTTGTGGCAGAGAATATCGGAATGGAACATGAAAACATTCTTGTGTGTGAAGATGGCGATGTCGTTGTACTAAGTGATAATGGTATTCAATTGAGTGGCGAAGTAGGTTCCAACTATCTTTATGTTGATGGAATAGTCGGCGATATAGCTCATCCAGTACTAAGGGATCGGCAAGTACTAGCACAAGAGGGCGTTATTGTAATTGTAGTCGGTATCGAAGCAAAGACCGGTGAAATAATTACCGGGCCTGAAATCATCACTAAGGGTTGGATCGATGCACAAGACTCTGATGAGCTTTTGGAAGAAGCCAAGATACTCCTCGGAAATGCTCTAAGTGATAGCTCAAGTATTGGATCCAATGACTATGCAGCGGTCAGAAGACTCTTACGTACTGCGATGGGAAAGCTCGTTGCGACAAAAACCAAGCGTAAACCCATGATTGTACCTGTCGTCATGGAGATATAGTGATTTGGGTGTTGCGGCGGACATGAATCACGTTCGTCTAATAGCTTAGTATCCTATATTCTCGCCCAGGAAGGTGTTAATCTTATAGCGTGACTTCTCCGCGTAATTCAGGTACATCACGTCGCGCTCAAGGTGGCCGTGGAACAACCCAAAGGGCACCACAGCGTAAAGGCCGCACCAGCGCGCCTAAAGCTGGGCCACCAACTTCTAAGCCGACTAGTTCGCCTAAGACGGGGCCAACTCGGGCTCAATCCCCAAGACCAGCGCACGCAAAGAATGCACGCGACCTTGCCAAGGAGACTCGACATTTTCGTCGTTCTAGAAAGACAGACAAATATGCGGAAGAAGCCGGTGTAATACCGTCGGCTATTACTCGACCTACGATTTTCTATGATCTATGGGGAGTTGGTTTTGTCGTAGTTGGATTACTTTCCGGCCTAGGTCTATATGCTGGTAAAGCTGGACCCTTGGGAAATCAGTTGGCAAAGCTCTTAGGGGAGCTTTTTGGTCTTGGCAAGTACGGCGTTCCAATTTATATGCTACTTATCGGTGGATATCTGTTTTTTGCTGGCTTCAGATCAACTAGAGCGCCGGTTCTGCATAAGCAAGGACCGCAATGGCCCGAGCAATCGATTGTAGGGCAAGCTAGTTCAGAGCTAGCTGATCCAGAGATCGAGTTCAATAGCATCGAAACCACTGTTGGATCCGATGTTAGAGAAACCGACCTGCTTGCAAAAGCCATTTCGCGCAATTGGCCATCGTCGGCTGTGTTTGCAGGCGGGCTTGGGGCGATTCTTGTCTGCATATCATCTTTTGTCGATATTGTCCAAGGGTCTCCGGGATGGACAATCGATCTAAGCAAGCTTAGTAACCAAGGGGGGGTTGTCGGAGTGGCTTTAGGGAGTTCACTGCATGACGTCTCTGGAACTGCTGGAGCTGCAGTGCTGCTAGTTGCAATCTCCCTAGCAAGTTTTATGGTTGCAACTAAGGTTTCGTTGTCAGACTTGTTCGCAATGTTTAGAAAGAGCTTTACGTATTTGGCCAGAAGTTTGAATCACAAGAGTTACTTCTCTAACTTAGCCAAGGATCTTGTTGCGTTAGAATCACCCGACATCACCGACAATAGAGATTATTTCACTACTGGATCCTCGAGCGACCTTGATACTGGGATAGAGACCGATGCAGCAGCCTCTAACCAAAATGGAGCCTCACAACCTCAAGATATATTTCCAGACAATAGTTTGCCTGAGTCTCAAGATGTATTTCTAGATGAAAGACTCAGTGAACCGCTAGATGCATCACTCGACGAACCACTCGACTATGAGAGTCTAGATGGATACTCGGGGGACGATTGCGATGCACAGGGTGTTCTCGGGTCATATGGCGATTTCTTGCCTACAACTTCCATGGATAACTCACATCGTCAAGAAGATTTGGTTAACCCAATTGTGGAACAGCTAGATCTTGGACTTGCCCCTCAAGGAAAGGTGTGGAAGCTTCCATCATTGAGGCTCCTAGAGAGAAATCCTCTCCAAAAAACCGATGAGTCACAAGCCTCTACTGGCGCTCGTGTCTTACAGGAAGCACTTGCCTCGCACGGCGTGGATACTAGGGTTACAAACTATACCGTTGGACCGACCGTGACTCGATACGAAGTTGAAATTGGACCTGGGGTGAAAGTCGCCCAAGTTACAAATTTATCTAAAGATATTGCCTATGCAATGGCATCTCCGGACGTTAGGATTCTTGCTCCAATTCCTGGCCGATCTGCTATTGGGGTTGAAGTTCCGAATCAACATCGACAGCTGGTATCGTTAGGAGATATTTTGTCTTCTAGCCAAGCATTGGAGGCAAGGCATCCACTGCAAGTTGGTTTGGGTAGGGATATTTCGGGAAAGCCAATCATGGCAAATATCGCGGAAATGCCACACGTATTAATAGCAGGAGCTACCGGGGCCGGGAAATCGTCTTGTATCAATTCTCTAGTTACTTCACTTCTGGTTAGATCTACTCCCGATGACGTACGTCTCATACTTGTTGACCCTAAGAGGGTTGAACTTGGGCAGTATAACGGGCTGCCGCATCTGCTTACTCAGGTTGTTGTCGATCCTCGTAAGGCTGCCAACGCTCTCTCATGGGCGGTCAAAGAGATGGAGCGCCGATATGATTTGCTCGCTGAAGTAGGCGTGCGAGATATCACTGGGTATAACGAACTAGTAAAGAGTCAACAAGACCAGCTGGCTACGCTGAGCACTGCCGAGTTAGCGCCTGAGGCCAGTCTTGAGTTGGAAGATAGTGGATTAGATGTTGGCTGGGAAAGCAGTAATTTAGAAAATGCAGGACAGGTTAGCGATTTCGAGGGTAATGAGCAAGACAATAATCAACTAGATATCGTCGAGCAATACTCCGGAGAGAATCTGGAAGATGAACCTGAAGAAATGGCTGCGATGTCGAGTGCAGATGAAGACATTGTAGATTCAATGCCACGATATGAGAGCTTGCCTTTCATAGTTATTGTCGTGGATGAGTTGAACGATCTGATGATGGTTGCCGCAAGGGATGTCGAGGAGTCAATCTGCCGTATCGCACAGATGGCCCGCGCAGTTGGAATCCATTTAGTTATTGCTACTCAGCGTCCTTCGGTGGATGTAATAACAGGGGTAATCAAGGCAAATATACCTTCTAGGCTTGCTTTTTCTGTATCATCTCTGGCTGATAGTCGAGTTATTCTCGACCAACCTGGTGCAGAGCGCTTAGTCGGGAAAGGAGATATGTTGATGCTAACGGCCTCGTCATCGATTCCAACAAGGGTTCAAGGTCCATGGGTTAGCGAACACGAGGTTAGGAAAATTGTTGGGCATTGGAAGAGGCAAGGTGGAACGAATTACGTTGATGGGGTAGAAGGCGATGGCTCTAAAGGCTCATCATCTAGTGATGATGAATTTGGCGATGACGAAATGCTTATGCCAGCCTTGGAACTTGTGGTGCGTTCTCAGATTGGTTCAACATCAATGTTGCAGAGAAAGCTTCGGGTTGGATTTGCCAGGGCAGGTCGTCTTATGGATTTGCTGGAGAGACGTGGGATAGTGGGGCCCTCTGAAGGATCTAAGGCACGTGCAGTTCTAATGACGCCGGATGAGCTAAATGAGATGCTCGAGAATTCCGGTAACTAAATTCTAGTAAATCGAAAATGCGCGTAAGGGTTCCAGCATCGTCGGCTAATCTTGGGCCTGGATTTGATACCTTGGCGATCGCATTGTCATTGTATACGGAAGTTTCAATCGAAGAGAATGTTCCTTTTGCGATCGAGGCTACTGGAGAAGGGTCCGAGTTTGCAGATGACCCCGATAAACACTTGGCAGTAAGAATTGCTCGTGAGGTGATAGGAAGTGATAGATTTTCTATCCAGGTACGATCTGAGATACCGGTTGGACGTGGTCTCGGTTCTTCGGCAGCGCTAGCGGTTGCAACTGCCTGTGCTGCGGGCTCTGTAGATCCCCTTGGAGTTGCTAGCCGATTTGAAGGTCATCCTGAAAATGCAGCCGCATCGGTATTCGGGGGTTTAGTAGCTGCAACCAACACTGCAGAAGGACCAATTGCGAGAAAGTTATCACTTGATGAAGGAATCGGCATCATTGTGGTAATCCCTAATTTCAGACTTTCCACAAAACAGGCACGGTCAGTACTGCCAACATCTATACCCATGGAAGACGTACAAAGCAATTTAGGAAGAATGGGAATCTTAATAGCTGGTTTTGCTGACATCGCTGGTTTTACGAGCGAGGCGACAAAAGACAGAATTCACCAACCATATCGCGAAAAGTTATTCCCACAGTCTTCTCAAATCATTGAAGGTTTGGTTGCATTTGGGGCCCTTGGCGCAAGTTGGTCGGGGGCGGGACCGACCATGGTGGCTTTTTGCAAGAGATTGGAAGGTGAATCTATCGCCGAAAAGGCAAGAAAGCTAATTGAGGAACTATCCCTAGATGCCAGCGTTAGAACCCTGGAAGTGGATAGAACAGGCATGCAACGGGTTTAAACAAATCTTCAAAATTGAAGTAATCTAGCTGGTGTGGACAATTCCCAACGCTCGACTCTAATTGCTTTGCCCAATCCTCATCCTGACAGGAAATATGAAGTCAACTGTGAAACCCCAGAGCTTACCTGTCTCTGTCCGGTAACTGGTCAACCTGATTTTGCTAACATCACAATTACTTATACGCCTGGTCAATTTATTGTGGAACTGAAGTCATTGAAGTTATATTTATGGGGTTTCCGCGATCTAGGTGCTTTCCATGAAGATATAACCAATCAGATTCTCATAGATCTTGTTGAGTTACTTGGGCCTGAGGAAATGCTAGTGAGAACCGATTGGAATGTTCGCGGTGGTATCAAGACAACTGTTAGCGCTGTGTACCCTGAATAGGCGTTGGGAGCGTTCAATTGGATAATGAAATAAGCGCTAACAAGCGCCTTTCCTATGGACCGAGCGCGCTAGCTACCCCAGCAAATGCACTTAGCGTTATACGCATACTAATCACGCCTGTGATGATGTTGACTATCATTGCCTACCACGCTTCTTATGTTTCATTAGTACTTTGGTTGGTCCTAGGATCTACTGATTGGGTGGACGGATGGGTAGCTAGGAAGCAGGGGACTACAAGATCCGGAGCCTTTTTGGATCCGTTGGCTGACAAGATTTTAGTCTTAGGTGTTTTCGTTTCACTTGTCATTATCAGAGAAGTTTCGCCTATACCAGTTGCTATAATTGCATTGCGTGAGATTGCGATAAGTATCTATCGTGTTATAGTTGCCCGCTCTGGCGTTAGTGTCGCGGCTACGATTTACGGGAAGCTGAAGACTCTTTTCCAAGATCTTGCAATTACCATCTGCTTATTACCTATTTACAATAGATCACATGGATGGCCTGTTCGAAGTGCAATTTGGGTTGCGGTTATAGTAACTGTTCTAAGTGGCATTGACTACTTCCTCAAGGCAAGGTCTGGCTATTTCAAGCTAAAAGGGACGACTGGCAAAGGTGAATGAGATAGTTCCAGGCGTGCAAACTACTTCTGCTTTGTCTCAGGCTGGCCCACCAGAAATGGACGACGGGCCATTACAGGCTGGCCCAGCGCAGGTGGATAGTGGGCTGTCGCCTTCTATCCGAGTTGAGCTAATTTGTATTGGAACCGAGCTTCTTCTTGGACAAATAGTTGATACAAACTCTATATGGATCTCCCAGGAGTTGGCTGGCCTAGGGATTAACTGCCACTTCCAATCAAAGGTGGGAGATAATCTTGATAGGATAGTCTTAGCAATTAGAACTGCACTTGCTAGGAGCGATGCTGTGATAATTTGTGGAGGTCTAGGTCCTACTCAAGACGACATTACAAGAGAGGCGATATGTGTTGTCGCTAATGTCGATTTAGTGCCCGACCCTGAGATAGCAAGAATTATCGAAGAGAAGTTTACAAGCAAAAGCCGAGTAATGCCGATTAACAACTTGCGTCAAGCTGAGGTTCCACGCGGCGCAGTGACTATTCTCCCCGAACTTGGGACTGCTCCGGGACTTGCGCTAACAATAGGTCGTAAGCGACTTTATTGTGTACCTGGAGTTCCATCAGAGATGAAAGAGATGACTAAGCGCTATGTCTTTCCTGATTTGGTCGAATATAGTGGGACTTCTTCTGTAATAGCTTCACGGACTCTTAGAACTTGGGGGGTTTCAGAGTCAAGACTTTCGGAGTTGGTAGCACCATTTTATGAAGAGTTGGAGGAGGAAACTCGTGGAACGACGCTCGCGTTTCTAGCTAGTGGCATAGAGGGGATTAGGCTGCGACTCACCACTAAAGGCCCAAGTATCGAAGAGACGACAACCATTTTAGATGCCTACGAGGTTAAGCTTCGAAGTATACTTGGCACGTTAGTATTTGGGGTTGATGACAAGGGAATGGAGGATGCTTTAGCTGAGCTTCTACTTGGCCAGGCCAAGACCATTGCATTGGCTGAATCAGTTACTTGCGGCTTAGTTGCTGCTAGGTTGAGTCGGGTACCAGGTATTAGCCAAACACTGAAAGGCGCGCTTGTTGCTTATGACCCTATGGTAAAGTTTAGCCTACTAGGTGTTGCGCCTGGACCGGTCGTTACCCATGATTGCGCGAGAGAAATGGCAGTTGGTGCACGGAGACTTTTCGACTCGACGGTTGGTCTTGCGATAACCGGGGTAGCGGGTCCGGATTCACTTGAAGGAGTCCCGCCGGGCTGCGTTTTTGTTGGGTTCGCATTTAACGATCAGCGTGTTGAGACTACCCAGCTTCAACTCCCAGGTGACCGATTGGCGGTACAGGAATTGGCTGCCATTTCAGCTATGGATTTTGCCCGTAAAATGCTGAATGAGTAATACAATGTGAGCCTAGTCTCAAAAGCTGGCCACATCGAGGCTTCTGCGTGGGCTAATGTGGGTTGCTATGATACATAATCCCCCCGCGCTCCCCGGTATTTTGCAGTCGATTGCCCCAGTCTTGGATCATTACGGATATCTTGCAGTTGGTGGCTTCGTATGTCTTGAGGACTTTGGAGTGCCGGTTCCTGGTGAGACGGTACTAATTGGTGCAGCTCTTTATGCGGGAGCTGGCCGTCTAAACGTAGTGTTAGTTGGATTGATCGGAATATTAGCTGCCATCATCGGTGACAACATTGGTTACGTAATAGGAAGACTCGTTGGACGAGAGGTAATTATTAGATGGGGAAAGTATGTCTTCTTGAATGAAGAGCGTGTTGCCAAGGCTGAACTTTTCTTTAAGCGCCAAGGCGGAAAAATTGTTGTAGTAGCTCGATTTATCGAAGGGCTCCGACAAGCAAATGGGATTGTGGCCGGACTTACCGAGATGCCATGGATCCGTTTTTTGTTCTTTAATACGATCGGTGCAACCCTGTGGGTTGGATTATGGGTCGGTGTAGGATATAGTTCCGGTTCACATATCCAAACGATATATAACTTTGTAGATAAGTCAGCCCTATTGGTCTTGATAGTGGCCTGCGTTGCGATATTGGGACTCATCATTTTTATGAAGCATCGCCGCAGAGTCAGATCTAAGACGGATCCAGTGAGCGACCCGAACCCGAGCGACCCGAACCCGAGCGACCCGAACCCGAGCGACCCGAACCCGAGCGACCTCAGTAAATAGCGAAATGGCTGGAGGAAATGTTTCCTTCGTGTAATGGCAGGTCAGTGGGCATATTTGTCTCCCGTACTGAACCGCTAAGTATACTTTTCTAGCATCCACCCTAGAACATCCGTTCGAGGGTATTATTTACCTTGCTATGGCAAGTATATAAATATATCCCCCAAGTCGTTGTCACACCCCTTGTGTAGGGTGCATGCAAAGAACAAACACCCAAGTGACTATCGAATCAAGTATTCGAATAGTCACGGATAAAAGAGAAAGGCATATTAGTAATGGAGAGAGAGAAGGCACTGGAAGCAGCCCTTGGCCAGATTGAGAAGCAATTTGGTAAAGGGTCGATAATGCGGATGGGCGAGAATGCTCACATGTCAGTCGAGGTCATATCGACGGGGGCAATGGCACTAGATTTGGCGTTAGGAGTAGGAGGCCTGCCACGAGGAAGAGTTGTTGAGATCTTTGGGCCGGAATCCTCGGGTAAGTCAACCCTTGCCATGCATCTGGTTGCAGAAGCTCAACGTAACGGAGGCATCTGTGCATATGTGGATGCAGAGCATGCCATGGATCCTGCATACGCTAAGGCAATAGGGGTAGATATTGATGCTTTGCTGATATCGCAACCAGATACAGGTGAACAGGCCCTTGAAATTGCCGAGATGCTGATTCGATCTGGGGCTCTAGACGTTATTGTAATCGACTCTGTAGCTGCTTTAACTCCGCGCGCCGAAATAGAAGGTGACATGGGAGATGCTCACGTAGGGCTACAAGCACGCCTGATGTCACAAGCACTTCGTAAGCTGACAGGTGCTTTGAACAAGTCGAATACTATTGCAGTGTTCATCAATCAGCTTCGCGAGAAGATTGGAGTTATATACGGTTCTCCAGAGACAACTCCCGGTGGGCGAGCTCTGAAGTTCTATTCATCAGTCAGGTTGGATATTCGTAAAGTTGAATCGATCAAAGATGGTGCTGATATTGTTGGCACTCGCACGAAGGTAAAGGTCGTCAAGAATAAGGTGGCCCCGCCATTCAAAGTGGCTGAATTCGACATAATGTATGGTGTTGGGATAAGTCGTGAAGGTTCTCTGCTTGATGTCGCCGTAGAGATGGATCTTGTTCGCAAGGCTGGCGCCTGGTATACCTATAACGGTGAGCAGCTTGGCCAAGGGCGGGAAAATGCTAAGCAATTCCTTTCTGAACATCCCGAGATGATGGTTGAAATTAACGAGTTGGTAAGGCAGAAGATGATGCCAAAGCCAGATGAGGTATTGGATGTCGACGCCGATGCACAAGGGGAGTCAGCTAGCATTTCCGAACCAGCCCTGGTGACTAGTTCGACTAAGTAGTCAATTTATCAAGGTCGCCCTAGCCCACTCGTTAGCAAGGCGGGACTAGGGCGGCCATAATAAACTAGCCGCAGAAAGTTTATTCGCTTGATTCGATTAATATTAAAACAAACACCGTATGATGTTCTGCGACTGTGCGGAGCACCTTGCAGGAGTTAGTTAGCAGGACTATCTAGAGTTTCCATCAAAACTGTAGGAAGGATTACATATCCACGAGAAGTTAAGTCTCAGATATCACAGCTCAACAGCTTATGGCCAGCGTCACGTGCCGCGACTACATACGTTGCATCGTATACCGTTATATTATTGTCGAATGCGGCCAATGGAACACTTGAATCAACAAGTACTGTTGTCACGCTGGGCGAGTAGACCTAACCATTTCAGCGGTCCTACCTCCATGTCTTCCTGCTCCAGCGAGAAGGTTCTTCATCGCATCGGCTCGGCTAGTCCGGCGGCGGGCAAGTGCGGTGTCCGCGAAATTTCGAAGAACCGCACTTCGGCTAGTGCCAGTGCGTTCGGCCTCGTTGTCGACTTGGGAAAGAAGATCATCAGGAAGTGATACCATTACCTTTGCCATGCCTATAGTATACCCGGGTATACTGGATCCATCAAGCGTGTCCTGTGGTTCTCAACTCAGGACACTGAGGGATTACTAGAGCGTGCCTTCAAAGGGTGCGTCTCCGAAGGGGAGTACGTTGCCATTATCGGTCATAATCCAGTAACCACCCCCATCTTGGGTGGGTGTTATGGAAACTACAGGTCCTCCAATAGGAATGCCGATATTAGTGAAGTTATAAGCTGATCCGTAAAAGTTGGCATTCCCAAAAGCAAACACACCACCGTCAGATGCTACCAACCAATAACCAGCACCGGAAGGTGTCGCTGCCATTCCAACGATAGGTTGGTTGAGGGTGATATTACCGGTTGACCCATAAAACCCCGCATCGCCAAAGGCAAAAATCCCTCCATCGGATGCTACCAACCAATACCCTTGACCATCCGATGTACTAGTGATTCCCACAACCGGTCGTGTAAGGGTTAGATTACCCGTAGATCCATAAAAGCTGGCACTACCATAGGCAAAAACATCTCCATTTGCATCGGTAATCCAGTAGCCTGTCCCCGAAGGATCTGCGGCAATTCCTACAACCGCACTTGTAAGCGGTTGGGTAGAGGCATCACCATACTGATTCACAAAACCAAATGCATAGACATGACCTTCGGAATCAACCTCCCAATAGCCTTGATTAGCCGGAGCAGTCGCGATACCAACAATTGAACTGCCGAACTGGGGTGATTGAGTAATAATATCGTAACCATAAGGATCGCTAGGAGCCCCATAATATAGAGCAGTTCCACAAGCTGAAACTACCCCATTTGCATCTGAGATAATGTAACCTCCAGCCGTTCCAGACGATTGGAGCTGAATGGCACTAGAGGTTGTATATGCTTGTGAACAACTCACATACGTGAACTCATCTGCAAGTACTTGGGGACTTAGTTCTAGAGTGCCAGCGGGGTTATAAGTTTCTACATAGACATCAACTGTCCCTGGGTACGACACAGGCGGAGCATCGACGACGATTTGTGTTGCCGAAATTATTCGCATATTGAGACCTAACACTTGGTAGTTTCCGAAGGCGACCGAAGAAGCACCGGTAAAGTTATATCCAGTAATTGTCATCGGGACATGTCCTTCAATTGGCCCAGAAGAAGTACTGATTGAAGTTATTATAGGAAGAACCGTGAATGCGAACTCGTCACCGGTGTTCATCGATCCAATTGGTTGCACTGCAGAGGGTGGACATGCCAGCGCAAGATTATTTCCAGGATTGGTAAGACTTGTTCCTTGTGGTGAGGTAACAATCACATCAGTTAAATCACAAGGATTGGTTGTATTGGGATTCGGATCCGTCGGCGTACTGGCGGTGATTTGGGTGCTGGAAACTACACTAAAAGACGTGGCGGGCAGATAACAGGAGCTGGGCGGAGTAGAAACTTGGCAGGTACTTTGATTTGAAGTGAAAAACGAGACCTGAGTTGCCCCAGTGAATCCCGTGCCGTTAATTGTAATGCTTACCCCTCCCGAGGCAGGGCCGTAGTTGATCGACAAGGATTCTACTGCTGGGCCTGAAGCGTAGGTAAAAGTGTCGTACGGCGGGTCAGCCTGGCTTGGAAGCGAGCCCTCAAGGATAGTTATGTTTGCCTTCGTTCCAGACGTTCCCGGGGGGGAAATAACTTCCAGTTCAGTATCAGAAATAATTTTGAAAGAAGTTGCTGGAGTCGTACCAAACAGTACTTGAGTAACCTGAGAAAAGTTATTACCGTCAATCGTTACAACTGTGCCTCCTGATGGACTTCCAACAGCTGGTGAAATTGAGCCGATAAAGGGGGGAAGTTGTGACTGGCTGCATAAAAGGTTTGTCGTATAGGCGCTTCCAGTTGGAGTATAAAAAAAGTTCGAGGTAGGAAACCCTAGTCCGCCCGCCATTGAATAGTAGTATTTCAGGCTGTTTTGATTTTGCGGATTGAAGGCAGGGTAGTTGCCACTATTAGATCCGGTCATATCATTATTGCCAGTGGAGACATCGCCAAACAAGCTCAACAGGTTGGTCTCAGCGAGGGCATAAAGCCTGGGATTAGCAAATCCAATATCAGGTTCGTTGTTCAAGCTGCACGTCTGATTCGCAAGAGCAAAGTAACTGGCCCAAAGCGGTGTTGCAGCGCTAGTTCCGCCGACGACACTCCACTGCCCGTTCAGGAATATTACATATCCATGGCTTGGGTCTGCATTAGCCGATAAGTCGGGAACCTCTCTACAAAAAGTCCCAACTTGTGCCCCACAGGGAGTGGCCGAAGAGTAACTGCTGACTACACCAAAGCCCTGCTGCCAACTCGGCATCTGCCAAACGGATGACACTCCTCCACCTCCGGCACCACCATTTGGACCATCGTTCCAAACCGATTCTGGTATTTGAGATTCGTAGCCATCGAAGGAAGTTCCACCAACCCCGGTAACATATGGCTGACTAGCAGGATCACTTACCGCAAGCTGGGTATTGTTCAGGCCAGCGCCTCGTGCGCAACCTTCTGACCCAGAGTCGCCAGAAGCAGCCAAGACTGACTGGCCTTGAGCGGCCATTTGCTCAAATAATAGGTTTTCTGCAGCGATGGCCCCTTGATCTTGATTAGGTTCACAGATTCCATAGGAGATACTCACAATATTGGAAATATCCTGTGTAGCAATTGCATTGAATTCTGCAACAAATGATGTAACAGAACTAGGGGCTGTATAGAAGTCAATTGTTGCACCTGGTGCAAGACTTATTAGTTCTTCAACGTCAAGGTCGGCTTCCCCGTTGAAATATGAAGTACCTCCATCGACCGGAATGTTTTTGATTGTTGGACTGACATTAAAACATTGTTCGTACTGAGAAATATCGCTGGGATTATAGTTATAAAGTTCGAATAACGCTATTTTTTGGCCAGCACCCGGCAAAGAGTTTGATGGGATTGTTGCGGCATTAAATCCATAGTGGTTAAACAGTTGATCAGTTGTGTATGCTTGATTAGACCCTGCAATACCTGGCGCTAAGCTGCATGGAGGTACTCCAGAGGCTCCCGGTGGAACCACTAAGTGTGACGCTGGTCGACCTCTGACATTGAGCGGTTGCGGAATTGCCGCTCCATCTAAGCCAACAACCGATTCGACAAAGGGCCTTATAGCCGTTGGCACAGTCGCTGCAGACGTGTTTATGTAAGAGCTCTTCCCATCCTTCAAGCGCATCTGCGAAATTTGGGTGCCAAAGACGCTCTCAGCTGTGCCAACTGTTGTAGTAATAGGAAGAAGTAAGTTATTCGAACTGACCGTTCCCACAGTCATTCCTTGACTGCTTAGATACGACGAAACCTGTTTCACAATCGAAGAAGGTGGTCCAAATTCTTGGGCAAACTGTCCGGGCTTGAGATAGTGGTGGTACTGAGTTGAACTCGGGGTATAGATACTTTGCAGAAGTTGAGCTAGTTTTTGATGTTGACTTGGCAAAAGCGCAATATCCAGCTGGATTGGAGAACTAGTACTCATTGGGCCCGTCAATCTGTCACCATGAGGGACTAGGGGAACAGATGACGTGAAATGTGGGTTGTTTGGATTGAGTCTCTGCGGGTTAGCGTAGCTCTTGCCAGCTGTTGAGACCGAAGAGTTAGGTTTAGGGATAGCCCGTTGGCTACTCGCGGTTGAGATTTTATTTGCATAGGCCACTGACTGCGTGGCGAAAGTGAAAAATGTCGAGATAAGCGCCACAAGCGAGGCTACGACAAATGCGTTCAATCTATATCTTGCTTCTATGAGTCTTTTTGACATCTGTGCCTCCGACCATGGCGCATTGACTATGAATATTGGTTTGGATCGGACAATAAACTAGTGCCGATTGAAATAATATGCTAGTCGACTTTAGTGAAAGTAGGGGACTTTAGATATAGGCTGGTCGTAATGAATTTTTCGACGTCTGATAGCCGCAAATATGCAATATGGACTTTTGGCTGCCAAATGAATCTAAATGATTCTGAACGAATAGCTGGAGTTCTGGAGAGTCGAGGGATGATTAGAACCCAAGATGTGGAATTAGCAGATATCGTTGTTATCAATACGTGTTGTATTCGCGAGAACGCCGACAATAAGTTTTACGGGAGCCTCAGTAGGCTCAAGCCCATAAAAGATGGCCGGCCGGGTATGCAAATTGCCGTCGGAGGTTGTCTAGCCCAAAAAGACCGGGAGGAAATCATACGACGATCACCCTACGTTGATGTTCTCTTTGGAACTCATAATATCCCCCGAGTTGCCGATCTACTCGACCAGGCGCTTTCAACCGGTGGCCATGTAGTCGAAATCTTAGAAGGGCCAGATGAAGAATCACCTAATGCCTTTCAGATTCCAACGGTTCGGAGTAGTCTTCACAGCTCTTGGGTCACTATCCAAACTGGATGTAATAATTCGTGCTCTTTTTGTATCGTTCCTTCGGTTAGAGGTAAAGAGGTTTCAAGACCGATGGAGGAGATCAAGGCAGAAGTAACCCAGTTGGCGAAAACCGGAGTAACTGAGATTACCCTATTGGGCCAAAACGTCAACTCCTATGGAAGAGATATTACAAAAAGATCGCCACTTTTTGCCGAACTCCTTTACGAACTAGGGGCAGTCAGTGGTATTCGGCGAATTCGTTTTACCAGTCCTCATCCGAAAGATTTTAGATTAGAAACTGCTCTCGCTATGGCACAAGTCCCGCAAGTCTGCGAACAACTTCATCTTCCGATGCAATCGGGAAGTGATCATATTCTTGCAAAGATGAGGCGTGGATATACCGGGCAACGATATTTAGAGAAAGTCGCGATGGCACGGTCTGCAATTGCCGACCTAGCGCTAACTACAGATATTATCGTGGGTTTTCCTGGCGAAACCGAAGAAGATTTTGAAGATACGTTAAAAGTGGCGAGCCAAGCTAGATTTGACGGGGCTTTTACGTTCATATTCTCTGCTCGTCCTGGTACAAGAGCTGAGAAAATGAATGAGTCCTATGTCGATCCCGAAGTTATTTCTGAGCGATTTGAGAGACTCAAGATCGTAATCGACCGATCGTCTCATCAAAGCAATCTTGTAAGGGTTGGCAAGGTTGAGGAAGTGCTCATAGAAGGCCCAAGCAAGAAGAATCCTGAGTATCTGACTGGACGTACTCGCCAAAACAAATTAGTTCACTTTGGAGTTGACGCTGAATTTGCTTGCGAGGATATCGGAGGCCACTATGGCAGCGTTGCGATAGAGTCGTGTTCGCCTCATTTTCTCCGTGGGACGCTGGTATCTCTTCAGACACAGCCCAGAAATCGCAAGAGTCTACCGATTTTAGTTGGATAATGGGCTCGAAATTATCCATTCCATGAGAAAGCTAGCGATTGTAGGTCCAACAGCTACGGGCAAGAGTAGGTTAGCTATTGAACTTGCCGAGATCTTACAACATAAGTATGAGACAAATTATGAAATTATCTCTGCTGATTCAATGTGCGTATATGAGTCAATGGATATTGGCACTGCTAAACCATCAGTTGAAGATAGGAAGCTAGTTCCCCATCACTTGATAGATATAATTAAGCCACAAGAAGAGTTTTCTGTAAGTGAGTTCCAGTCAAAAGCTTCGCAAATCATTGAACCTATTGATTTCGGCAATGGGGGTGTAATAATGGTTGGTGGAACTGGTCTTTACATACGATCAATAGTTGATGGCCTAGAAATCCCAGGAAAGTGGCCAACTGTTAGAGCAAGAATCGAGCAAGAAATCCTGAGCAAAGGACAAGAGTCACTCTATCAAGATCTTCTAGAGCGCGATCCTGTGGCTGCAAGTAGAATTATTCCGAGCAACACAAGGAGGATAGTTCGAGCTCTGGAAGTAATAATGGGAAGTGGGCGTATGTTTTCCTCATTTGGACCTGGACTCGAGAGTTATCTTGATACTCAATATGTTCAAATTGGACTTGATCTTGAAAACGAAGAATTGGATAAAGCAATAGAATTGCGCTTGGAGCTTCAGTTGGAGATGGGATTTGTTCAAGAAGTGGAGGATCTACTCAAGGCCGAAGTACCAATGTCGAAAACCGCCCGACAAGCTCTTGGCTATAAAGAGCTGATTCGATTTATACAGGGTGAAATATCAATCGAAACCGCTAAGGATATTATCGTAGCTCGAACCAGGCGCTTTGCCAGGCGGCAGAGACGATGGTTTAGACGTGATCCAAGAATAATCTGGTTCCGGGGCGATCGTGATCCTACTAAAATTATGAGTCAGCTTGAGAAGCTAGCCAGTTGAATCAACTCCAAAGCGTATTCAAACTAACTGGCCAAGGCAATGATTTTATAGTCTATTTAGCCCAGAACCGTCGGATTGAATTTACCGTCGACTCAATTAGGCGGCTATGTGATCGCCACTATGGGATTGGAAGTGATGGTTTCATAATTGCGCGAAAGCCGGAGGAAATTTCTGACCGAAGTCAACCTTACGAAATTTGCGCGGAGATGGAGCTTTTCAACGCCGATGGATCGCTAGCAGAGATTAGTGGTAACGGGATTCGATGTTTAGGTAAGGTTCTCTGGGACGCGAATTGGGCACAAGGGGATACGGCTTTGATAGCTAGCGCAAGTGGCATTCGTAAATTAGTACTTAGAGAAGTTGTGGATGATAATACTTCGAATCTTTCAGTCGAAATGGGTGACGCGGTCCTAGAGAAAGAGCTAGCGGTTGAGGATCTAGGTTGGATCGGTGGTGAGGTCCTTCACAAGGTACGCCGTGCATATCAATTACGGATCGGGAATCCTCACTGTGTACTGGTAGTCGACGACGTTAGTGAAATTGATCTTGATTATATAGGCGAACTCGCACAAGCTCAGTTCCCTAGTGGCATCAACCTTGAGATCATAAGCGAAGTCCCACCTAAGAATATGAAGATCTTTAGCGGTGACTATTTACCCGATAATGAAACTCCGGATGGGTTAGGAGGTTCGTCAATTTTTATGCGAGTTTTTGAGCGTGGAGTAGGTCTAACTCTAGCCTGTGGATCGGGAAGTTGCGCGGCGGCACTCTGTTCGTCCATTCTAGGGATCTCCGATCGAAATGTTGACGTTATCAATCCAGGTGGGACTCTCAATGTGTCACTAAATGGTTCTAGTGCATGTTTATCTGGCCCGGTAGTAAGTATTGGAGCGATAGAAACTACCCTATTGGAGCAGGAATACCGATACTAATGACACTCATTGATCGCAGTTTTCGCGAAAAGATCATACTGGTCGGAGTAGGATCACCGCGTACAAGCTTTGATGAGATTGACTCTGATCTTGATGAACTTGCCCTATTAGTTGGCACGGCTGGTGCTGATGTAGTTGCCAGAGTCATACAACGTAGGGAACAACCAGACCCGGCCTATTACTTAGGCAAAGGCAAGCTGCAGGAACTAATTGATCTGGCTTACCAAGTTGACGCTGATACAGTTGTATTCGACGAAGAGCTGGCACCCGCCCAAGCAAGAAATCTGACCGCGAAACTAGGCAGGACTGCCATTGACAGGACTGCAGTTATATTGGATATCTTTGCTCAAAATGCGACTACTCCAGAGGGTAAGGCACAAGTTGAGCTGGCATTACTTCGTTATCGCCTTCCACATCTACGGGGGAAAGGGGGCTCACTAAGTCAGCAAGCCGGTGGGATCGGAACCCGTGGGCCTGGTGAGACAAAACTAGAAACTGATCGAAGACGACTAATTGCGCGAATGGTCAAACTTGAAGCTGAGCTGAAGACACTTAGCAAAACTCGTCGAACGCAAAGGAGGGCCCGCGCTCGTTCTGAAATTTCCGTAGTTTCTATCGTCGGATATACAAATGCAGGAAAATCTACTTTATTGAATTTATTGACCGATGCATCAGTGACAGCTGACGACCGTCTGTTTGCTACATTGGATCCAAGGGTAAGAAAGAGAAGGCTTTCTTCCGGAAGAACTGTCTTATTTTCCGATACGGTCGGGTTTGTCAACAAGCTTCCACATCAGCTTGTCGAAGCTTTTCGTTCGACTTTGGAAGTAATCTCGGATTCAGATCTGCTAATTCACCTCGTGGACGGGTCGTATCAAGATTGTGAGTCAAAGATTGAAGCCGTACGCAAGGTCTTGTACGAGATTGAATCGGATGAAGTACCAGAGATGCTAGTATTTAATAAGGCCGATAAGCTTTCAGATGTACAATCCATGAAATTATCTGATCGCTTTCCGACACATCTCCAGATATCTGCCAAGTGTGGCATCGGGATTGATGGGCTACTTGGTAGAGTGGATGACTTTCTAAATGCAAAGGTGACAAGTGGAACCGCTATCTCTTCCTGAGTACCCTTATTCGAAGTTGGATGATTTCAAGAAGGTCGCGGGTTCACACCCTGGAGGCGTAATTGATCTATCAATTGGCACCCCGTGCGACTTACCACCTAATAATGTTGTCGAAAGCTTGTCTGGAGCAAGCGGCCTCAATGGATATCCATCCTCCTCTGGTTCGTCGGTGCTAATTGAGTCATGCAGCAAGTGGATCAATCGTACGTTTGATGTAGAGCTAAAATCTGATGAAATATCTATCTGCGTAGGGACAAAGGAGATGGTAGCGAGTCTCCCACATTTCTTGAAGCGTCGCGATCCGAGCAAAGATACAGTGCTCTATCCTGAACTGTCTTATCCAACCTACGCCATGGGAGCTCTTATCGCTGGCTGTAGAGCAGTACCAGTTCAGGTCAACTCTGATTTCACAATGAACCTTGAGTCAATTGAAAAATCTGATTTGGACAGAGCCTTACTTCTTTGGACGAACTCGCCTGGCAATCCAGCAGGTCAACTCGAAGATTTGGAGAAGATTTATAGCTGGTCTCAGGCTCATGGAGTTCTAGTTGCAAGTGATGAATGCTATTGTGCTTTTACTTACGCCTCTAGCCCTCGATCAATTCTTCAATCTGGGAAACGAAATGTACTTGCGATTCATTCACTCTCCAAGCGATCAAATCTTGCGGGAGCTAGAGTCGGCTTTTACTGTGGAGACCCCGAGATAGTTAGTTACTTATCGCTGCTCAGGATGCACGCTGGCCTTATGGTAGCTGGCCCAATCCAAGAGGCGGCTGCTTTGGCCTACGATGACGAAGAACATGTCCTTGCCCAGAAATACAGGTACGCATCGCGCCTAGAGAGCCTTATGAGGTCCTTTTCCGTTTTAGGTTGTAAAGCGGATTTCCCTGGGGGAGGCCTATATTTGTGGGCTAAAGTTCCAGAAGAGTTTACGTCGGCGTGGGACTTTGCAGGTAATCTCGCTTCATCGATTGGGGTGATTGTGAGTCCCGGAGACCTGTATGGACGATCAGGTTCCAGTTATATAAGAGTTGCAGCGGTTCAGCCTGATGAGAAAATATTTGAAATTGAGCAACGAATCCTAACCCGTTGAAGCAAAAGCAAAATGCAAGATAATCTAACTATCGCATGTGAAGTTTAGGATCAGGGTTTGCCGGAACCACTAAGAACGTTACCAGAGCTTTGCAGATTAGGGTCAACGCTCACTGGACCTAGCAGTATAGTTACAAGTGCTTTGAAAATTGGCGATGGTTGTTTCGCTATCCACGCATCAAAAATTGATCTGGCCTCTACTTCAGAGAGAGGTTGCAAGGGTTGTCTAATCTGCTGGTTGAACTGAGATAGATCTTGGAGCCAAGCCAGCTGATTAGAAGTGCTACTAGTCTGCAATGGTTGACTTAGCTGGGTAAAGGTATAGGTTCCAGGTCCAGTTGGGTCTATAAAGATAAGCTCTCCTGAGTTATCTGGCAACTTGACGATCTTTGAAACCTTGGCAGGACCAGTAATGTTTTCAAGGGCCTTATTGTTAGATAAATTCTGAGGGAATCGAATTTCAGTTTGCCGTGAGTAATCGCTTGTAGGCACCGCTCCATAGCTCGTTGCCTTTAGCTCAAGTGACTTATTTGCAGGGCTATAGATATAACCAATGAGGGACCCTTGAGTTGCTATTGGCCAAGCTATATCAAGATACTTCTGTCTGGATGGATAGAGCTTTCCATTCTGGTCTACTGGAATCCCATTTAGTTGGTCAGGTGGTTGATAAACCCCCCAGCCATTTTGACAGTGGGTAGTACTTGGTGATCCGCAATTTTCTTTCCAAGTCCAGAAAATACTACTTGTTAGGGTCATCTCTTGGGCCGCAACCATGTTGGAAAGAATCGAATTGTCGTGAGATGGTGGGTCGCCGAACTCAGTTACCAGTACGGCTGCGTGCATAGCCGAAGCTTCATATATTGCATTTTGGTATCCGTAGGAAAACGATGGAGGATATGTTCCAGTAGCCCCCGGAAAGGTATCAGCTGTAAAAACGTGTGTATAAACATGGGGTGAAAATACGAGGTTGTTGTAAGAACTGAAAACTCTTGAAACTTGAGGTGCGAAGTCTGCCAAATTATTATATCCGGTTGGCTCAAACAAAATAAGTTGTTTCGAGACGCTGGCGAGCTTGGGGTAAGCACATTTTTGTACACTAGATGTTGAAGATGTGGCAAGCGGGTGCAACGGAACTGAGTTAGGCGAACCAATATCTGCTGAAGTAAGTCCGTTCGACGTCGGTGAAGGATATGAGGCTGGACAGGTTTTCAGTCCGTCTCGGACACCGGTAAGGGCTTCTATTGCGCGACGATAGAATGGATAAAGTTGAGAATCTGAGAAGTTGTATAAATTAGAGACAGGGAGAGTTGACGTCGGTAATGCCCCCGGTAATGGTTCGTTCATTAGTTCATACCCAAGAACTGTCGAGTTATTCTCAAATCTATTGGCCAGAGCGGCTAGTGCCCCTATGTAGTGATCTTGGAGTCCAACACCGGGAGCTTTACCTTGGGGAATTGGCCGATTGTTATTGCCCAGAGAATCATTCTCCCAGAAGTTTTCAAATGCTGCAGCCATTGCGGGGTTTAGCTCATTTTGGCCAAGGAGTGAGCATGAAGGCTTGTTGTCGGTAACTACGGCCCAAAGAGGCGCTCCATCTTGACCATTTGATGAGGAGCAACCGGGAGGGTTCGGAGTGGTTCTTGATGCGTCTACAAGAAATCTTGAGTACTGATCCTGATGCATGTCGAGTATCACATAGATCCCTTGCTGGCGTGCCCAATTGACCACCTGAGATATCCTCGCAAGATACTGAGTAGAGTAGTAACCAGGCGTAGGTTCAAGTAGGCTCCAACTCAAGGTCAATCGTACAACATTGAATCCAAAAGCCCTCATCTGTGCGAAATCATCCTGAGAAAATGGCGAACTTGACTGGCTATTGGCCGGTTTGGCCGCTTGAACTTCACAGAGAGGTGGGTCAGGAGCGCGCCCATTGTTTACAGGGCATTTGCCGTTATAGTCATTTGGATTAATTGGATAGTTTGGTATAGTTCCAATTGCTCCTCGGTAGGCCTGATCCTCAAATCCGCTTGCGGCTACTCCGCGAAGAATTATCCGCCTGCCATATTGGTCAACAATATAGGGGACACTATCTTTTGGGTGGTAAACGTGAAGCCAACCAAGAGAACTTGAAAGGTTCCCGACTGCGCCAGAGCTAGTCGTTTGGGTTGCAGATCCCGAGCAGTTGCTAAGTAACAAGGAGATGGAGCAGATTATCAACACGCTGACCCAGCGCCCACCATTGAGGACCCGCGATGATCGCGCGAGATAGCCAATCCTTGGACTGACCCAGCGCCCACCATTGAGGACCTGACGCGACCGAGAGATAAAGCCAATCCTTGCATGAGACAAGATTGTTCGACGAAAGCCGCTTATATGCACCTGGGAAGTATAGTGTTAATGGCACACAATATTCAAAGGAGTTAGTTTGAACGAGGGGCTTACATGTGTGAATTAAAAGCGAGCATTACCGAACTTTGGGAAAGGCGCGCTCAACTTGGCGCTGATGATCTTGAGGCAAAGAGGGTAGTGGAAGAGGTAATTGGCTTGCTTGATAGTGGCGAAATCAGGGTTGCAGAAGTAAATCAAGCTACGGACGACGTTGTGGTACACGAGTGGGTGAAGCAGGCTATCTTGATGTTGTTTCGGCTGAGGGAGATGGAATCAACCGTAGCTGGCCCTTTTGAGTTTTTGGACCGCATTCCAATGAAATCTAACTATAGAGCAATTGGAGTCAGGGTTGTTCCGGGAGGCATGGCTCGTTGGGGATCCTATCTAGCTCCTGGCGTTGTTCTTATGCCGAGTTATGTAAATATTGGTGCACGCGTTGAAGAAAATACAATGGTAGACACCTGGGCAACTGTTGGTTCCTGCGCACAAGTAGGGAAACGAGTTCACATATCTGGGGGGGTTGGAATAGGTGGAGTATTGGAACCTCCCCAAGCACAGCCAGTAATTATTGAAGATGATGTCATGTTGGCTAGTAGATGCATGATAACTGAAGGTGCAAGAGTTGGCCAGGGATCCGTCATAGGTGCTGGAGTTATTCTCAATCCCTCAATTCCGGTTATAGATGCGCAAACAGGTCTTGAAGTGTCTCGCGGGATCGTGCCACCTTGGTGTGTGGCAGTTAGCGCTTCACGGAAGCGTAGTTACCCCGGGGGCGAGTTCTATCTTCCATGCGTCCTTATTATTCGTCGTCTTAACCCAGGTGAGCGGCATGACAAAGCTCAGCTCAATGAGATTCTACGTGAGCACTCAGTAGCGATTTGAGGAATAAATAGTGCTGATGAGCCGATACTCAAGTGAATGAGTCAATTGGGCAACAAGTAATCGATGTAGGGCGATAAGTCTGTGGAAGAGTTATTTCAGCTGACGCGAGAACTGGTGGATATTCCATCCGTAAGCCGGAACGAGCAAGAAATTGCTGGTTGGGTTGAGCAATTTCTGGGTTCTCTACCTTGGTTGGAGGTTGTCCGATTCAAGAATACTATAGTTGCGCGAACTCACTTTGGGCTCACTCAACGAATACTACTTGCAGGCCATCTTGATACTGTAGTTCCATCAGGCAATGAGTCGGCGGTTATTGATCAGTTCGGATGTGCCGGAATTGGGAGTTGCGACATGAAGGGCGGAATAGCTGTTATGCTCTGTCTTGCCAAGTCAAAAAGTAGTCCTACGCGAGACTATACTTTGGTTTTCTATTCCTGTGAAGAAGTAGATCGCTCTGAGAATGAATTACATCTATTGATGGAGGAGGATCCAACCATTTTGGCATGTGACGCAGCTATACTTTGCGAGCCTACCGGGGCGGTTGTGGAGGCTGGGTGCCAGGGGTCAATTCGTTGTAAAGTCAAAATCCGTGGGAAGAGGGCGCATAGCGCAAGGCCTTGGATGGGGGTGAATTCAATTCATCGTAGCGCGAAGCTATTAAGCAGTCTCTCAACAGAGTGGCAAAATAAAGTTACAATAGATAATTGCGAGTATTTAGAGTCATTACAGGCGGTAGCAATCTCGGGGGGAGTCGCTGGGAATGTTATCCCCGATCTGGTCGAAGTAGTAATCAACTATCGCTTTGCACCAGATAAAACTCTTGAGCAAGCAATTGGCTGGCTGAACAACTATCTACTGGACTGGATAGATCACAGTTTGGGAGATGAGGTTCAGATCCTTGATGCCACTGGCGGTGCCCCGCCATTATTGGATGACCTTATATTGGCAGAGCTGGTTCGCACTAGTTCGCAAGGTCCTAGAGCCAAATTGGGCCTCACCGACGTAGGCCTTTTTGCTGATCTCGGTATACCTGCAACTAACTTTGGACCAGGTGACTCTCGCTTGGCCCACTCTCCAGATGAGCGAGTCGAATTTGCAGAACTAGCGTCTGCTTTCGAGACACTCTCTAAATTATTTTAGGATAGAACTCTTGGAAAACTTGGTTGGGATTTACTATGATCTTATCGGTGGATGAACAACGCTCAAAAATCGAATCCGGAGATCTGGCCCCAGAATTTGAACTTACATCAGTTGGTGGAGAGAAAATTCGTCTTTCTAGCTTTCGGGGGGAGCGAAATGTCGTGTTGGTGTTTTTCCCCTTTGCCTTTACGGGGGTATGCGAAGGCGAACTATGCGCGCTAAGGGATGATCTTCCCAAATTTGAAAGTGCAAGAGCTCAAGTTTTGGGGGTTTCTTGTGATTCCAAGTTTAGTCAGTCGCGCTGGAGCAAAGAAAGTGCTTTTTCCTTCCCACTACTTTCGGATTTCTGGCCGCATGGTGAAGTAGCTAAGCGTTACGGAGTATTCAATGAAACACTGGGGTGCGCTAATAGAACAACATTTGTAATTGATAAGTCTGGGATTGTCGTGGGGATGATTTGTTCTGATGATATTGGCAGTCCTCGCGAGCGAGCAGACTACGAGGCCGCTTTAGCCGCACTCTAATAACAAACCGAGTAAAGTAGGTTAGGTCCTACTCCATTCGGCGAGCTACGTTGCTCCAAGCTCCTTGCCTGAAGGGCGGGAAGTTCACACTAGAGTTCACACTAGAGTTTACGCAAGACTGTAACGACTTTGCCATAGATTTCTACCTCGTCGGGCGATAGAACGATATCAGAGTAGTGTTGATTTGCTGGTCTTAGAATAACCTTATCGTCGCGAGTGAAGTAGTACTTTACAGTACCTTCGTCTGATTCTCCACCATGAATGCCAGCAGCAACAATCTCTCCTTGATTCGCAGTTGGCTGTGACCTAATGACAACAAAATCCCGGTCAAAAATCCCGGCTTCAATCATTGAATCGCCCCGAACTCTAAGTATGAAAAGAGTGCCTGTTCCAGTGAACTCCTCTGGAAGCTCAACAAAATCTTCTATATTTTGCTGAGCTAGCAAGTTTGTCCCAGCGGCAATTTCGCCAACTACCGGAATACTCCTATGAGGTCTGGAGCGCACTGGCTCTCCCGAATTTGGATCAAAGCGAACCTCAAGGGCTCGAGGCTTGGTTGGATCTCGATATATGAAACCTTGCTTTTCTAAAATAGAGAGGTGGCTGTGAACAGTCGAAGGGGATGCCAATCCAACCGCTTCACCGATCTCTCTTACCGATGGCGGATAACCCTTTTCGTGGACTGAACGAATAATAAATTCGAGAATTAGCTTACGTTTACCTTTGAGGGGGTACTGCTGGGTCTGGTCCATCAAAAATCTCCTTGATTCTGGTGTGAGCTTAGGTTCAGTTGGGGAACCCTCAAAAGATTGTTCCAAGCGTTCCTGTCACACCTGTTGTGTATAAATAAAACATATGTCTGGCGAACAAAGGTTCCTAAGTAGGTTATCAGGAGATAGTGCGATAATCAAACAATTGTTCTATATTTGCTTGACAACGAACAGTTGTTCGATTATAGTATCTATTTGAAAGGACAATTCAATGCAAGAGATAAAAGTTAGAGTTGGAGCATCATTGTTGGTAAATGAAGACAATTGCTCTACTTATCCAGCTAATTTGTACGAAGACAAGGGAAAGCCAATACCTTTCAAACGAAGGAGGATGGCGCTTGTAGCGGTGGGAGCCCTCGTAATCGGCATATATCTATTCAATGTCACGCCGCTCTTGCCTGGTGGCGCTCGTGCAGCAGGTGCATCACCTAGAATTCAGAACGTAGTTACTGTGGAACCCGGAGACTCGCTTTGGTCAATTGTTGTAAGCCACTTCCCGAACCAAGACCCGCGACCAATTGTGGACGAGATAGTGGCTGAGCGGCATACTTCTACAGTAATTGCTGGTCAAAGGATTATTTTACCCGCCAATAGTTAGGTTTTTCAGCCGCATTAGATTTCTTGGTGAGGATTTTTGCAAACGAGGAAACACTATTAGCGTCTTGGGTGTGAAATGTCCCTCATGTGGCGAAGATAATGACAAAGTGGTTGACTCTCGCGCTAGTGATGAAGGTAGTGCAATCCGGAGACGACGTGAATGTATGAAGTGTGAGTATCGTTTCACAACTTTTGAGAGGATCGAGGAGTCTGCTTGCATCATTGAAAAACGCTCAGGCAGTCGCGAGCCATTCGATCGAAATAAGATCATCAATGGAGTCTTGGCCGCTGCGAAGAACAGGCCAATTGATGGATATAGGATTGAAGAACTTGCATTTGAGATAGAAGAATCAATTCGGGAGCTTCCTCAACCAGTATCGAGTCAGGACGTTGGGGCTAAGGTTCTTGATTGGTTGCGTGATATGGACGATATCTCGTATCTGCGCTTTAGTAGCGTCTACAAAGAGTTTTCGGATGTCTCGGATTTCGAACGAGAAGTTGATTTATTATCGCAACCAGATACTGATAAGTTGAATGAGGTAAATTGACCAAATGAATCGACGGGCTCTAGCTAGGAAACTAGTTCTTATAAATCGACAGGCTCTCGCTAGGAAACTAGTTTTAGACTACGTAGGTACTACGACGTAAGCGACGACATTAGCCAAACCTGTTGAGTGTATTGCTTCGGCAGCAGCGTGGCTCAAATCCAGAACTCGGCCCGCAGCGTATGGACCCCTATCGTTCACTTCCACCAAAACACCGTACGAACCCGAAGTCACAAGCAACATGGTTCCAAAAGGTAGGTTTGGACTCGCACAGGTCCAGCCGTTTTCGTCGTAAATAGCGCCACTTGCAGTTCGTAGGCCATCGAATCCAGGACCATACCACGAAGCTACGCCAGATATCGTCTGCCCAGTTTCCTGTAATCCGGACGCGGCAAGTTGTGAGGGAAGTAATGGTCCAAAAGGATACTTACTTTGTAATTGTTGTTGCGCCTCAGTTGCAGAAAGGGCTGATTGTCCTGAGTAGTTACCACCACCAAAATTCTGTTGATTTAGTTCACTTTGGGACTGCTGATAGGCTAAAGCCTGGGCACGTATTTCTTGCTCAGTTAGTAATAGGGATGGATCAGGGTTAACCGTGGACTCCAGAGCTTGACGTTCTTTAGTCAGTGCAGCATTTAGAGTCCCAAGAGCCTGGTAATCGGCAAGCTGAGTTTGGGTATCGGAGTTAGCTTTTGCTTCATCTTTGTGAAGGGTTTCCACTATGTCGTGTTGTCGGCGAAGCACGACATCGGTGTAGTAGTGAGGAACTGGGGACGGAGCAAGTAAGGAAAGATTTGGCTGCGACTCACCTCCAGAGATGAACGCATCGACTGCATCTTGGCGCATTACAGACTGAGCCTGACTAAGTTCCAAGTTATCTAAGGCTTTTTTAACTTGGTCGACCGCAAGTTGTTCTTCAACTTTTTGAAGCTGATCTGTGAGTCGCGCTATCTGGAGAACTATAGGTTCGTCACTTGACTGGATTGAACTAATTGTACTGGCAACTTGTGGAGAGGGAGCAGCAACGGAAGTGGGGGAGGTTGATGGTGTTGAGCCAGCGCGGGCGTGAGAAAGATGTGAAGAGTGTGGTGTGGGAGATTTCGAGACGCTTTGAGAACTATGTTGAGATGCGAGCGCGGTTGGTGCCTGCAACAGACAGCTTAAAAGTGTGACTAGCCCAAAAAGTACAATCTTATATAGACCAGGTCTGGATAGACGCGACCTTCCAGATGATCCGACAACGAATTGATCGTGTCGATAACTTTCATAGTTAGTTTTTGCAATTGAGCGTTTGGGTTTCACTATGCTTTGTCTTTTCGAGTGAGTTTTTGTTTGGGAAAGTGATTCATAGCGGGCTTAACCCTCGTGGTTTAGATTTGGTTATCCTAGGCCAAAAAACCAAAGTCGTCCACAGCTTTGGTATTATCTGGAATAATTGCGTCGCCTGTCTTGAAAGCCAATCCGCACTTGCGCAGGGTTGTAATTTGGATATCAGTGATTGTGCTTGACAAATATATTCCTGAAAGTGTCCTAGCGATTTATGCGCATCCCGACGACTGTGAAGTTGCTTGCGGAGGTACCCTGTCGCACTGGGGGGAGAACGGTTCACAGATAGCCGTTGCGGTATTGACCAGCGGGGATAAAGGTACTTCCAGCCCAGACGTAGAGACTAACGACTTGATTGAAACTCGACGTAATGAAATGGAGAGTTCAGCTGAGATTTTAGGTATCAAAAAGCGTGTTCTATTTGATCATCCGGACGGGAGCTTGCGACTAGACGTTGCTGGATTGGAGGAATCAATTGTCAAGCTCATCAGGCAGGAACGACCAGACACGGTTGTGTGTCCCGACCCGAGCGCTTTATTTTATGGACAACGCTACATTAATCACAGAGATCATCGAGTAACTGGGGAGTTGGTTGTGGATGCATGTTCCTATGGCGCAAGCTCACCGAAATACTTTCCGGACGCAGGTGTTTCCCACACAGTAAAGAACCTTTTTCTCTCAGCAAGTCTTGAGCCAGATGTTGGTGTAGATATTTCAAATACTCTGGCGAAGAAAGTTCAAGCACTCAAATCCCACACTAGTCAAGTTGGAAACTCACTGGAATGGCTTGAAGATTCGGTACGGATTCGGGCTGAGGAGGCTGGCAAAGAAGTTGGAGTATTATACGCGGAATTGTTCAGGAAATTTTACCTTGCCTGAATCTGACCGCTGCATCCTACATATCGATATGGACTGTTTTTTTGCTTCGGTTGAGGTCTTAGATAATTTGGCCTACAAAGATCTCCCGATAATTGTAGGAGGTGATAGTGAACGAGGCGTGGTAGCCTCTTGTTCCTATCAAGCGCGTGCCTATGGGGTTAGGTCTGCTATGTCTGTAAATATTGCAAAGACGAAATGTCCTGACGCGATAGTAGTGCCAGTTCGCCATCAAAGATACAGAGAGGTGTCCCAAGCTTTGATGGAAATACTTCACCGCTACTCTTGCCAGGTGGAATCGGTTGGTCTTGATGAAGCCTATTTAGATTTCACTAACCTTGATGTTAACGAAAGTGTTTTATGCGAGATTGCCCATCAGCTTAGGACTGGGATTAAAGTCTCTCTAGGCCTCGATTGCTCAATTGGAATCGGCAATTCGAAATTGTTGGCGAAGTTGGCATCGCGACGAGCGAAACCTACTGCAAAATTGGAATCTAGTGAAAATCATCGACTTATTCCGGTTGTGACCGACGGTGTTGGTGTGTTCATTGTGGTGAGAGGTACTGAACAGGATTTTATTGACTCGCACTCCCCAGGAGACTTACCAGGCATCGGTCCCGCCACTCGCAAAAAGCTCACTCAGATGGGAGTAAGTTCAGTGGCAGATCTGCGTCTTGTGCCGTATGCGTCTTTGCATTCAAGATTGGGAAATAAGTTGGCAAGAAGAGTTTTCGATATGGCGCGAGGAGTCGACCCAAGGAGCGTGGCTCCTAACGTGCGCGCAAAATCTATCAGTTCGGAGGAGACCTTTTCGAGCGACCTTGCCTCGATTGAACTACTTCGTCCATCATTGGTTAGAGCCGTCGAGGAAGTAGCGTCAAAGCTTTACTGCTCTGGTAAAGCAGCGCGAACAGTTTCACTAAAGCTAAAAACTAGTCAGTTCCAAGTTATCGAGCGATCTCAAACTTTACCCAATGCTACGTTTGATAGTTTGGAAATACTAGACATAGCGCAACGGTTGATTTCGCCCCTATTAGGGAAGGGGCCATTTCGATTACTTGGGGTAACGGTATCACACTTTGTACCTATCGATTCAAGCTATATCCAAACGTCCTTTGAGATAGACAAGGCTGACGGAGCCGGAGATTTTACCGGATTAGAAAGCTCTAGGCGCAAGAGAAATACTGATCTAGTCAGGGCAGTGGAAGATGTAAAGAAGCGATTCGGCCCCCAAGCACTGATTGCAGGTGAATTGCTCAAAAAGTGATTTTTAATCTTTTACGCAAATTCCTGGTTGGTACGGGAAAAAATCGGGTGTATAGTTATAGTAGCGATAGGTTGAAGAATCAAAAATCAGCCTTCGGGATCCTATTGTTATTAGGCTCCAGATATGGCAAAATTAAAGAAGTCATCTGAAAGTTATAAGATGCGAGGCTTGAAGGAGAATTAGGTGCCTCTTTCGGAAGAAGAACAACGGATCCTTCACGAGATCGAGAGAAGTTTTTACGAGAGGGATCCCGACTTTGCCGACAGGGTAAAGTCCGAGACTGTATATACTCATGCTGGGCGTCATCTGAAATGGGCCGTGATTGGATCCATTGTTGGGTTGATCATCATATTGGCGAGTTTTACCTCCAATACAGCGGTAGCCCTCGGAGGCTTCTTGGTTATGCTTGTCAATGGGGTATTTATTCCGATCAATATCAAGAGGCTTGGGAAAGCAAGTATCTCTGATTTGACCTCCGCAGTGCAAGATAAAGGGCTCACCAAACCATTCGATAAAGCTCGCCAAGGTTTCAAGCAGAGGTTCCATCGCGATAACTAGCTTTTAGATTTTACCGACCAACTTCTTGTAGTCTTTGGTAATGAAAAGTTCTTGCGTTGCGCGAGATACGCTCCTGGAGAAAAGCTTACCTGTCGAGAGCCTGTCCGATGAGTAGCTTTTGCCTTGCTTTAGATATTGGTGGGACGAAAATTGCTGCTGGAGTTATTTCCGAAGCCGGAGAGATACTCTTTAGTTCGTCGATTGCCACTCCTCAACCAAATCCGTGGAAGCCGGATTCGCCGGAAATTATATTTGAGGAAGTTGCGAGTTTACTGGAGAAAATTTCCGGGGAGTTTGCTGCTCAATATCCGCACCACGTTTTAGAGGTTTGCGGAGTTGGGTGTGGCGGACCAATGGCTCGCTTCGGAGAGAGTGTATCTCCACTGAATATACCAAGTTGGAGGCAGTTTCCGCTTCGCCAACGACTTGAGGCTCGATTTTCACAAAAAGTTGCAATTGATAATGACGCCAAGGCACTTGCACTTGGTGAGTTTTGGCAAGGAGGAGCGAAGAATCTAAGAAATTTCATTGCGGTGGTTGTTTCAACAGGTGTTGGAGGAGGGATATTTATCGATGGGCGCTTGCTCGATGGCGAGTCGGGCAACTGTGGTCACTTAGGTCACATAATCGTTGAGCCACAAGGCAGATCTTGTGCCTGTGGCTCTAGAGGATGTCTTGAAGCAGAAATTTCAGGTACAGCGGTCCAGGCTATAATCGGGCGTCCAGCTAGTCAGGCAGACGATGCAATGAAATTGAGGGTAGGTCAACTTGCCGGAAGGGCAATAGCGTCGGTAGCCAACCTACTTGATCTAAAAGTGGCGCTTGTTGCTGGATCGGTAGCGCTTGGCTACGGTGACGCATTTTTTAGAGCTGCCCAACAGGAGTTGGACAACTGTGCTCGACTTGATTTCTCGGCTGGAGCGCAAATACGGCCGGGCAAGTTAGGAGCTAATGGACCTTTGATCGGAGCAGGAGCTGTTGGATTTAGGTCGCTAGGTAAATTAGATACCAATACCTTGGAATCCAGTGCAACAGGGACAAACAAATGAAAATTGGCTACCCGCAAGAAGCAGAAGAATTTCGAACGCATGTAAGGTCAATTATTGCTTCAAACCTACCAAAAGATTTTCGCGGTGTCGGTGCAATGGACAAGTCGCAAGGCGACCAATTCATTAAAAATTGGAGATCAATACTTCACCAAAATGGACTCCTAGCAGTTTCTTGGCCCAAAAAATATGGCGGATCGGATCTAACACCCTTGGAACAGGTTGTTTTGATGGAGGAATGCACAAAGTTCGGAGTTCCAACTGGCGGACCAAATGACGTCTTTTCTATTCAGATGATCGGAAATACTATTTTGGTACTTGGTTCGGAGCAGCAAAAGGAATACTTTCTTCCTCGAATACTTTCTGGCGAGGATGTATGGTGCCAGGGTTATTCTGAACCTAACGCAGGATCTGATTTAGGAAATATTTCTACTAGAGCCTTTTTAGATGGTGATGACTGGGTAATCGACGGACAGAAAGTTTGGACAAGTTACGGTCATCTTGCTAATTGGATATTTGCCGTCGCACGAACAGACCCCGATGCGCCAAAGCATAGAGGGCTTACCTTTATGCTTGTTCCTATGGATCAAGACGGTGTGGAAGTTCGTCCCATTCGAATGCTGTCAGGTGATTCAGAATTTAACGAAGTATTTCTGACACATGCTCGAACTAGTAAGGAAAATATTATTGGTCAAGTAAACGAAGGCTGGGGAGTTGCGATGACTTTATTGGGGTTTGAGCGAGGTGAAGCTGCAGCCACTTTCCCAATTCGCTTTATGGAGGAGCTTAGAAAGCTAATCGAACTTGCAAAACTTGAAGGGACTAATCAAGATCCTCACATAAGGCAACGGCTCGCCAAATGTTTTTCATTAGCGGAGATAATGCGTTTTCTAGGCTATAGAAGCTTGACAAGATACTTAGCAGGTTCTCAGCCAGGTCCAGAATCTTCAATTTTCAAAATATACTGGAGCGAGTATCATCAAGGGGTAACTAATTTAGCAATGGACATACTGGGGGCAAAGGCCATGACTCCAGGTCATAAGAATGGCCCAATTAGCTTTCCTACTGACTTTTCGGGATCGGCCAATTCGGCATCGAATTGGTACGACGTTTTCTTGAAAGCTCGTTCGGGGACGATTTATGCAGGTACTTCCCAGGTCCAAAGAAATATTATTGGTGAGCAAATTCTAGGATTGCCCAGAGAGCCCAAGGTCGACACAGGGCCGTGGTCGCAAACCCGGCGGAGCTAATCAATTATGAATGCAAGACTAGTACTTGAAGTACTCAAGCGGCCTAGTCTATGGATTATCGCAATAACTCAGTTTCTCGCATTTGTTCCAACGGGCTGGTGGCGAACGAAGCCATTCCTACCATTGCCAAGGGAAAGTTACCTTGAATTCCGGACCAAAACAGTATTTGGAGGACAAGCAGAGGCGGCCAAGCTGGGAGCTAATGGACCCTTGGTTGGAGCAGATGATGCTAATCCTAGTTCTGGGTTAGCCGAAATTGACGAAAGCTCAGCTTACATGGACTATCTTTATTGGTGTAAGGAACTTAGGAGGCGCAGAGGTCGGTGATATCGAAGGTCCTCTAGTGAATTCAAGTTGAATTGCTAGTATGTATTCGACTTTCAATGTAGAATTTTCGTGATGGATCCCGTAGCGTTTCTCACAAGGCCAGGCCAGCGTAGCTGATGACCCAAGCTCTCGTTTTGAACATGACCTACGAGCCTCTATGCGTAGTCAGTACAAGACGGGCACTAACCCTGGTCATGGACCACAAAGCTGAGGCGTTGGAGGTTAGCGGAAGGACTTTTAGATCACAGCTACGCAGTTTCGATGAACCGACCGTTATTAGATTAGCCCACTACGTTCGAGTACCGTATCAGCGCAAGATCGCCCTAAATCGACGTGCAATTTTTCTCAGGGATGGCGGACGCTGCCAGTATTGCGGGACTGAGGCTGAAAATATAGATCATGTCATACCAAAGAGTAGGGGCGGGCCACACGAATGGGAAAATGTAGTCGCTGCTTGCAAGCGGTGTAACTCCCGAAAGGAAGATCGGCTTCCAGAAGAGGCCGGACTCAAGCTGTTCAGGAAACCTTTTAGGCCCAAAGAGAAGATTTGGATATTGGCGCGCTCTCCAAGTATTCGCCAAGAGTGGGCATTGTACCTTGGTCTTAGCTTGGCCGAGGGCAAAGACCAGCGCTATCAAGTGCCAAGCAGCGTAAACTCCAAGATCGTTTCCCTCGCGCCAAAGCGCAACACGCCGCTCGCTCCAAATCGAGCGTCCGCAAGTAAGATTGCAGCAACCAGTCTTCTCTAGTAAGAGCGAACACACTTGTTGGTCAACAAGTGAAGTTGAATTTGATCCAGCACTTAGTAGTTCACATTGGGAGCCCTCAAACTTTCACCGGGTTGCCAGACGAGTTATCCATCGCAATAATCTGCTTTTGTTGGGGTCCTTACAACACATAGATGAGGTAGATGAAGTTGAGTGCTCTAGTCGCAACGTAGCTATTGCCAAGAGACGTTGTGGTGGTGGCTCTGTTTATTGCGATCCTGAAAGATTCCTTTGGGTAGATTTTATAATATCTAGTACTGATACTTTGTGGTCTGATGACGTAGCTAAGGCGGCGCTGTGGGTAGGTGAAGTTTGGCGCAAAGTGCTTATTCAATTCGGGCTCGATGAAGCCACAGTGTTCACTGGCAAGTCTTCACGAGATTACTTCTCTAAGAAATTGTGTTATGCCGGAATTGGGGCGGGGGAGGTAACGCTAGGAGGTCGCAAAATAGTTGGTATAAGCCAGAGGCGCACTAGAGATTTTGCTATCTTCAGCACAGGCATGCTGATAGACTACGACAGCAAATCGCACTGCGAGATGATGAAGCTTTCGATGGAAGATCGTGAGATGGCGTTGAGCCGCCTGGCTAGGAACTCAGTTTCACTTTATGAGTTGTCTGATTGCACTGGGCAATTGAGTAAACCTGGTCCCATTCGCGATTTTTCGAGGTTACAAGATCACACTGGGCAATTGAGTAAACCTGGTCCCATTCGCGATTTTTCGAGGTTACAGGATCAGCTTTGGAAGGAATTGGTTCGGGTCCTCCATTTGACGTAAATCTTGATTTTTTGGGTTTTTTGCGCCGAAAATGTTGACAAGTGGGTGATTGAGGCGTATAGTGGGTTGAAATGGAGCGAAGTGGAACCAGTTGACACCGACAAGGTTTTTTGGAGGTTACGAGCACTCGATCGACGAGAAAGGGCGGATGTTTCTACCCGCCAAGTTTCGAGCTGCCTTCGACATGGGAGGGTACCTCTCAGAGCACCTCGACGGATGTCTTGCACTTTGGACTCCAGAGGAGTTCGACCACCAGTTGGAAATTCGCCAAGAGGAGTCGAGTCAAGGAACGGAATCTCGGAATCTCATGCGTTTATGGGCTCAAGCCTCGGTTCAGGTAGAGATAGATCGGCAAGGAAGAATGATGATACCACTCAAGCTGCGGGAGTTTGCCAAGCTGGAGGACCACGTTTGCATCAATGGCGCGGTGGATCGGGTCGAACTGTGGAATCCCCAGCTGTGGGAACCAATACGTCAATCAGTGGAGGAACGACTTCGAGTGGGAGATTAAATCTAACCAGCTACAACCAGATTTCTCCTGCGCTAGATAGAATCAGGTCCGCTGGCGGAGTCGTGGGGGTCGGAAGACCCCAGTATCACTCGCGTTACTTGGGTCACGACGTGGCTAATGACTTTTCCTCCTCCCAAGAGGAGATGGTTGACTCAAACTATTCCGTAACTTCTTTAGAAAACCTGCGATCCTATGACGTCTCACAAGACATGTTTATTCGCAGCCCCTTGACTAGTAAGGTGGAAGACTCCTACTCCGCCCACTTCCATCAACGTCGTTTGGAAAACAGTCCTAATGGCGCGCCTCTAGTCGAGGGGCTACGAATGAGCAATGATGAAAGCTTACCTCACGCAAGCAATAAGAGAAATAATCAGACAGATCAACCAAGTTCTAGATCGGTAGATTTTGAAAAATCTTTCGATCACCAACTGGTGTTTCATACACCCGTTCTAGTCGACCGAGTAGTTGAAGTTTTTGCACACTTGAGGCAGGTAACCATAGTTGACTGCACCCTTGGAGGTGCTGGCCATGCTAAAGCACTTCTGGAAAGCAACCCGAGTATTTTTCTGATTGGTCTCGATAAGGATTTAGACGCGATTAGAGAATCCAGTCGCGTTCTAGAGTCGTACAAGGGACGTTTTCAACTTATGAATTTCGGATTTGAATTTCTAGATCAAATTACGCTGCCAGAGCTACCATATCCGCTTGGTGGGTTCTTGTTCGATCTAGGAGTCAGTTCACATCAGCTTGATACTGCCAGTAGAGGCTTTTCGATCCGGTTTGATGCTCGATTGGATATGCGGATGGACCAATCTCAAGATTTCAGCGCCTATGAAGTTGTCAATACCTATCCGTACGACAAGCTTCGCAAGTTATTTATTGACAATGGAGAGATACAGTTTGCTTCGAAATTTGCTAAGTCAATAGTTGAGGGTAGACCTATTGAAACTACCGGTGAGCTATCTGGTCTTGTAAGTAGCCTCATCCCAAAGCGCCTTCAACGAGGACGAGTTCATCCAGCCACACGAGTTTTTCAAGCAATAAGAACAGAGGTAAACCACGAGTTGGAAAATTTAGCTGGAGCGCTTGAAAGTGCTCGGCGCAATCTTTCCAGTGGTGGTAGAATAGCGGTTATCACCTATCAGTCTGGTGAAGATAGAATTGTCAAGCATTTTTGCGATGAGATCTCAAAGGGTAAGTGTAGTTGTCCAGCCGGGCTACCGTGCGTTTGTGATCCCTCGCCAATTGGTGCTTCTATCATAAGGAAGTTTATCCGGCCGATGGATAGTGAGGTCTTAGCCAATCCACGGGCAAGTGCTGCAAAGCTGCGGGCTGTTGAAATCTTTTCTAAAACTGACAATTGATACAGGTCTAAGGATCCAAATGGCGCAGAAAAATCCAGCTTTCAATAATTTGGCCCACATGGGTAGGACGCGCCCTTCTTTGCGAGTTCAAGTGCAATCTGCTCCAACGGCCAAGAGTAGAATTAAGGTCGTTTCCGGTCAGAGATCAAGATCTTTGGCAAGCCACAAACAAGATTTGAGACATTATGGGTCTTTAGAAAAACTAAGCATTAGTCGCTTTAGTATGACATGGCTACTTCGAAGAGTGGCTGCTTGCACCCTAGTGTTTGGGCTTTTTGCGGTAGTGATTTCGCACATAGTAATTGACCAGTTGCAGTTCAGGATTGACGCTTTACAAAGCCAATCTGCTGCAATATCTAGTAAGGTTGTCCGCTTGCGCTATAACGAAGCTCAGCTTGAGGCTCCACAGCGCATTATAGCAAGCGCGGAGAAAATGGGAATGGTATCCCCGGCACAAGTTACCTACTTGACACCTTTATCATTTGTCCCGACATTTGCTCAGTCTCTTCCAGTAATGCCAATTCCGTTGTCACAACTATCCATTAGCACTTCCCCTAAATCAACTAGTATTCCCACAACTTCCCCTAAGATATCCGTCGGTTACCGGGCCAAGCCCAAGTGAGGCCTATCCGCCCGTCGGCGGGTTCAAGCGGGGATAAGTTGCGTGACTTCCCTAACGGTCGAGCAAGGACTCAGGGTCTCAACCAGCAGGTCGAGCCTAAGGCGCACCGAATTTCTATAAGCAGGGTCCTGAATACTGGTCACACCCAGAGAGTCAAGCATGGTTCTGGTTCTGGGAACAGTACTATTTCAGAATCATCTATAAAAAGGTACAGAGTTTTTCTATTGGTCCTCTTGATACTTTTTGGAACTATTGCCCTTAGACTAGTCAATCTTCAGGTAATTTCAGCAGCAAAATACTCTGCATACGATGCATCGCAATTAGAGCATATCGTTCCAATTGTGGCATCGAGAGGCGATATTGAAGACAGGAATGGGAATATTTTAGCCGTTTCGATTCCGCAGGCTACGATATATTCCGATCCCAAGCTAATACATGATCCCGCTAGAGTTGCTCAAGAACTTTCTCGGGTCTTACCTCTTTCAGAAAGTACGATTTACAAGGAGATAACGGTCAATTCAGAGTTTTCCTATGTAGACCGAGAGATTCCAAATTCGCTTGCTAGAAAAGTGAAGCTTATGAATATCGCCGGTATTGGTTTCTTGAGCGAACCAAAGAGATTCAATCCAAACGGGGGATTGGCGATGCCGCTTCTAGGTTCCGTGGGAGTGGATGGAAATGGGATTTCAGGCCTGGAGTATGAGTTTCAAAAACAGCTTGCTGGCTCAAATGGGTCTATGTTTACCGATGAAGCACCAGGGGGTAGTCAAATCCCAGGGAGCACACAGATTCTCAAAGCCGCAGCTGCTGGTCAGGGGTTGGTCTTATCTCTCGATGCTTCTATTCAATATGAGGTTGAACAGGCGATAGCATCTGAGATCGTTCAGAGTAAGGCAAAGTCGGGTTTCGCTGTCGTTCTCGATTCTCATACGGGCGAGATCTTGGCAATGGCTTCCCTCCAACAAGGCCCAACTCCAACAAGTCCACCGGTTGAGGCAGGCTATAATTTGGCGACAGATTTTACCTACGAACCTGGTTCTGTCATGAAGATCACCACTTTTTCAGGAGCGCTTACTCAAGGAATCATTACTCCTACAACGCCCTTTACTATCCCACCTCTACTTGACGTTGCAGGCACATACTTTCAGGATGCAGAGAGCCATGGCACCGAGACACTTGATGCAACTCAAATTATTGCTCAATCTTCCAATATAGGCACTATTGAAATAGCCGAGAAGCTTGGTGGTCGAAATGTGGATAGATATATGAGGCTTTTTGGGTTTGGATCCGTAAGTGGGCTTGGCTTTCCCGGCGAAAGCAGTGGGATCCTAACTCCATTTAGCCAGTGGTCAGGTACCACCATAGGCTCAGCTCCGATTGGTCAAGCTACTGGCGTAACTGCAATCCAGCTCGCTGATGCCATGAATGTCATAGCTAATGGTGGAGTGTTTGTTCCTCCACGCATACTTGATGCAACTATAGGTGCCAACGGCAAGAAACAGTTGGTACCGTTTGCAAAATCACGTCGTATAATTTCTCCCTATGTTGATTCAGAGATGAAAGCAATGCTCGAGCAAGTAGTGGCTGTGGGAACTGGTACCCAGGCCGTGGTTCCTGGTTACCAAGTTGCAGGTAAGACGGGAACAGCTCAGATCCCAAATCCTAAGGCTGACGGATATTTACCTGGGGAGTTCATGGCAACATTCTCTGGATTTGTACCAGCTCAAAATCCGGCGCTAACAATTGTCGTGTCGTTCCGAGAGCCACAAACTTCAGTATATGGAGGGTCCATTGCGGCCCCTGTATTTGCACAAATCGCAAGGTACTCCTTAGAGCTTCTCGGTATCCCACCAGCCCAGAATGGACAAGGTGGAACTGTCTCCAATTCATCCGTGTCGTCAAGCGCACCTAGTAATAGACCGCTTAATTGAGCCAAATTGCCCCAAGTGAGAGGTAAAGTGTAGATGAGCGGAAAATCTCTAGAGGAGCTAACTAGGGCAATTGAGATTCCTTGTAAAATAATCGGCAATCCTGGGGTAATGATAACTTCATTATCGTTAGATTCCAGAACAATCGAACCAGGATCTTTATTTTGTTGTATCGACGGTGCAAGGTACAAGGGCAGTGACTTTATTGACGAAGCTCTAGGCCACGGGTGTGTGGCCGTACTTACTGGCCGAGAACTGGAAATTGAAATCCCACAGGTTATTGTTGAAGCCGATTTGGTACGTCCGGTAATGGCAAGAGTTGCGTCGCATTTCTGGGACACTCCGTCCAAGAAGATCCAAATCATAGGTGTTACCGGAACTAATGGGAAAACAACTCTTACCAAGATGCTTGAATCTATCTTCTCAAAAGCCGGGGTCCAGATATCTGTTATGGGGACTCTTAGTGGACAATTTACAACAGATCGGA